>JAFPUF010000103.1 GCA_017395545.1 Treponema sp. | reverse complement strand
GTGACATTATCGCAGAGCGCACTTCACAGGACACAGAAAACCGCTCGGATGTTCACGACCTTTACATGAGCGCAGGCACAATCCAGACAAAGGGCATCGTTCCTGAAGGACAGGACGCAACTGTCGCAGAGAACACTTCAACTTACAAAATGTACTGGGATTACTCAGAGCCTCTCAATCAGGTTAAGCCGCACAGAATCCTTGCAATCAACCGAGCTGAGCGCGAGGGTGCTTTGAGCGTTACAATCGATGTTCCAGTTGACGACGCAGTCGCACTCTTGCAGAAAAAGGTAAAAATCTCAAACAAATATCACAAGGAAGCCATTGAGGACGGTCTGGTTCGCCTTCTTTCTCCGGCTGTTGTCCGTGAAATCCGAAGTGACGAAACTGACGAAGCTGATGACCACGGAATCGAGCTTTTCTCAGAAAACCTCAAGAACCTTTTGATGACTCAGCCAATTAAGGGAAGCCGTGTTCTTGGAATCGACCCTGGTATCCGCACTGGTACAAAATGTGCCGCTTTGGACGAAACTGGAAAATACCTGGGCTACTTTAAGATTTATCAGGTTCAGCAGGCAGACGAGGCTTACAATCTCTTGAACGAGGCAATCGACAAATATGACATTCAGGTCGTTGCTGTTGGTAACGGAACAGGCTCGCCCGAAGTTCAGGCTCTGGTTTCAAAAGTTATCAGCGAGAACTATGCTGACAGCGATGTAAAATACACAGTCGTAGATGAATCTGGTGCTTCCGTATATTCAGCAAGCCCAGTCGCAACAGAAGAGTTCCCAGAACTTGACCTTACAATCCGTGGTGCAATCTCAATGGGACGTCGTTTGCAGGACCCTCTCGCAGAACTCGTAAAAATTGATCCAAAAGCAATCGGCGTAGGACTTTACCAGCACGACGTAAACCAGAAAAAGCTCGCTGAACAGCTTGATGAAGTCGTTGGCTCTGTAGTTAATCAGGTCGGCGTAAACCTGAACACAGCAAGCTACATGCTCTTGAAGTATGTTTCTGGCATCAACATGAGCACAGCAAAGAAAATCGTTGCTTATCGTGACCAGAACGGTAAAATCACAAGCCGTGAAGAGCTCAAAAAAGTACCGGGCTTAGGCCCTAAGGCGTTCGAGCAGTGTGCAGGCTTCCTTAAGATTGCAGAAAGTTCTGACCCGCTCGACAACACTTGGGTTCACCCGGAGAACTATGATGTAGCACGAGAAGTTCTGGATTTCGTTAAGAGCGGAAAACAGGTCCCGGCAGAGACAAAAAAAGCCCTCATCGAAAAATACAACATCGGTGAGACAACTTTGAATGACATCATCGAAGAGCTTGGAAAGCCGAACCGTGACCCCCGCGACGGATATCCGGCTCCAATCATGCAGAAGGGCGTCGTCAAATTCGAAGATTTGACTGTCGGAATGAAAGTAACAGGCAAAATCAAAAACGTAGTTGACTTCGGCGCTTTCGTTGACATCGGTTTGCACGAGACAGCTTTGATTCACATTTCAGAATTGAGCGACACTTATGTTTCTGACCCGATGGAAATCATCAAAGTCGGTGATGTAAAAGAATTCACAATCATCGCGCTCGACAAAGACCGAATGCGAATCAGCCTCTCGCTCAAGAGCGACGCACACACACGCCTCGGCCAGACAAACGAGGGCAAAAAGCCTTCAACTGACGGCACAGGCAAAAAACGTGTCGTAGTCGTAAAGAAGGGCAGCGGAGCAGCCGCAGGCGACAAAAAGCCGGCCTTCGCAAATGACCGCCCGCGCAACAATGGCAACCGCAACTTCGGAAGCGACGATGGAATGAGCTACAACCCATTCGCAGCCGCATTTGCTAAGATGAAAAAATAAATAATTAGACGCAGATAAACGCAGATAACTGTGTCTATCAGCGTCCATCCGCGTCTAAAGAATTATCTTGTCGTGACACAATGTCGCCGATTTTTTCACGCGGAATTCCTGAGTAGTTTACTACGAAAGTAGTTTCTATCTCAGGATTTTTTTTGTTTTCACCATAAAAATATTCTGACAAAAGCGGAATGTTTATCCCTTTTTTCCGCCATTCTTCCTGAAGTTTCTTTGCATCAATTCCTTTCTTCAGGCACAGAAGAAAGTGAATCCCGGAATTTTCCTCACGAATCGTACAGATTTCAGATAATGCAGATTTCTGGAAAGCCGACATCAGATTATTCCTGAGGCTTCTGTAGTAATTTTTCATTCTGTTGATGTGCTTTTCATAATTCCCGCTTTCGATAAAACGTGCCAGAGTAAACTGCTCAAAGCTTGAGACCTGACACGAATAGAAACTCAGTTTTTCCCCGAATTTCACCGCAAGATTTTCCGGCAGAACCATATAGCTGATTCTGAATGAGGGCGAGAGTGTTTTTGAAAAGGTGTTGATATAAATCACCCGGTTACGGCTGTCAATGCTCTGCAAAGTCGGAAGAGGCTTTCCCACAAAACGGAATTCACTGTCATAATCATCTTCAAGAATAAAACGATTTTCCTTTCTGTAAGCCCACTCCAGAATCTCTTTTCGCCTGTTGAAATCCATCACGATGCCGGTTGGAAAATGGTGCGAAGGAGAAATGTGCACGATGTCAGCACCGCTTTCTTCAAGTTCTTCCGGAATTATCCCCTTATCATCAATCCCGATATGAACACAGTCCGTTCCGTTGATTGTAAAAATATCTGCCGCTTTCTTATAACCGGGGTTCTCGACTGCAAAAACAATGTCACGCCCGAAAAACTGAACAATCATCGAATAAAGCGACTCAGTTCCCGCTCCGATTACAATCTGATTTTCACTAACTTCCATATTTCTGAAATCTTTAAGATGGTGACAAATGGCCCGGCGTAATTCAAGGCTTCCGAAGACATCACATTTTTTAAGCAGTTTCTCGTTCTCCGAATTCAGCACCTGCCGCATTGTTTTAGACCACAGAGAAAAAGGAAATCTCCCGCTCGCCACGGAATTACTCGCAAAATCGGCAAAAAACAGGCTTTCACCCGATTTTTTTTCATCAGAAGATGTTTCAGTCCGCTCAGTTTCCGGCATTTTTTTCGATTTCAGATGATTCGCAAGTCCGCTGGCGAAAAATCCGCGCTTCTCAATCGAGTAAAGATACCCTTCATCAATGAGCCTTTCATAAGCATTCTGAACTGTAATCACGCTCACTCCAAGATGCAGTGAAAGCGAGCGTTTTGAGGGCATTTTTTCGTCTTCAGCGATTTTTCCGTCTAAAATCTGATTTTTTATCTCTTTGACCAGAAAATCCGTAAGCGAAAGATTCCCGCGATTTTCAAAATCCACAGTTATCATAAAATCTGATTATATAAAACTTAATTCATTTTGAGTATATATCTAATACCAGATTCTGATTATTATTTTCACATCACAAAACGAGAAAAAAGGAGTTAAAAAATGGATAAAAGACTTTTGACAATTCAGGATATTTCCTGTGTAGGACAGTGTTCGCTCACAGTCGCCCTGCCAGTAATTTCTGCATGTGGAATTGAGACTGCGATTCTACCAAGCTCGGTACTTTCAAACCATACGGCAGGCTATTCTGGCTGGACTTTTCACGATTTGACTGATGATATGCCGGAAATCTTAAACCGCTGGCTCACAGAAAAAATTGATTTCGACGCTTTTTACACGGGATATGTTTCAAAAGCGCAGATTCCGCATATTCTTGAAATTATGAAAAAAACGGCTCGCCCTGGCGCACTCCGAATCGTTGACCCGGTTATGGCTGACAACGGAAAAATGTACCCGGGATTTGACGATGACTTTCCGAACGAGATGAAAAAACTTTGTGACGGAGCGGATGTAATAATGCCGAATTTGACCGAAGCAAGTTTCCTGCTTGGAGAAAAATATATCGCAAGCGGATATGACAGGCCGTACATCGAAAAATTGTGCAGTGACCTTCATTCTCTCGGAGCAAAAAATGTCGTTTTGACAGGCGTAAGTTTTGACGAAAAAGAACTTGGAATTGCGGTTTATGACGGAAACAAAGTTGAGTATTATTTCAATGAGAAGCAGGCGGTTTCTTCCCATGGAACGGGAGATTTGTATGCTTCAGTCGTTGCAGGAAGCCTTTTGAGGGGAAAAACACTTTTCGAAGCGGCAAGCCTTGGAGCGGATGTCGTTGTTGAAGCGATAAAGCTGACCGCCGGCGACAAAGACCACTGGTACGGCGTGAAATTTGAAAAAGCCCTGCCATATCTGATTAAGCGTCTGGGATAAAAAAAGGCTGCCCGTTTTCGGACAGCCTCAGTTAGTCACTCAGGGCATAATGTCCTGAGCGCAGTCGCAGCGATTTATTTTACCGCTTCAAAAATAATGTCAAAGAGGAAGATTGCCGCAAGAATCCATGTGACAAGCGGGATTTCCTTGATTTTTTTGGTGACAATCTTACAAAGAACATAGCTGATAACACCGAACAAAATACCTTTTGCAATTGAGTAAGAGAACGGCATTGCAGTGATTGTGAAGAAAGCCGGGATTCCTTCAGAAAGGTCTGAGAAATCAATTCCTGTGACACCGCGCATCATAAGGTAGCCTACGAAAATCAAAGCAGGAGCAGTTGCAGCAGAAGGAATCAGTGCAAAGAGCGGGCTGAGGAAGAGGGCAGCGAGGAAGAGAATTGCAGTTACAACAGAAGCAAGACCTGTTCGGGCACCAGCGGCAACACCAGAAGAGCTTTCAACGAAACTTGTGACGGTTGAAGTTCCGAGACAAGCACCTGCAACTGTAGCAATAGCGTCAGACATAAGAGCGCCCTTAGCGTTTTTGACATTTCCTTCTTCATCTTTAAGATCTGCCTGTTCTGCAACACCAAGCAAAGTACCGATTGTATCGAACAAGTCGGTGAACGGGAATGTAAAGAATACTACGAAAAATTTGATTGTAAGAACGCTGCCCCATTCGAACATGAACAGGTGAGGAGCGTCTGGAGTTGAGACCGGAGAGAAGTTCTCAGGAAGCTTTGTAACTCCGAAAGGAATTCCGATAAGCGTTGTGATGATGATACCAATCAAGATAGAGCCAGGAACTTTGAGAGTGTAAAGAGCGATAGTAATGACAAGGCCGATTACAGCGACGATTGCCTGAGCGTGTTTAATGTCGAAATTAACGAAACCAATCAATGTGCCTGTATCGCCTGAAACGATTCCGCCGTTTGCAAGACCAATCAATGTGATGAAAAGACCGATACCGACAGCGACAGCCTTTCGCAGGTTGACAGGAATAGACTTGATGATTGCTTCACGAATACCGAAAACAGAAAGCAGGATGAAAAGAATACCTTCAAAAAGAACAGCAGTCAGTGCAAAAGCTGGTGAACATTTCATTCCCAGAACGACTGTGTAAGTGAAAAATGCGTTCAATCCCAGTCCTGGAGCCAATGCGATAGGAAGGTTTGCGCAGAATGCCATGATGAGAGTACCGATGGCAGCCGAAATTGCCGTAGCAGTGAATACAGAACCCCATGCGAGTCCGGTTTCAGCACCAGCAAAAGTTCCAGAAAGAATTCCCGGGTTTACCGCCAGAATGTACGACATGGCGAGAAATGTTGTGATACCGCCGACAATCTCTTTGCCAACAGTCGTTCCCCGTTCCTGAAGTTTGAAAAATTTATCCATGAAATTTTTCCTCCTAAAATACTTTTGCACCATTATAGAATTTTCTTGAAAAATCTTCTATTATTTTCAGCGAATATGAAGTACTTTTTTGAAACTTATGGCTGTGAAATGAACATTGCAGAGAGCGCAAGTGTCGAGCAGCTTTTGATTTCCCGCTCATGGCAGAAGGCAGAGCACCCGGAAGAAGCAAATCTTGTAATAATCAATACATGCTCGGTTCGTGGAAGCGCAGAACAGCGTATTTTAGGCCGCCTCGGATATTTTGAAGGCGTAAAAAAAATCCGTACGGGCGAAAATAAAGAAAAATTCCGGCTTGACGATATGAAACTTGCCGCAAAATTCTACGAAGAGAACGGCGCCGTTCCGCTCACCCTTGTAGTAATGGGCTGTATGGCACAGCGGCTTTTGGATGACCTCAAAAAAGAATATCCGGTTGTTGATTATGTCGTCGGCACTTTCGGAAAATACAAATTCGGTGAAATCATTCAGGCAGTCGAAAAAGGAAGCGATCCGTTCAAAATCGAAGAAGAAGAGACCTATACTTTCGCCGCAAATTCTTACGAGCAGGGGGCTTTCTCAACCTTTGTTCCGATTATGCACGGCTGCAACAATTTCTGCACCTACTGTATCGTCCCTTATGTCCGCGGCCGCGAAATCAGCCGTCGTGTTGATCAGATTCTTGCCGAAATCGACTTTCTTTCAAAAGCAAACGTCAAGGAAATCACGCTTCTCGGGCAGAATGTAAACGCATACAAAGGCGAGGACGGCACAAATTTCCCGAAACTCCTCGAAAAAATCTGCGCTCATCTCGAAGAAACAAAATCTCCGATAAAATGGATTCGCTTCGAGTCGAGCAATCCGAACGATTTCTCAGACGAACTTATCGAAGTTATAAAAAATCACAGGCAGATTTGCCGCGGATTCCACATCGCAGCCCAGCACGGAAACAACGAAATCCTCAAACGAATGAACCGTAAAAACACCCGCGAAGAATTCGTTGAACTCGCAAAAAAACTGCGGGAAGCCGCCCCCGAAACCCAGCTCATTACAGATTTAATGGTCGGATTCCCTGGTGAGACCGAAGAACAGTTCAAGGACATCCTTTCCCTCATGGAAGAAGTCAAATTCGAGTCTGCATTTATGTATTTTTACAATCCGCGCGAAGGAACCCCAGCCGCAAAATACGAGAATCAGATTCCGGTCGAAGAAAAAAAGGCCCGGTTGCAAAAAGTAATCGATTTACAGTCAAAACACACCACCGAAGTCATGTCAAAAAGAATCGGCGAAGAAATCGAAGTCCTCTGCGACATTATTTCCCGCCACGACGAAACAGAACTTCTAGGCAAAACCGAGCAGAACGAGCGTGTAGCCTTCAAAGCCGACAAAAAACTGATCGGAACCTTCGTAAAAGTGAAAATTGAAAGCCTGGCCGGCAACACCTTCAGGGGAAGCCTGATAACCGGGTAAAAGAAGGCAGGAAGAGGCAAAGTAAAAACAAGGAAAAACAAGGGCGTTCCCCGCCTGACGGCGGGTCGCTATGTTCCAGGTTCCGCTGCCGCTTCATTCCGCCGCTCCCTGCGCTCGCTCTGGAACGGCTTCGCCGCCTTGCACAGCGCTAACGCTTGGGTGTGTGGATGATATTTTTCTCCTATTCGCCCTTGTTTTCTCCTATTTTTCATACTAAAATAGGAGAAAAAACATTCTATAGGAGGAAACAATGCGGTCTTTTGATTATTCCAAACTTCAAAACTGTACAATTGACACCGAACTTCTCGGCTTTATCTCAAAAATCCGGGAATACAAAGGACGGCAGGCGCTTTATGTTCATCAGAAAAAAGACAAGCTTGATAGACTCGTAGAAATTGCAAGAATCCAAAGTACGGAAAGCTCAAACAAAATCGAAGGCATTGTAACTACAGAAATACGAATCAAACAGCTTCTTGCAGACAAGACCACTCCCCAAAACCGTGATGAAAAAGAAATCATGGGCTATCGAGATGTACTGAATATAATCCACGAAAATTTTGAATACATTCCGCTTACATCAAATTATATTCTCCAGCTTCACAAATATTTGTATCAATATGCAAGCCCGGATTTTGGGGGCAAGTTCAAGAATGTTCAGAACTATATTGTTGCAAACTTGCCGGACGGAAGCAGTCGAACGCTTTTCACACCACTTTCACCAGTTGAAACGCCACAAGCCGTTCAAAATCTTTGCGATACTTTTAACCGTGCAATGGATTTAGGCGAAATCGAACCACTTCTTTTGATTGCGAATTTTATCAAGGATTTTTTGTGCATTCACCCATTCAATGACGGAAACGGCAGAATGTCACGCCTTCTCACCACGCTTCTTCTTTATCGTTCTGGATTTGTCGTATGCAAATACATAAGTCTTGAAAAGAAAATCGAAAAAACAAAGGAAAATTACTACGATGTCCTTGAGGCATCTTCAGAAAACTGGAACGATGGCACGAATGACAACACGCCATTCGTAAAATACCTTCTTGGAATAATTCTCTCCGCCTACCGGGACTTCGAGGAACGCCTTAATCTGATTGATGAAAAACTTACCGCAACAGAAGCCGTAGAGCGAGTCATCAAAAAACGACTCGGAAAATTTACGAAAAGCGACATTCAGGAAGAATGCCCAGCCCTTGCCCGCCAGACTATCGAAAAAGCCCTCAAAGAACTGTGCGACAGTGGCAAGATTGAGAAGATGGGTATCGGTCGGGCGACTTATTATGTGCGGAAGGGGATGTAGAAGGGAAAGATTCGTAGATATGACAGGCGAAACAACGATTTCGCCATAAAATTTTATTGCGGAATCCAAATCGACAGACTTCGCAAAAATCTGGAGAGAAAGGAAGAGAAAAATTGTGCTTAAAAACAGCTTTTTCATGAAAATATTTACTTTATGAAAAAGTACAATAAAATAAAAATACAATTACACAAACAATAGCTATTGCGCCCCATTTCAGCATACTGACAACTTTTTCAAGCCCAACCGTAAAATACAGAACAGCAAAAATCCCAATCAAAACGCCAACCGCAATCAAAACATATTTTAAACAACCCTCTTCTTTGTGCTTTTCTCCTTTTGAGAACAGTGAAACGAGTTTCATTCTGTCACCGAGATTTTCAATGCCAAGTTTTTCATAGTCCTCAGCCTTTACTACTGATAGGGCTTTAGCATCCAACAAATTGTTCTTTTCAAAAAGTGAAATGTATTGTTCAAGCCCTTCTTTTTGAAGAGTAGCTTTGATTTCTTCGCTTGTGTTTTCCATATTTGTAGTTCTCCTTGCTAAAAATCTGTTCGTTTACTTACTGATTCTTTAGTTTTCTGTAATGCTTTGTCGTAATTTTCATTTTTAATCTTATTACTTGTAAAATTAAGAACGAAAGAATGTCCATTCTCTATTGCTGCGAACATTTCCGTTCCGTCATTCTTTTTATAAGTATTCCCGTAAAGTATTATACCATTGATATTTATATTTCCATCTGTAGGCTTGTTATTAAATTCATATTTTAAAGTAATATCATTTATGAGACTTCGGAAATTTGCCACAGTTTTACTAGTTGTGTTTTCACCAAAATAGGAATCAAGATAAGCAGCCATTGAACCATCATATAACAAGATTATTTTATAAAGAGAGTTGTTTATAAATAAAAAATATGCATAGGAAAATTTTATACCTCCATAAGTACAATTCGTAGCAACTATGTCTTCGGCAAAATTTGGCTCATAGGGTAAAACTGACATAAAGGACTTTTCACCATTTGAATTTTTTATTCCTTTTGATGTTAATTTCTTTTTCACTTCTGAGATAGACATTCCAAATTCGCATCCTAAAACACCTTTGAATCTTGTTGCTTCTATGCGTTTTCGCTCTGCTTCTTCGGCATCAGCTTTTTGTTTGGCGACTTCAAGTTCTTCAAGTTTATTAACTATTTCGGTAGCCACTGAGAATTCATTTATTAATCCATAAGTTATATTTGGCCATGTGATATCTGAATTATCCTTGTAAGCGAGACGGCAATATTCACATCGTGTCGATAATTCGTTATTGTATTTATAAAATTTCCCTTCTGATAATTCCAATGGATTCAAAATCTGTTTATAATAGTAGAACCAATTATCCCAATTTTCAGGATGTTCTTTATCTGTCAATAGAGGCGTGTGGTTTTCATTATGAAATTTAAGTAAACTTAGCAGAATATGTTCAACGGCCTCTGGCTGTACTGTAAATTTGTTCTTTTTTTTATCAAAAACATAATTCTCATCATTTTGTATGTAATCGTAAATTTCATTATACAGACCAGGGAGTTCTTCTTCTTTTGCTTGTGCAAGCAACGCTTTGGTTTTTGAAGCCTGCGTCTCGCAAGATAACAAAATTGAAATACCAATCAATGCAAAAAATGTAATAATAAGTTTTTTCATGTAAAGCCCCCTATTTTCCCAAGTAACGAGATTTCCAAAAATCATAGTTAAAAGGTTCATTTTGATAAATTTTATCCCTTTTCCATTTATGGTCTCCATTGCTCGACTTTTCGCATTTCATATTTTTAGGACGTGAGACTGGTGTTTCTCCAGGTTTTACCCAACCTTGCTCATGGCAATATGGACAATAATAGAAATCTCCTATATGTTCCATTCTAAATTCTCCTGTGTAATAATTTTGATGTTAAACATCAAGTTTACATATTATTTTAACATCTAATGCCTAGAAATCAAGCAAAATTCAGCATTTAAGTAAAAATATTCTTAATTTTATGCCTGTAATGCTCTGTTTTTCAAAGTTTTCTGTCTATAGGATTTTGTATTATGGATGTAAAACGAATTTTTGGAGAAAACCTTAGACATTTCAGAAAATTGAATAAAATCTCCCAGGAAGAGCTTTCGGAGAAATTACAGATTACTTCCGGACACCTCAGCCGAATCGAAAATGGTAAATCCTTTGTCACCGCCGAGCTTTTGGACGCACTTTGCATCATCTTCAACATTACGCCAGCGACATTCTTTTACACTCCGCACGAATTCTCAGGTGACGACAGCCTTTTCACCAAAATCGACAAGGTTATAGACGAGGAACTTGAAAAACTGAGCTTTAACTTGAAGGAGAAAATTAGAAGATAGAAGCATTTCTACCCCTCCCCCCGGTAATTCCGCATTCCTAATTCATAAACTTTTTGCTATAATTCCCTCATTATGAAAGAAAATTCCCTGATTTACATAAACAACTGTCGTGTGCAGGATTTGCATGGAACCAAAATCGCTTCTCTTGACTGGGAAATGCGCTCTGGCGAGGCCTGGCTTGTGATTGGGCCGAACGGTGGCGGAAAGGCTGACTTTTTGCGGGGCCTGGCTGGTGAAAAGCAGATTCTGGCGAACGATTCTACTGGCGACTATTCGACTCATTTTGAGGATTCGGTCGAGATTGTCTCTCTGGAGCGGGCTGCGAGCCTGATTCAACAAGAGCGTGATTTGGACGAAAGCGAGTACATCAATAAGATTGACGAGGGGCGCACAGGCCGGCGTTTTATCTGCGAGGTTTTGGGCGGGCCGGACGCTAAGCACCGTCATCTTCCTTTGCCTCCGATTGCAGAACGGCTTGAGACTCTGCCTGAAGTCAAACTTTGCGGCGTCGAGAAGATTCTTGATCGCGGGCTTAAATTTATGTCCACTGGCGAAATCAGGCGGACGCTCCTTTGTCGTGCCCTTCTTTCTGGAAAAAAACTTCTGATTCTTAGCGACCCTTTTGCCGGTCTTGATGCACAGAGCCGCACGATTCTTCTGGAATTCTTCAAAACAATTGTCGGAAAGCAGAAGAATTCTAATTCAGCAGACCCACGCACAACGATTATTCTCGGAATGGAGCGTTATCACGAAATTCCAGAGACGATTACGAATGTCCTTGAATTTGCGGACGGGGCGGTTTCTTTCTCTGGAACAAAAGATGAATACGAGAAACTGATTTCTGAGCGTGAATCTGAAAAGGCGAAGTCCCGCCAAAAAGAAAAAGAAGAATTCGTGACTGAGTTAAAGAAGATTCAGAAAGAAACTGAAGTCTTGAATGACAGTTACATGGCGAACGGAGTTGAATCAGGCAATTCCGAAAGCGAGTCAGGCGAAAGTCTTGTCAAAATGAATAATGTGAATGTCGGCTGGGACGACCATCGTGTTCTTGTTGATTTTGACTGGGAAGTAAAAAAAGGCGAGCACTGGCTTATCCGTGGACCGAACGGAAGCGGAAAGACCACCTTGCTCGAACTGATTACGGGCGACAATCATCAGGTTTTCTGCAACGATGTCTGGCTTTTCGGTCGCAAGCGCGGAACCGGCGAGACAATCTGGGACATCAAAAAGAATCTTGGAATCGTGAGCTACCGGTGGCATGTCGAATACCGTATGGTTGGTGGCACGGACCTGGAAAGCGTTATTATCTCCGGTTTCAAGGACTCAATCGGCCTTTACGAGCAGAAAACCGATGTCGAGATTCAGGCGGCACGGCTCTGGCTCAAACTCGGCGGATTTCAGGGACGAGAGCACGAGAATTTCGGAAGCCTGAGTTACGGCGAGCAGCGGGCGATTCTTATTTTGCGTGCGGCTGTAAAAAATCCGAAAATCCTGATTCTTGACGAACCTTGCCACGGTCTCGACGAAAACTACCGCCAGAAAATTCTGGACTTAATCGAAACCGTAGCAGAAACCGGCACAACGACAATCCTTCATGTCACTCACGACCCGAGCGAAGCTCTCCCATGCGAGAAGCATATTCTGGAACTTCATCCCGGGGAAGTGCCGATGTACCAGATAATTCAGCATTAAGCCTATGAATTGAGTTTTGCCATCTCCACAATCCATTTTGCGGTGGCTTCAATTCCTGCGGTGCTGCTGTTTATCATCATGTCGTAGTTTTTGCGGTCACCCCAGATATTCTCGGTAAATGTGTTGTAATGGTTTGCCCGGCGCTTATCAATCTGGATGATTGTTTTTTTTGCGCATGATTCGGTCTCTTTGTAGATTTCTTCGATTCGTTTTACTTTTGCTTCGATATCCGCATAAATGAATACATTGAGCAGGTCTTTATTGTCGATTTTATCGCTGGTCGAAAGAATGTAGTCAGCACACCGTCCGACAATTACGCACGGTTCTTTCGCGAGATTCAGGATGATTTTTCGCTCAGCGTTGAAAATCTGGTCTGCAAGCGGAAGATTTGCCTGTCCGACCGGCTGATTCACACCGCCGGCGCTTGTTCCTGCATATGTTGTTCCGAGCAGAAGATTGTAAAGCCAGCCCGAAGAAAGATTCTGCTCAGTTTTTTTGATGAACTCCGCAGAAAGCCCGCTTTCCTGAGCCGCCATGTCGATTATTTCACGGTCATAAAAAGCATAGCCGAGCTGTTCGGCAACCATTTTGCCTATCAGACGGCCACCCGATCCGTATTCACGACTGATTGTAATATATTTTTTCATTTTTTTACCTCCTAGAATTTTCTCCATAACTAGTATATCATAGAAACTGAAAACGGGGGATAAAAATATGACTGGGTACGAGAAAATTGCTATTCTTTTAACGGAACTTGGTTCTGAAACTAGTGAAAAAATCCTTGCGATTCTTAATCTTTCGCCAGCCGAAATGAACAAAATAAGCAAAAATATTCTTGCTCTGGGCGGTTACAATCCCCGTAACATGCTTCATGTGCAGAGGGAGACCGCCGTTCTCGAAGAAGTCAAAAATTTCGGTGAACTCCGCGGCATTTACAAGGAAGTTGCACCTGGAAACGGCGGTTTCATTATGGTGGACGATAACCTTGAGTCTTTAAAAAGAGAAGTTCCTAAAAATCCTGAAGACGTGGCGAATGTTCTCAGGGGCTGGCTCGACAGCTAAAAAACGATTTTGTAATCCGGAGAAAAATCTTTTATCGTATCAGGATTTTCCTTTGCATAAGCGGTTATTTTTTCGCCAAGTCCTGAATCAACAAGCCGAATGACATTTTCAAGAGGCTGGCGGTTTATTGCGGGGCATGTATTTTCCAGCATAACGCGAATTCTGCCGTCAATTTTTGTTGACCTTAAAGGCCATATTGAGCAGTCAAACGGCTTTTCATCTGAATCAAGAAGGCAGCCTTTATCACCGAGAAAAGGGCAAGGTGCTTCTTCTTCTGAATCTTCGGTTTTATACAGGTGAAGCAAATCAGGGGTAAAACTTTTTTCTGTTATCTGTCTGAATTTTGCCTCCGGGAACTTTTTTTCGAGAATCTCTTTTGTTTTTCTGTCAAAAACGGGAGTCTCCCATAGACTTTGTCGTCGGAAAGTGCAGCAGAACCTGCATTTAGCGCAGTCTTCGCCAGATAAAATTGATTTCAGCATGAATAATACTTCTCCGTCATTTTGTCAGGATGATAGCTCAGCTTTGCTTTACGGAGACCTTCGACACCCATATCTTCTTCACGGTTTAAGAATTCGTAGGAGTCGCAGCTGTTTGCAAAACACCAGTTTATTGCGGCGTAAGCTCCGTCTTTTGCAGCATCTGAAAGACTTTTTTCAAAATGAATGTCGAGAATTCCCTCTGAAATTTTTGATGCCAGTGTCATTGCGACAGGTTTTCCTCCGGTGTAAAGAACTCCGCCCTCAAGTGAAAAATCATTCTTGTTTTCAAGCGCGGTCTTTATCATTTCAAACTCAAGGTTCAGAATCTTTTTTTCGTTGTCCGTCATTTCTACAGTCAGAAATCGTTCTTCAAGCCATTTTTCTGCAACGAAAATCATATCGCTTGTGATTGAGCAGAGGTTGAGCGAGCGGAATTCCCAGTTTCCTTCGTAATTTCTTAAGAATCTGGAGACATGGTTCTTCTTTTTGTGATAGGTTTTTCCCTGTAAGGCAGCAAGTTTTTCCCGGGAATAAATATAGTCGTCGTCGTCCCGGTTTGTTTTCCAGTTTAAAGAAATGTTAAAGTCCTTTTTGAGGACAGAGTCTACAAGTTCTTTTTGATTTTCAGTCAGAAGACAGAATTTTAAAGGCCGGACTCCTGAATTTTCTGAAGATTCGGAATCTTTTATAATTTCTGAAAGAGCGTCTGACAGGGTATAACGCTCATTTTTGATTTTAATGGGAAATCCGTAGCCCGTGCGGTTTTCGCTTCCCGTGTAATACCTGAATAAAAATCCTTTGTTAATCGCAGTTTTAGTATCATACTTTTTTTGAAGAAGAAAAATATTTACGAGAGAAGTATCGCTTCCTTCCAGATTTGTGAAATCCAGGATTTCTTTGAGGAAATGAAAATCTTTTAAGGTGAGAATTGACCAGTTCATCAGGCAAGGAATTATAAATGAAAAAAAAGAGATTATCAATTAAACTTTTATGGCATAGAACTTGTGAGTAACCGCGCCGCCTTTCTGATGACATTCAAAAGTGTTAATCAGCACTTTCCTGTATATTCAAAATTCAAAAAAATTACTATACTAGAATTATGGATAACGAAGAAATCAAACAGAAACTTTTACAGATTGAAAATACTGAACTCGAATTTACCGTCACGATGACGGGCAAGGAAAGCACAAGGGTAAACGGTCTTTATAAGCCTGAGACCCACGAAATCCTCCTTCACAATAAAAATTTCAAGAGTGACATGCAGCTTATTTACACTGCAATTCACGAATATACTCATCATCTTCTGACTGAGGAATATATCGCAGAAACCGGCGGGAAACTTCCTGTTAAAGGCAGTAAAGTTCATACGGCGGCGTTCTGGGCGCGCTTTCACACGCTTCTGCAAAAAGCCGAAGAACTCGGAATCTACAAAATTGACATCGAAGAATCTCCGGAACTCAAAGAACTCACCGAAAAAATCCGTAAAGAATACATGGAAGTAAACGGCAAACTTATGCAGGAATTCGGAAAACTGCTTGCTGAAGCGCACAAACTCTGCGAAAAGGCGAACATCCGCTACGAAGATTACCTCGATCGAATTCTCTGTCTGCCGCGAAATTCTGCAAAAGATATTACGAAACTCGGCGCAGTCGAAGTTGACCCTGCGCTTGGTTTCGACAACATGAAAAAAGTCGCTGCCCTCAAAAAACCGGAAGACCGTGCTGCCGCAACCCAGTCAATTCTTGGCGGAAAATCACCGGATACTGTTACTGAACTTATGAAAAAAGCAAAAAGCGGAGATCCGCGCGAAAAACTCGAACGCGAAAAGAACCGCCTTACAAAAACGATTGAAGCACTTCAGCAGAGGCTGCAATATGTCGAAGAAAGTCTGGGACAGCTGTAAGATTCTTCTCCTGCTGTCGGGGGCCGCATTCGCTCAGACTTCTCAAAAAAACGATGGAACTGCATCGCCGGGAGTCTCAATGCCCGAAATGCCTGGCGTTTCAATGCCGAGCGTCGGAAGCGGATTCTACACTCCCGGCCGCAGCGACTTTTACAATCCGAATTTAACCCGCAGTCAGAACAGGTCAAAAACTCAGACCGCATCTCAGGGACAGTCAGATTCACAAAAACAGACAGCGGCGTCTTCAGTTGCTTCTCAAAATCAGAATGCAAAAGCACAGACCGAAGCACAGAAACTGAGCACTCTGGCAAAATCCGCTTCATCTTCGTTTAACCAGCTCACTGCGGATGACATTTCTTCACTGAGCAATCTCGGATCTTTTTCTCAGATTTCAAATCTTCTTGGAAAAGGGAATAATCTCCAGGAACAATTTTTGTCTTCGCAGAATACAGTAACGGCAAACACTGCAGACTCACTCACTTTAAAACAGATTCTCTCTGAACTTTCAGAACTTAAAAACAAAATCAACGCCGGAGACATTGCCGCCCAGAAACAGACAACTGATATTTCCGGGAATTTTCCGAAAAATGAGAATATTTCTCTGAATGATAAAAGCAGCGGAAAAGACGGATTTACGGCAGCAATCAAAAAGGAACCAAAAATTCTCCGTTTTATCGTAAACGGCTATGATATCCTTGCGACCTGCAAAAAGATTTATTTTTCTGAAACTGAAACTGACGGAACATTTTTGCTGACGGGAGACAGAAAATACCTTTCAGAAAACATCGCCAGAAGCGAGACCTTCTACTTTTTCTTCAAAAGCCGCGGAATTGAGAACGGAATTACGAAATATGCCGTAACGCCGGCTGTGAGTCAGGATTACGAAAACGAATATTCATATCTTTACCAGCTCACCCAGAAAAGTGAACTTACAGCAAAACGCACGGGAAATCTCGTGACTCTTCGTGTTTCAGAAGGCAGCTGGAATATGGATCTGCTTATTTCTCTCGACAGGTAACTGTTGTTTCTGAGAAAACTTTCAGATTAAACATTTCAGTACTTTCTGCCGATAATATGAACGGAGATATTATATGACTTCGTTTCAAGTTGCAGAATTAACAGACGGAAGACGCTTTCCGGGAAATCTTATTCTCGACAAACATTTTGTTCTTCTCGACGGTAACCTTGCTTTCTCAAATATGCTTAAGAAAAAGCTCGTTGAGTGGGGCTTTAAGGAAGTTTCATGCGACGTAGATCCTGAACGATTAAAACCGACGACTCCGCCCGTTCAGGTTTCCACCGATACTGTTGAAATTGACATTGACGAACTCAACAATCAGTACGCAGAGAAAGAAAAGACCGCAAATGAAATTCTGAAAGAAAAAATTGAAACCCTCAACACTGCAATAAAGAATTTCCCGAACAAAGACAGAATGGAGAATGTAACGGCGGCTTACAATGAATTCTTAAACTATATCCAGGAAGTTTTCACCCGCTATGTAACCCACAAAGAACTGAAACTCGGACCGATTTCAGACGCAGCTAAACTTCTGATTGATTTTGTACGAAACAACAAAAAATTCATTTTGAGAATTCAGCCTTCTGAAGAGCACCGTCTGGACAAAAACTTCCTGACAAGTCATTGTCTGCGTTCTACGATTTATTCGATTGTAATTGCGCTTCAGATTAATATGCCTCAAGAAAAACTCATTGAGCTTGCGGCAGCCGCTCTTATTCACGAGATCGGTCAGATAAAACTTCCGCCACAGCTTTATCTTACGGACAAACCGCTATCACCGCAAGCAAAAAATCTTCTGGCTACTCATACAGTCCTCGGCTTTAATATTGTAAAAGAAGCAAACTTTCCTCTTCCGATTCAGATTGCCGTGCTTGAGCATCATGAGCGCGAAAACGGCCAGGGGTATCCGCGCAGAAAAATGGGAGCCGGAATCAGTGCTTACGGAAAAATTCTTGCAGTTGCGTGCAGCTATGAGGCAATAACTTCTCCACGGCATTACAAGGCTGCCCGAACACTTTATGAAGCGACGATTGAAATGCTGATGAACAAAAACAAAATGTACGATGATATTGTGATTCGTGCACTGGTTCAGGCAGTTTCTCTTTTCCCGATTGGTTCTTTTGTCTATCTTGCGAACGGAAAAATTGGTCAGGTTGCAGAAAGCAATCCTGCAGATCCGAGACTTCCGATTGTTGAACTTGTCGGTGAGAAAAATGAACTCGGAAATCCAAAGACTCTGATAACTGACAACGATAAGAACAAAATTGTAAGAGTCTTGAATAAGGAAGAATTAAAAGGCGTTATGGCCTATATTAACTAGGCCTGATAACTTAAATTCTGCTGCACCTGTTTTGAAGCATAAGGTCTGCAAGAACAATTGCCGTCATCGCCTCGATTACGGGAACGATGCGCGGACAAAGGCATACATCATGCCGGCCTTCAATTACCAGATCTGAATCTGTATATTTTCCTGCTTCGTCTGCGCTGACCGTTTTCTGGCTCTGAAAAATGCTCGGAACCGGTTTTACCGCAACACGGAAGAAAATGTCGTTTCCGTTTGAAATTCCGCCTAAGATTCCGCCTGCATTATTGCTTTCGAATTTTACGTTTCCGTCCGGAGATGCACGCATATTGTCGTTGTTGACGCTTCCTGTTGAATCAGCCGCTGAAAAACCTGCTCCGAATTCAATTCCTTTTACGGCACCGATGCTTAAAATCGCTTTTGCAAGTTCGGCGTCGAGTTTTCCGAATACAGGTTCACCGATTCCTGCAGGAAGACCGCTTACCCTGCATGCAATTATACCGCCTGCACTGTCTTTGTTTCTGCGGATTTCTTCGATTTTTTCGTTCATTATTGCAGCCTGCTCATTGTCAGGAGCCCGAAGTGCATTCTGTTCAATTTGAGAAAAATCGACTTTCTTAATTGAAATTCCGGCAGCCCGTTCTGTGTAGGCTGTAATTTTTATGTCGCAAAGACTTTCAAGAACCTGAAGCGCAATGGCTCCGGCAGCGACACGGGCGGCAGTCTCACGGCCACTGGAACGTCCACCTCCGCGGTAATCCCTGAACCCATATTTTGAGAAGAATGAAAAATCCGCATGCCCTGGTCTGAATGTAGTCGCAAGATTTCCGTAATCTTTAGAGTGCTGGCTTGTATTCTGAATTACGATACCTACAGGCGTTCCTTCGCTTTTTCCTTCAAAAATTCCGCTCAGAATTTGTGCTTTGTCATCTTCTTTTCTGGCTGTTACGGATGCGTTGTTTTTTCCGCCAAAACTTTGACCGGGCTTCCTTCTGTCGAGCGCCATCTGAATGCGGCCCTCATCGATTTTAATGCCCGCAGGAACTCCGTCTACGATGCATCCAAGTGCTGCCCCGTGACTTTCGCCGAATGTAGTTACTTTAAATATTGTTCCGATTGTGTTTTGTGCCATAGATGTCTGAAATTATATCAGAACAGGGAATCTTTTTCCACTGTAATTACATCCCGGAGAACATAGCAGAATTTGGGAGCAGAACTTGAAGCATTTTCCCTGAATTCTTTTCTCAAATCGTAAGTATCTTCTTCATCGTATGGATTTACGCCTGTGTAATTTCCCTGAAAAACAGGAACTTTTCCTTTTTTGAAAGCCTGGACTGCCTTCGCAACTTCTTCTGCGGCACCTGCGGGAACTGTAAGAGAATTGAGTTCCAGCATCTGCACCCAGTTCTGCTCAAAACCTGCTCCCAGGTCGTTTCCGTGAACATGGCCTTTGACAGCTCTCTCAATTTTTTTGTTGTTGAGAACCGCAGAGACAGCCCCCGTAATGTAAGGGTTCCAGTTGATTCTTGTGCTTACCAGGGAAGTGCCTGGAGCAATGTTTATCATGCTCTGGTTGTAGCCGATATGAAAGACTTTTTTCTCAGCATTTTCTTCACATGCAACGGCCGGTCCTATTGTATCTGAATGCTGGGAGATGATAACACAGCCTTCATCAATGAGTTTCTTCGTGTTTGCTTTTTCTACTGAAAAATTACCCCAGGAATAGGAATACATAACTGTCATTGTCGCTTCCGGCATAACGGAACGCACTCCCAGGAAAAAAGCTGTGTATCCGGAAATGACTGTCGGGAAAGGATATGCTGCTATATAACCGACTTTTGCCTCATTTTCATGAATATCGCCGTTTTCGATTAGTTCCCGGAGTTTTAAGCCTGCGACTATTCCTGATACATAGCGCCCCTGATAAATTTCGCCCATAAATGTGTGGTAATTGTTCAGAACCGGCGTCTGTGCGGCATTATCACCGCATGCCTGACAGAACTGAATGTCCGGGTGTTTTTCCGCGAATTCTTTTGCTACTGCTTCCTGTGAATAGCTCGTTGTGAAAATTATGCCGCACTTTTTTTGTATGAGTTCTTCAAGGGCGTCGTCAACATAGTCCGGGGTTACATTGCTTTGTGTAAAGATTTCAACTTTGTCACCAAAAAGCTCCTCGACTTTGTGTTGCGCGCGGATAAAATTGTTTGTGTAAGGAATGCTTTCATCGCCATCGTATACAAAACCGACGCGAAGTGTCTCTTCAAGAGTTGTCCTGGGATTTAAGATAAAACGATTGAAAAGATATCCGATTATGAGAACTAAAGATATTGCCAGCGTTATTAAGATTTCGCGTTTGTTTTTTAATTTCGCCGTAAAAAATGACACTATACGCATATTAAAAAACCCCGTAACATTCAGTTTACGGGGTTTTTTGATATAATTCAATGTTTTTTTTGCTTATCACCGGCAACTCGTTAGAGCTGTCGTTTTGATAAAAACCTGAGATTTTTATCGCTGGATTCGTCCAGATCCGTCGCCACCTGCGAGCTTGTTAACTTCGTCCTCAGAAACCATGTTGTAGTCTCCGATGATTGAGTGTTTCAAGCAAGATGCTGCAACTGCCCAGTTGATAGAATCCTGAGTGTTCATTCCTTTGAGCTGTGAGTGGATGAGACCACCACCGAATGAGTCACCGCCACCTACGCGGTCAACGATCCACATCTCGTATTTCTTTGAGAATGCGTAGTCTTTGTCGTCAACGTAGAGAAGAGCCTGCCAGTCGTTGCGGTTAGCGTTGATTGATGAGCGGAGAGTGATTGCGACTTTTTTGAAGCCGAATTTCTCTTTGAGCTGGCGAGCAACTGAAACATAACCGTCGTT
>JAFPUF010000102.1 GCA_017395545.1 Treponema sp. | reverse complement strand
GAAGAGGAATTGGTCCTGAAACCTTTGCCCCTGCCTTCTGAACAGTCTGCACGATGGCTTTTGCACTCTGGTCAATCAACTCTACATCAAATGCTCTAAGTCTGACACGAATTTTGCTGTTAGCCATTTATTTTACTCCATTAGAAGTTTTGTAAAAGAACTTTTTGAACAAGGGGAAGGAGACTAAAATCTCTTTTCCCCTTGTCTATGAATCGCTAGCCTAATAAAAGACTATTCGATGATTTTTGTAACCTGACCAGAAGCGATTGTTCGTCCGCCTTCACGGATAGCAAGCTTAAGACCTTCGTCCATAGCGATCGGGTGGATAAGCTCACCAACAATCTTAGTGTTGTCGCCTGGTTTTACCATGTCTGTTCCAGCTGGCAACTCAACAGTACCTGTGATGTCAGTTGTTCGGAAGTAGAACTGTGGTCGGTAACCAGTGAAGAATGGGCTGTGGCGTCCACCTTCTTCCTTAGAAAGAACGTAGATCTGAGCCTCAAATTTTGTGTGTGGGTTGATTGATTTTGGAGCTGCGAGAACCTGTCCTCGAACAACGTCTTTCTTTTCAACACCACGGAGAAGAATACCAACGTTATCACCAGCGATACCCTGATCAAGAGTTTTCTGGAACATTTCGATACCAGTAACTGTTGAAGCAGCAGTTGGGCGGATACCAACGATTTCGACTGGGTCGTTCATGTTAACAACACCGCGTTCGATTCGTCCTGTAACTACAGTACCACGACCAGAGATTGTGAAGATGTCCTCGATTGGCATCAAGAATGGTTTCTGATCATCGCGAACTGGATCGTCGAACCAAGTGTCCATTGCAGTAAGGAGCTCTTCGATACATTTTGTATCTTCTGCAGAAGCGTTATCCTGGAGAGCTTTGAAAGCAGATCCCTTGATGATTGGTGTATCAGCAGAGAAGCCGTATTTCTGGATTGTATCTTTAACGTCTTCTTCTACGAGCATAAGCATTTCTTCGTCGCCGTCGAGCTGGTCAACCTTGTTCAAGAATACGATAATCTTTGGAACGCCTACCTGGCGAGCGAGGAGCAAGTGCTCTTTTGTCTGAGCCATAACGCCGTCAGTAGCAGCGATTACGAGAATAGCGCCATCCATCTGAGCAGCACCAGTAATCATGTTCTTAACATAGTCAGCGTGTCCCGGGCAGTCGATGTGTGCATAGTGGCGTTTGTCTGACTGATACTCAAGGTGACGAGTGTTGATTGTGATACCACGCTCTTTTTCCTCTGGAGCGTTATCGATTTCGTCATACTTGAGGACTTTATCACCATACTTTTTAGCACAGTATGAAGTGATAGCAGCTGAAAGAGTTGTCTTACCATGGTCAACGTGTCCGATGGTACCAACATTCATGTGAGGTTTAGTTCGGTTGAACTTCTCCTTAGCCATGTTTTTCTCCTTTGCCGATTCCTTTTCGGCAGATTAAAAAATTTCATGTGTTGCACTTTAAGCCAGAATATGAACATTTTTCAACTGAAAAAAGCCACATTCGCAGACACACTAATTACTAAAATATTTAATGATTTGATTGAAGATAAGACGAAAGATTTTTATACAAACACCTTATAAAACCTCAAAGCGTTTTCCGGAAATCCACCGAATCATCATCAAGCAAACTTGATAACTGGTCTGGAATTCGATTAAAAGGGAACTCCTGAACCAACCGTTCTTCAAAGAAAGAAGCTGCAGTTTCTGAAGGCTAAACAGCCAGCTTTACGAAACTTACCAGGCTTATCTTTTGCAAAACAAAGAAGAATGAAGCCTGCCCACCAATCTCAAAGAACCATTTGCTAAATCGCAAGTTCATTATTTATATAATATTTAAGGATTTTATTCAAGTGATAGGGATAAAAAAAGTAAAAAAAATGCAGATTTTTCTAAAGTTTTCAAAGGGTGATTCCCCGAAGTTTTCGAAGAATCACCCTGTTTTTTTTGTTTTACGGATTAACAGTTGCTTTATAAACTGTAGTCAGTTTTCCTTCTGAATCTTTTACAAGTTCAACAATAACTGCACCCTTGACCGGGTTATGTTTCTCATTGAATGTAAGATTTCCAGTGACATAACTTCCATTCGTTGCTTCAAGTGCAGTTCTGACAGATTCACTGTCTGTTGTTCCTGCGTTAACAATTGCATCGCGGAGCATATAGACAGAATCATAGCCAAGAGCTGCGAAAGAAGTCGGTGTGAGCGTATATTTTTCTTTGTAATTCTTTACGAAATTCTGAACTTTTTCATCGGTTGAGTCAGCTGCATAATGATTTGAATAGAAACCGTTAAGAACTTCATCACCAGCGTTTTCTGTAAGGCCATCCCAGCCGTCAGCACCAACGATCGGCGCATCAATTCCCTGAGCACGGAGCTGCTTAACGATAAGCGCAACAGTTGAATAGTAATCCGGGAGATAAACGACATCAGGATTTGCGTTTTTGATTTTTGTAAGCTGTGCGTTAAAATCTTTATCACCGGTTGAATAAGTTTCAAGAGAAACGATTGTTCCACCATTAGCCTCGAACGCAGCCTTAAAGTTATCAGTAAGACCTACAGAATAATCATTTCCAATATCATAAAGAATTGCAGCGCTTTTTTTGCCGAGAGTTTCTGAAGCAAATTTTCCGCCGACAGTTCCCTGGAAAGGATCGTCATAGCAGGCACGGAAAATATAGTTTCCGGCATCAGTAAGGGCCGGAGCTGTCGCAGCAGGTGCAATCTGAATGATTTTCTGAGCCTGGGCAAGAGGGCTGATTGCAATTGCACAACCAGAAGTCAATGAACCAAGGATGAATTTTACACCATTCTGTGTAACAAGTTTTTTATATGCAGAAACAGATTTCTCTGCAGCGCCTTCATCATCTTCAGCGATAAGCTCAATCTGCTGACCGTTAATTCCGCCGGCAGCATTGATTTCGCTTACAGCGAGTTCGATTCCGTTTTTGCAGTCGCCACCATAAACAGCATACGGGCCGGAAAGTGGTCCGACTGAACCAATTTTAATTGTTGAACTCTTAGAGTTACAGCCGATCAGAGCAAGTGAAACTGCCGAAACAGCAGCAATAATTTTTGCAATTTTCATAATATCCTCCACATTTTTTTATAAAAAAAGCCCCCGTATAAACGAGAGCCTTTTATTATTGCCGGAGACACTCCGGCAACATTTTCTACCAGCGGTAGTGAGCAAAAGCTTTGTTTGCTTCTGCCATTTTGTGTGTATCTTCCTTCTTTTTGTAAGCTGCACCTGTGCTGTTGTATGCATCAAGCAATTCAAGAGCGAGTGTATCAGCCATACCATGACCACTTCGAGAGCGTGCAGCACCGATAATCCAGCGCATTGCAAGAGCTTCTTTTCGTGAATCACGGATTTCAAGAGGAACCTGATAAGATGCACCACCAACGCGACGAGTTTTACACTCTACAGCTGGTTTTACGTTATCAAGAGCCTTGAGGAATACTTCAAGCGGATCTTTTTCAGTTTTAGCCTTAATCTGATCCATTGCTTTATAGATGATTTTCGTACAGACGTCTTTTTTTCCGTCGAGCATCATGCGTGAAATAAATTTCGTAATAACCGGGCTATTGTATTTTGTATCAGGCACAATAGGACGATTTACTGATTTCTTATGTCTTCCCATAGTAATTCTCCTTTATAGATTATGCCTTTGGCTTTTTAGCACCGTACTTAGAACGAGCGCGTTTTCGTCCGTCAACACCGAGAGTATCTTTTGTACCACGGATGATATGATAACGAACACCTGGAAGGTCCTTTACACGACCACCACGGATAAGAACAACTGAGTGCTCCTGCAAGTTATGTCCAATACCTGGAATATATGCAGTGACCTCAATTCCATTTGACAAGCGAACACGAGCTACCTTTCGGAGAGCTGAGTTCGGTTTTTTCGGAGTGACAGTCATAACACGAGTACAAACACCGCGTTTCTGTGGGCAAGACTCAAGAGCCGGAGCTTTTGTTGAGTTTGCAAGAGACTGTCGTCCTTTACGAACAAGTTGATTGATTGTAGGCATTGCCTTTCTCCTATTAGTTTGCCGGCCAGCACTCCGGACAAATTCCACGCATTTAAAACCCGAATGCGATAGGTCTGAATATCTTATAGAATTTGAAAAATGAATTCAAGGGAATTTGTTGTAATATTTGGATTTTTTTTAATCACAAAAGCACTTTAAAACAAAAAAAACGGCAGTCGTAGAATCACAACTGCCGGAAAACTTCTTTATTTTTTATCTGTTCGCTGAATACGGATCATATTTTTTGGAAGGATTATAAACACCCTCACGATACTCACCCGTAATGCTCGGGATTTTCATTTTCATCCCCGGAAGAATAAGATTCGGATCACCCGGACGAGGCATATTCTTTTTATTTTCCTCGTTCTGATAAAGGTTTTCCCACAAAAGCGGGTTATCGTACACATAAGGCCGTCCGGAAATATTCCAGTAACAGTCCTTTGTCTGTGCCCACGGCCGGACTACATAATACTCCGGCAATGGCGTAATCTCCTTGATTCCGGCGAGAGCGTCAAGAACCTGCTTTGCGAAAGCTGTAGCAGTGACATAATCTTCAGAAGAGTATGATTCTTGTGCGCTTGCATAAGATTTCTGCGCTGAAGAATAGGCCATCGGGAAATTCCGCTCAGCATTGATGCTTTTTGCATATTCAAGTCTTTTTGCTGCCTGCTTCATAACTGCGTCACAGTCAGCCTTTGCAAGCATTTTTTTTACGAATTCCTCGGAAAGACGTGCATTCTCCTCGGCTTTTGCTGCATACTCCTCAGCACGAACGTATTCGCCGGCATCGAGAGCATGCTCAGCCTTCCGTGTGTATTCATCGGCAAGTTTCTGATAAGTGTTATTTTTGTAGCTCACAGAAAAACCAAGGGCCGCGGCCAAAAAGAAAGAAATTGCCGCAAGAACTTTTTTTGATTTTAATTTCATTTTGCGTCTCCTCCGTTAACCGCATTATTGATAACTGAAGCACCTTTATTAACTGCATCATCAATCGCAGCTGCGGCTTTTGCCTCATCACTGCCCTCAACATCAATTACTGCATCTTCAGGATTTGCAAAAGTATCCTGCTCAAGGAGGACAGCGTCTTCCTTTTCGATACCTGCGACTTCTCCGGTAAGAGGTGCAATTGCGTCTGCTTCTACAGTGTAGTTTTCTGCCTCAGAGACGCGTTTTTTTGCCCTTTCGATGGCAGCCTGAGCGGCAGCCCTTTTCGCAGATATTTCCTCAAAAAGCGATGTGAAACTGTTTTTTGCAGAACGATAACCTTTGTATGCGCCTGGCAAATCTTTTGTTACGAAACACGAATCCGCTTTTTTGAAAGTATCAGATGCGGCTTTATATTCATTTTTTTTAGCAACACCGGCTTTTACGCTGTCGGCATTCTTTTTTGCCTCAAGAGCAGCATTACGCTCAGTCTTAGCCATTTCACCGAGTTTCTGAAGGAGAAGGGAAGAATATGCGGCGAGCGCTTTTTTTGCGTTTTCGTCCATATCTTTTCCGCTGGCAGAAGACTCGAAGTCAGCAAGGGCTTTTTCGCCCTCTGGTGTTGAGAGCCCGAATTCATCGGCTTTTTCTTTCATTTCTTTTGCTGCTGAAGCTGTTGCAAGCGCCTCATATCTTTTGATGACATCCTTGAGTTTTTCAGAATGCTCCTGTGAAGGTGTCTGGGCGACTTCATTCTTTGCATCCGCAAAAATTTTGTCGGTTTCAGAGAGTTTATCCGGGCAATATTTTTCTGCACCGGCCTCAATCGCCTTCTGGCGAGCTTTTTCCGCAGCATCAATCAGTGCCTGGTTTGCAGCTGAAAAATCCTCTGATACCGGCTGAGTCTCAGGCTCCTTCTCCGGCTGCTCTGCGGCTCCACCGCCCTGACTGTTCGGGTCAAGGGTTGCTGTTGAACCACAGGAAATAAAAGCAAAAATTGCAGCGATACCAATAATTGCAAGCAAAGTTTTTTTCACTTGATTCCTCCGTTTTTGTATTTATTTTTTTTAACTATCAAAAAAATAATGTAACATTATAAAATAGAAACAGGAAAATTGAAAGACTGAAGGACGGTCCGATTTCTGATAATTTTCTAAGCAAACACAGATTAACGCTTCTCTAAGCATTCACAGTCTGATGAATTATCGTCTTTACGAAATCACCAGCAAGTTTTACCGCTTCATCCCGGATTTCTCCGTCAAGACTTGCGAACGCTTTTATGATTCTTCCCGTATTCTTAAGCTTATCCTGGCTCAAATCAGTGTTCGTCAATGCGTTTGTAGACTCCAGAAGGCCAAAAATTGTAGTGACAAACTGTTCCCGCTGAGCAGGCGTAATTTTTTCAAACCATATATTAAACGAATTGAAGAAAATTTCACTGCCAGAATCCAGTTCGGCCTTGCTCTCGAAACCAGTACCTTTTACAAACCATGAAAAAGGATTGTGCTGCATCACAAGTTTTTCGTCACTAAGGACGATTTTACAGGCATCAAAATGATGGAACAGCATTCCGATTATCGAAAACTGAGGGAAAAAGGAGCGTATTTTCTGCTTTACTGAGAAAAAATCATTCGAGTCGAGGTTCTCCTGTGAAAAGCCGGGCCCGTCGAAATTATAAATTTCCACCAGATTCTTTTTGAATTTTTCTTCGGTATGCGCGCAGGCGTAAATTGCAAGATTTCCGCCCTTTGAATGTCCGCCGGCATAAATTCCTGCCTTTTTATAAAAAGAAAAAACATTATCAAGATAGCGGAGGGCATCAGTCTGGGCCGGAACACTTTCAAGAAAAGCAAGGTTAAAATCTTCTTTCCAGCCGACAATCGTGTCATCTGTTCCGCGGAAAGCCACAAAAATCTTCTGTCTTTCAAGAAGAGAGCCTTCCGTAAGAATAAAAGTAACTGCTGAAAACTGCTCCTCTTTTTCCTGATTATATTCACTGACAAAACCTGCTGCACAGACATTCCCGAACCTTACGGATTTACCGGCTTTTTCAAGAAGCTCATTGGTTTTGGGATCTATCATAAGACCAAGGTCACTTCTCTTTTCAAAATCTGAAGAAGCAAAAAACAATTTTGACAGTTCAGAAAGCTTTACCGGAGAATCCAGCTTTTCAGGAGCGAGATTCTTGAAATTTATGTAGGAAAGCTGGCAGAAAATAAGTGCATCAATTTCATTCAGCGGGGAAACCTCGAAACTAAGGTCCCCGCGCCAGTCAATGTAATCACAGATGTCGGATTTTTTATTTTTACTCATATTTTTAATTATACAGCACAATAAAAACTTTTCAAATTACTTTCAAAATAATTAAAACTGTGCTAATCTTTGGTTAAAATTTCAGGAGCAATTTTATGGACGGAAAAGAAGAAATTCTGGATTTACTGCGTGAAAATGCGCGGCTTTCTGTTGAAGATATTTCAGCGATGACAAAAAAGACCGCTGATGAAGTAAAAGCGATTATCAAAAGTCTCGAAGACGAAGGAATTATCCTCAAATATGCGGCAATCATCAACCCGGAGAAAGATGTCTGTGCAAAAGACAAGGTCCGGGCTGAAATTGAGATTCAGTGCCAGCCAGAGAGGGAGCACGGTTTTGATGCCCTTGCCGAAAGAATCTACCGTTTTCCGCAGGTAAAATCGCTTTACCTGATGAGTGGCGGCTACGACTTAAAAGTTGTCATCGAAGGAGATGATTTGCGTGAAGTCGCTCTTTTTGTCGCCCAAAAACTTTCTACACTCGAAGGCGTACGCTCGACAAAAACCCACTTCCTTCTGAAAACCTACAAAGAAAACGATGTTCTTTATGTCGAAGACGAGTCTGACCGGCGTGAAGGAGTAATGGCGTAGTTTTCAGGCGGTAATCTTGAACATAAAAAAAGCGGGACAGTTTCAAAAATGCACTGTCCCGCTTTTTTATAAGTTTTTTCTGCTAGTTCTGCATTGATGTGTTCTTTACGATAACATCGTGAGCGCCACCTTCTGTGATTGAGACGGAAGAAACAAGCGTGAGCTTTGCCTTTTCCTGCAATTCCGGAATCGAAAGCGCACCGCAGTTACACATCGTGTGAGTAACCTTGCGCAATGTCATTCCAACACCATCGTGCAGGTGGCCGGCGTAAGGAACGTATGAATCGACGCCTTCCTCAAAACTGAGTGATTTTTTTCCGCCCAAATCATATCGCTGCCAGTTGCGGGCACGGTTACTTCCCTCGCCCCAGTACTCTTTGACATAGCTTCCGTTCATGACGAGCTTGTTTGAAGGAGACTCGTCGAAGCGTGCGAAGTATCGGCCGAGCATTACGAAGTCAGAACCCATAGCGAGAGCCAGGGTGATGTGATAATCCTGAACGATACCGCCGTCAGAACAAATAGGAATGTAGATTCCCGTTTTTTTGTAGTATTCGTCACGAGCCTTAGCGACCTCGATTGTAGCAGTAGCCTGGCCACGGCCAATACCTTTCTGCTCGCGGGTGATACAGATTGAACCGCCGCCGATACCAATCTTTACGAAATCAGCACCTGCTTCTGCAAGGAAGTTGAAACCGTCAGCGTCAACAACGTTACCAGCTCCTACGCGTACATTTTTGCCGAATTTTTCGTGAATATCTTTAAGTGCCTTTTCCTGCCAGTAAGAATAACCTTCGCTTGAATCAAGAACGAAGACATCAGCACCGGCCTCAAGAAGTTTCGGAACGCGCTCCATGTAGTCTCGTGTGTTGATGCCGGCACCGACAACATATCTGTGCTGAGAATCGAGAAGTTCGAGCGGGTGTTCTTCGTGAGTTGCATAATCCTTTCGGAAAATCAAAGCGACGAGATTGCCGTTTTTATCGATAACCGGGAGCTGGTTCACTTTTTTGTCCCAGATAATCTCGTTTGCTTCGCTCAGAGTGATTCCTTCCTGACCTGTGACCATTTCAGAAAGAGGTGTCATGTATTCAGATACTTTTGAATTTGGTTTGCAGTGAGAAATCCGGAAATCTTTTGAAGTTATGATGCCGACGAGCTTGCCGTGTGCAGTTCCGTCCTCAGTAACGGCACAAGTTGAGTGACCTGTTTTTTCGCTGAGAGCGATGACTTCTTCGAGAGTCTGATCAGGACGGACATTTGAATCAGAAGTGACAAAACCGGCCTTGTAAGACTTAACACGGGCAATCATAGCAGCCTGATCTTCGATAGACTGACTTCCGTAAATAAAGCTGATTCCGCCCTCTTTTGCAAGCGCAATAGCCATTTTGTCGTCAGAAACAGCCTGCATAACAGCCGAGACCATCGGAATATTCATTGAAAGCGGAGATTCCTCGCCGGCCTTTTTATTGAACTTAACGAGCGGTGTACGCAAGCTAACATTGTCAGGAATACATTCCGCGCTGGAATAGCCCGGAACCAGAAGGTACTCACCGAATGTGTGAGACGGCTCAGAAAAATAAAACGCCATGATTTTCTCCTAATTAAATTGAACTAGTATATCAAAAAATAATGGGAGGGGGAAGACTCTCCTTCTTCATTCTTTTTGTTCTATGCTATATAATCCGGAATTATGAATTTAAGCACGGAAATTACATTTAAAGTCGATTTTAACGACTGCGACCCGATGAAAGTTGTCTGGCACGGAAATTACATCAATTATTTCGAAAAAGCAAGATGCGCCCTTCTCGACAAAATCGGCTACAACTATATCGACATGGAAGAATCCGGCTACATGTTTCCTGTCACCGAAGTAAAAGTAAAATATGTCCGCTCACTAAGATTTGGCGACTGGTGCCGCGCAAAGGCCACCCTCACCGAGTACGAGAACATGATAAAAATCAGTTTTGAACTTTACAATTCTGAAACAGGGGAACTCACAACAAAGGGAACCGTAAGTCAGATGTGCATAAACATTAAAACCGGCGAAACTCAGTTCGTATGTCCGAAAATCTGGACCGACAAAGTTGAAAGACTTCTTTCACAGGGAGGATTATAATGAAACGGGTACTGTCAATTCTTTTTTTTCTTCTTGCAGTCAGCGTTTTTTCCGCTTATTCACAGACAAATTCCGCATTCAGCGAAGTCTGTAAATCTATCTCATCTCACAAAGTCACAAAAGGAAATTTCAACCAGACTAAAACGATAAAAAAAATCAATCGAGAGATAAAATCTTCCGGAACTTTCATCGTTGCTTCCGAAAACGGAATTCTCTGGAACACAAAAAAACCATACAAATCTTCAACCGCAATAACAAAATCTGGAATCGTCCAGACAAACGCACAGGGCAAAAAAAATGTAATGGCGGCCGGCGGAAACCCGACTTTCGAGCAGGTCTCCGCACTTATGACCTCGCTTTTTGCAGGCGATTCAGATTCTCTCGGTAAAAATTTTGACATAGAATTCACCGGAACCACAGAAAACTGGAATGCGAACCTCAGGCCGCATGACTCAAGCGTCCGTAGTTTTATGGACAGAATTGAGATGGCAGGAGATTCGAAAATTAACACGATAATTCTTCAGGAAGCCGGCGGCGATTTCACGAAGTATGAGTTCTCCGCCCAGAATTTTGCAGATTTCCTTACAGACGAAGAAAAATCCGCATTCTCCAGATAGGTCAAAAATCTCCCGATGACTTTTATTAAATCAGTTTTCATCGCCTTCAGTATGTTCTCTATTCTTCCTGTACCGCAAATCGACTGGAATGAAAAAAACATGCGTTTCATGATGTGCGCTTTTCCTTTCGTGGGAGGAGTGACAGGCTTTTTCTGCGTTCTTTTTTATCAGTTTTCAGTCTTTGCTCATCTGCCGCTCCCGCTAGGTGCCCTTGGCCTCACACTGATTCCGGTTCTTGTCACAGGCGGAATTCATATTGACGGCTTTATGGACACAATAGATGCCATTTCAAGCCGCGCTCCCCGCGAAAAAAAACTTGAGATTTTAAAGGACAGTCACTGCGGAGCCTTTGCAGTTTTGGGATGCGTTCTCTACTTCCTTTCATATTTTTCTTTTTTATTCGTAATTTTACCCAGAATAAGCTTCAGGAATTTTATAATTCTTCAGTCTGTTTTCGTTTTTTCAAGAATTCTGAGTGCATTCGCCGTCGCAGTCTTTCCGGTTGCGAAGAACAGCGGGCTTCTCCATACATTTTCAAGCGCAAGTCACAAAAGATTCACAGCTTTCTGGTGCATGATTTCTTTATTTCTGGTTTCTTTCATTGTAATCGTTTACGGAAAATTCCTAGGAATTGCCCTGACCGCCGCATCTCTGTCAGTTTTCTGCTGGTATTTTGTAGTTTCAGTCAGAAATTTCGGTGGAATCACGGGGGACACAGCCGGAGCCTTCGTTCAGATTTGTGAAATCGCAGGTCTCTTCATCTTTCTCTTTGTTTAATCTGAAAACCCGCGCTTCTTTCTGCCGATAATTTCTGTATGAAAAAACTCGCAGTTATTTTCGGATTTTTCCTGTTTTCAGAAGTCTCTTTTTCTCAGACCAGAATCGCTTATTCGGGCGACTCCAGTTACAAACTTGTCGAACGGACAAACCTGCGCCACTATGTCAACGGAAAATACTCCGGGCTCACAAGCAGGGAGGTTAGGTCATTTATAAGTCTCGGAGACAATCCCTCAGGAACACGCTCCCCAAAATCCGACCGCTGGTACGACGGAAATTTTTATGTCCTCGAAGAAACACTGCGAAATTCAAAATCAACTCTGGCCGGTATAAACGAAGCAATTCCTTCAGTCTTTAAAATTTCCGCTGACGGAAAAATGACCATGATTGAGGACAACGGCTACCCGACTTTCAGAAGTTTTCCATCATACACAACCGGGCAGCTAAAAAAAGGAGACTCCTGGAAAGGTGAAGGAGAACGGGCTGTAGATCCGATGAACAAGGGAGTTTTCACGCGGATTCCGATTTTAGTTCTCTACACTTTTGAGGGAGCGGAAATCTACAAGGGCGAAAACGTTTTCAGAATCAAGGCAATCTGGCAGACAAACTACGGATTTTCAAATTTCGACCGGGATCCGAAAGGCGACGACACACTCAAAAAAGCAACCGGCGGACACAAGGCAGACATAATCGTACGCGCTTCTACCGGGGAAGCGATTCTAATCAGCGACAACGTTGACGAAACTTTCGCCTATGCCGACGGAACACAGGTCAATCTGAAGGGTACAATCACGCTCTTTACGGAATATCCGCCGGCAATCGATCACGACAAGCTTATTTTCGCCCTGAACAGAATCGCAAAAGCCGACACGACGCCAAAAGCGGGAAAGCCGCAAAAAGAAACGGCCTCTTCGACCGGCGCAGGAACATCCGGCAAATCAGGGAAAAGCGGCATCGCATCCACCGTCAACACTCCCGCAAGCCCGGCCGACTCATCCACACCCGCTGTCGCAAGCGCAAAATCTTCTTCTTCAGCGGACAAAAACAACATGATTTTTGAAGAAACGCCGAAAGGTCTCAGGCTTTCAGTTCGCGACATAAAATTCAAGGCTGACAGTTCCGAAGTTCTTTTAAGCGAAAAATCAAGGCTTGACGAAATAGCAGAAGTTCTGAAACTAGCTCCGGATTCACAATTCTTAATCGAAGGTCATACTGCAAGCGTCGGAAAACCTTCCGGAGAACAGAAACTATCTGAAGAGCGTGCGAAAAACATTGCCACAGAACTCTCAAAGCGCGGGATTTCTGCTGAAAAATTTATCTGCAAAGGATACGGCGGAACAAAACCTGTTGCCCCGAACTCAACAGATGAAGGACGGGCGCAAAACAGGCGGGTTGAGATTACAATTCTGGAATAGTTTTGCAGACCTGCAACTCAGGCTACAGTTTGTCGATGAGCATAGAGCACTTTCCGGACGGAATCGGGAGAGTTTTCTTTTTCTGGTCGAGAATATTGATTGTGAAATAGTACAGTTTTTCGCTCTCCATCTGGATTCCCCAGCCGCGTGAAGTTTTATGGCTCAAAATCGTGATGAGGTTTCGCTTGAGGGACAGTTTTTCAATGCCCATAATCTCAAGGTTCGGAATAATCCAGTCTACGGTTTTGCGCGGGAGAGAAATAGAAAGCCCGATGACATTTTCTATCATAAGTGCGATTGTCGAAAGACCGATTGTTACCATGCAGCGTTTGCGCGGGAAATTTTCGTCCCCCTCTTTTGTGGCAAAACCTTCGGTGTTCGGTTTGTATGCTTCGTAAAGGTCGCCCTTGCTTCCGTCGGCAGGCTGGAGGCCTTCAAGAATGAAATAGAGATGACGGATTGCGCACTCCCGGGCCAGGTCGTAACGCTGATATTTTTCGAGACCTTTGATGACCATGAAGTTAAGTGCCGGATAAACAGAACCGCGATATCCTTCGCCGTTTTCACTAAATTCTGGACTGTCAGCGCTCAAAGTCGGGAAAGGATGCTCTGTTCCGAATGTGGCAGGATTTGAAAGATGCGCAATAAGAGCGTCAGATTTTTCTGCATTCGGGATTTCAGCAAGAAGCGGCCAGAATCCGGCAATTGTTTTATGAGGAAGCTGAGTTTCGTCTTCGGCCAGATCATGATAGAAACCTGTTTCAGCATTCCACATATAGGTGTTGATACGGGTTTTGAGGCCAAAATACATTCGTTTGTACTGGAAACTCATTTCCTTGTCGTTGAGAATATCACCAAGAACGCTCATATTGAGGGCATTGATTGCCATACAGGCGTTGAAATCAACAGGATAGGCGCAATTTGCACGCGGAGAATTTTCCATGCCGCAGGCGATGGCCGGAGCCTTGTAAAGTCCGCTTTCGGTCTTGAAATTTGCGTCAATCCATTCCATGTATTTTTGAAGAACCGGGACTACTTCTTTAATGCGACGTTTGTTTGCGAGTTTGTGATAAAGATTAAATTCTGCCCATGCAAAAAGCGGAAGCCCGACACCCTCAGGATTTTCAGAATCTACGACAGGCGCACCGGAAACCAGATCGTACTTCCAGTGAATGGCTCCGTTTTCTTCCTGTTTTGAATAGAGATAGTCGAGATTTTTTTCAGCAGCGAAATTTTTATTTGAGTAAACCAGAAAAAATGTTGAGAAAATAGATTCTGCCTGATCGAGAATAAGATGAGACTGTTCAGATGCAGGATGGATAAAATACCCGTCGACATCGACTTCACCGTTTTTGGGGTTTATCCAGGAAGAGGAAAGCCAGTTCCAGGTCTTGTCGTAAATATCTACAAAATCCTGATCATAAAAATGAATTTTAGGAAAATCTTTCTTGCTCACAAAAACTCCAGTGCCCGGAATAGAATCTTCAGGCGATTTTTTTATTATAGCATATATTTCTGAAAATTTACCAAAAAATTCAGAAAAATTTGAGATTTTTTATAAAGTTTTCCTTAATGTTGCAGAAAATTATTTTAAAATCTCGTCTGCAAGCGTTTCAAGAGCAGAAATATTCTCAGTAGTCATAGAAATTTTAACGCTTACTTTTGTCTCGAGAATCTTAAGATTTTTACTCTGTTCAAAAAGAGAAGCCATACCTTTATTTGCCATCGGTGCCCAGCTTCCGTTTTCGATGAAAGCAACCGTCCTGTTCTGATAGTTACGCTCTGTAAGATGCTCAATGAACTCTTTCATTTTGGGGAAGACACCACCGTTGTAAGTGGTCGTCGCAAGGACAAGTTTACCGTAGCGGAAAGCATCTTCGACACATTCGTAGATATCCTCACGGGCAAGGTCATTCAGCGCGACTTTAGGACAGCCTTTTGATTTTAAAATCTCCGCGAGTTTTTCGGCTACCTGTTTTGTATGGCCGTAAACCGAAGTGTAAGAAATGCAGACCCCCTCGCTTTCAACCCCGTAAGACGACCATGTGTTGTAAATATCGAGATAATATTTGAGATTTTCGTTAAGAACCGGACCGTGAAGAGGCGCAATCACATTGATTTCAAGACCGGCGACTTTTTTAAGGACAGTCTGAACATTAGCACCGAATTTTCCGACAATTCCGAAATAATATCGGCGTGCCTCACAAGCCCAGCCTTCCGGGTCTATGACATCATTTGCACCGAATTTTCCGAATCCGTCAGCAGAAAAAAGAACTTTGTCGTAAGAATCGTAAGTCATAATGACCTCAGGCCAGTGAACATTCGGGGCTGCTATAAAACTGAGCGTATGTTTTCCGAGTTCGAGAGTACTTCCCTCACCAACCACGATCTGTTTATCAGCGAAATCTGTTCCGAACATTGACTTCATCATCATGAATGCCATTTTTGACGCTACGATTTTTGACTCAGGATAAATATCGATGAATTTCTTGATATTCGATGAGTGATCCATTTCCATGTGCTGAACCACAAGGTAGTCGGGATTTTTGCCGGCAAGAATTTCTTTAATGTTTGAAAGCCATTCTTCACCGAAATTTGCGTCGACGCTGTCCATTACAGCAATTTTTTCATCAAGAATTACATAAGAATTGTATGCCATTCCGAGCGGCACTTCGAACTGCCCCTCAAAAAGGTCGATTTCGTGATCATTCACGCCCGCATATCTGATAGAATCTGAAATATTCATAAAAATCTCCTAAAAAAACAACTATTCAAAGAATAGCACAAATCAATGAAAAGTCAAATTTTTAAGAGATTTTAAGAAACTTCATTTTTTTATAGACACTTTCAATAAATCTTCTGTATATTTATAAGTAATATGAACATTTTTTCAATTCTGGCTTCTGTCGTCTCAATTTATACAATTCTCTGTTTTATTCGTGTTATGCTCTCATGGTTTCCCGGTGCAGAATTCTCCCGCTTCGGTCAGGTTTTGTGCCAGATGTGTGACCCGTACCTCAATATTTTCCGCAGGTTCAGATTCCTGCGATTTTCTTCCTTTGATTTTACTCCGGCGATTGCGCTTTGCGTTCTCATGGCTTTGCAGTCGCTTTTCTTAAGTCTTGCAACAGGTAAGGGCTTCAGACTTTCGACGCTTCTCGCAGCCCTCGTCACTCTCGTCGGAAGCATTCTCACTTCAATTCTCGGATTTCTTGCGTTGATTATTCTTGTACGGCTGATTGTATACATTCTCATCGGAGACGGCCAGGGCTCATATTCCATCTGGACAGCCGTTGACCGCGCAATTTCTCCGGTCATCTTCAGAATAGCAGGGCTGATTTTCAGAAATCAGACAATTTCATTCGTCAAGGCGATGGTCGTATCATTCATCACTTTGGTCACATTTTCTGTGCTGCTCAGTTACGCAGTCCGCACGCTAGGAATGATGATAAGCAAGATTCCGTTTTAAAAAGGATGCCACACTGATAACAGGAGAGTCACATGCATATTTCAGAATTAAATAACTCCATTTCGACTCTCCCCGGCATTGGTTCGGCAAAGCAGGCACTTTTTGCAAAGCTGAATATTTTTACGATTTCGGATTTGCTTCAGTTTTATCCTCGTGATTATGAGGACCGCACAAAAAAATCAACTATCGCACAGTCAATGCAGAATCAGACCGGAAAGGTTCATACGATTGCTCAGATTGTCGGGCATGAATGGTTCGGCTACGGCAAGATGAAGACGCTGAAAATGATTGCGACCGACGGAAGTGGCATGGTGGAGCTTGTGGCCTTTAACCGTCCTTTCATGGGAAAAACTCACCCGGTCGGTCAGATTGCGGCCCTCACAGCAAAATGCGAAGTCAAATACGGAAAATACCAGTCAACTTCTTTTGAACTCGAAAAACTTTCTGACGGCGGAGAACTTTCTGCTTTTTCTGGAATCGAAGTTCCGAACAGTAAGGTCTTCCCGATTTATCCCCTCACTGAAGGACTCACGAACAAAATCCTCAGCAAGACGATTCAGGCGGCATTTAAGCAGTTCTCGCTCGGACTTGAAAACGATTTGCCGTCTGAAATCATAGAAAAACGGCATCTTCTTTCAAAAAAAGACGCAATCAGGCAGATTCACTTTCCGAAAACGCTTTCAGAGGCAATCGGTGCGAGAAACACCCTCGTTTTTGAGGAACTGTTTTTATTCCAGAAAACGCTTGCGGAACGGGCAATCGCACACAGGGGAAAATTACCTAAAATCGAAGTTGAAACCGCAGAAAGCGCACAAAAGCAAGTTTCCGAAGAAGAATTTACCGCAAATCTTTCCACAAGACAAAAACAGCTTCTCGCACGGCTTCCGTACAAACTCACTCCCGACCAGATGAGCGTAATCGCCCTAATGAACGAAGACATTGATAGGAATTATGGTTTCCATGGGGATTTTAAGGGGCAAAGCCCCTTAGGGGAGAGGGTAGCGGAAAACGCCGAAGGCGGTTGTAGCGAGGGAGAGACCTCTCCCTCTTCTCTTCCTCATTTCTCCATGCGCACGCTTCTTCAGGGTGATGTTGGGTCTGGAAAAACCCTTGTTTCGTTTTTTGCGGCGCTCCGTGTGATTGATTACGGCGGTCAGGTCGCACTCATGGCACCGACCGAGCTTCTCGCACGCCAGCATGCCGAAAATGCCGCCAAACAGCTTGAAGCGGTGAGCGTGAGCGTAGCCTACCTTACCGGAAACATCAAAACCAAAGGACGGGACAATCTTCTAGCGGCACTCAAAAAGGGCGACATTAACCTTGTGATTGGAACTCATGCACTTTTTTCAAAAAATGTTCAGTACCACGACCTTGCGCTTGCGATAATCGACGAACAGCACCGTTTTGGCGTAATGCAACGGTCGGCAATCCTCGACAAGGGGCGCACTTCTGTCGTCGCAACTGACAAATACGCCCAGCCGCCATTCCGTGAGCCAAATCTTCTTATGATGAGCGCGACTCCGATTCCTCAGACGCTGGCCCTCACAGTTTTCGGCGACCTCGATGTGCGCACGATCCATACAATGCCACAAGGCCGGAAGCCTGTAACGACATATCTTTCAAAGGCAGGAAACGAGCGAAACGCTTACGAAGCCGTCCGAAAGGAACTTAATGCAGGTCATCAGGCGTATTTTGTCTATCCGGCGATTGAAGGAAACTTGGATTCTGGGGAATTTGGCACGGACTCATTCGGGAAGCAAAATCTCAAATCTGCAGAAGAAAGCTTCGACTTCCTTCAGACTCAGGTTTATCCGAATTTCAAATGCGCATTGATTCATTCAAAAATTGATGAAGAAGAGCAGAACAGGATTTTGCAGGATTTCCGTGAAAACAAGATTCAGGTGCTTGTGGCAACGACGGTCGTTGAAGTTGGAGTTGATGTCCCGAACGCAACTTGCATGGTAATCGAACAGGCAGACAGATTCGGTTTAGCGGCTTTGCATCAGCTCAGGGGGCGTGTAGGACGGGGAAGCGCCCAGTCATATTGTTTTTTGATTTACCGCTCGAACATCACAGAAAACGGAATCGCCCGAATGAAAGCCCTTCACGAAACCACAGACGGCTTTAAAATCGCCGAAGAAGACCTGCGTCTAAGAGGCCCCGGCGAAATCACCGGAACCGCCCAAAGCGGCGACCTGGAATTCAAAATCGCCAACCTCGCCCGAGATGAAAAAATAATGCTCGAAGCAAGAAAAGAAGCGTTTAACGCGCTTACGAAATAAAAAAATCCCGCACGGAATGTACGGGATTCAATAGTCCACAGATTAGAAGGATTAACACAGATTAAGTTTTAATAATCTGTGTCATCTGTGGTTTATTGTTTATGCCTTTGTAATCAACAAAGTTTTTGTGTCGAGCTTAAGACCAGCCTCAACATTCTTTTTGTCGTGAATTTTGAGAACGTCAACTGCAACTGCGTCTGCTTTCTGGTTCAAGTGAAGAACTGCTGAGAAGTAGCCTTCGAGAGCAGCCGGAACAGAATCAGCGAGTTTGTCGCCTTCTGCTGTAGAAGCTCCCCAAACTGTTACATTCTCTTTCTTTGCATAGTCTGCAACAGCCTTGATGTCGTCCTCAGAAACTTTTGCGAAGTCGATTCCGTCGAGAACAACGCCTGCAACAGCGATTCCGCCGGCTTTGAGAGCGTTGAGCGTGTTAACGACTTTTGTAAGAGAGAAGTTGTCGAGAGAGAAGTTAAGGATTGTTCGTTTTGAAACGATAGATTCCTTGAGTTCTGCTGCGTTTCCGACATTCTTCTTTTTTGCAAGCTCAGTGAAGATTCCGTCATACCATGAAATAACATTTGAAGAGTGAAGGTCAAATGTTACATGGATGAGCTGTTTGTCCTGCAAAAGAGTGTCCATTCCGAACTGAACGAGAACAGAAGTCTTTCCCAAACCTTTTTTAGAAGTTACGAGACCGAGTTCTCCAGCCTTCAAGCCACCTTCTGTAGCAGCGTCAAAAAGACGGATTGTGCTTTTATCGTAAAGGTCCTGTTTAACCATTTATTTCTCCTTTATTCAAAAATGAAAACTGCACGAATGCAGTTTTCATTTTGTTATTTCTGAGCTGCTTTTCGCTCTTCCTGATACTTTTTGATGAGTTCGTCAGCAACATTGCCCGGAACTCGTCCGTATTTGAGGAATTCCATTGTGAATTCTGCCTTACCCTGAGTTGAAGAACGAAGGATAGTAGAGAATCCGAACATTTCTGAAAGCGGAACTTCTGCGTTAACTACAGACATGTTGTTTTCATCGGTAGTTTCGAGAATTACACCACGGCGCTGGTTGATAAGACCGAACATGTTACCCTGGAATTCTGATGGTCCTTCGATAGAAACCTTCATGATTGGTTCGAGGATAACTGGTTTTGCCTTTTCGTAAGCTTCGCGGAATGCACCGATAGCAGCAGTCTGGAATGCGATGTCTGAAGAGTCGACCGGATGATACTGACCGTCGTTGATTGTACATTTGACACCAACGATTGGAGCACCGATAAGTGAACCCTTTTCCATTGCTCGTTTGAAACCTTTGTCACAAGACGGGATGTATTCGTTAGGAATAGCACCACCCTTGATTGCGTCTACGAACTCGTAGTCTTTTTCTGCCAATGGCTCCATGAATCCGGCAACACGACCGTACTGACCAGAACCACCAGTCTGTTTTTTGTGTGTGTAGTTGAACGAAGCCTGTGCTGTGATAGACTCGCGGTAAGCTACTTTTGGCGGAGTAACTTCAACTTCGCACTTATATTCACGCTTCATTCGTTCAACATAAACGGCAAGGTGAAGCTCACCCATACCCT
>JAFPUF010000015.1 GCA_017395545.1 Treponema sp. | reverse complement strand
GTCGAGATTTGAAACGCTGGTAAGTCCGTTTTCAAGGACTTCGGTGACTGATTTTTCGACTGATTCCGGGCCTGCGTTGTCGTAGCTTGTCATTACCATTGCAACAGGCATATCCATGTCAGGCATAAGGTCAATCTGAATGTTCCCCAGAGTGAAGAGGGCAACAATCATAATCAGAAGAAATGTACAGAGTGTCAGGACTGGGTGCTCAAGAACTTTTTTTGAAATGCTCATACAGCCCCTCCGTTTGAAGAAGGTTTGCCTGCAAGAGGTGTAGAAGAGCCGACTTCCTTGACCTTAACTCCGTCAGAAAGAACCTGCATTCCGCTCACAACAATCTGCTCTCCCTCGCTCAATCCAGAAGTGATTTCCGCTTTTCCGTCAACGCTCGCACCAACTGTGATTTCCCGTTTTGAGACCGTATTGTCAGAATTCTTTATGTAGACATATTTTTTCCCGCTTTCGGTGACGATTGAGTCAGTCGGGATTACGATTACATTTTCGTGAAGAATTGTGTTTAAGTGGATTTTGACATACATTCCGGCGTTGATTCTCTCGTCGCTAGTATCAAATAGAAGATACATCTGCTTTGTTCGGCTGGTCTCGTCAACTACAGGCGAGATTCTGAAAACATGAGCCGGGAAATCAATTCCCTTGTAGGCTTCAAGCCCGACCCGCGCCGTAAGTCCGTTTTTGAGGACGGCGATTTTGCTCTCAGGAATTTTACATTCAATCTGAAGCTTGTCGATGTTTCCAATCATAGCAATCTCGCTCGAAGTGGTGACTGTCGTTCCTGTTGTAAGAGGAAGCGAAGTAATATAACCCGCAATCGGAGCGTAAACCGGGCTTGATGCATAGTGTGAACCCGGTGAAGAAGGATCGACTTCCGCAATCAGCTGCCCTTTTTTGACATAAGTTCCGAGAGTGACGGGGACTCTGGTGAGTTTTCCGCCGATGTCAGGATAGACCGAAATCGTGTTCTCAGCTTTTACCGTGCCGTTCAAGCGGAGATATTCCTGTAAGTCACTTTTTGAAACAGTCTCGCTTTTTACTGTGTAGACCGTCTCTTCCACAGGAGGCATTTGTCTTTTCTTTTTTGGAATCATTGAAAGACCGGCCAGAACGGCAACAGCCACAAGAATCATCAGAATTTTCTTTTTCGTAAGTTTCATAAAATCTCCTGCAATTCGGATTTAGTTCATTTTATAGGAAAACCTTCTTTGTGCATTAAAGATTACGCTAAAACTTTGTTATAAAACAAAAAGTTAGGGAAGGGGTGTATTTTTAGAGTTTTCTTCCTAAACATTTCTTAAATAAAACCGATATTGAATTTATGGAATGGGGAAAAATTTTCTCCAAAGGGGATTTTTATGGAACAGAAAAAAACTTTATGGATTGTTGCCGCAGCAGGCGTTTTTTTGCTCGTCGTTGTGGGAGCCGCTTTGATTCTTTACTCACCTTCAGTACAACAGTCGCAAGGCTTTCAGGCAGGTTTTGACCCATCAACAGGATGGATTAGTTCTACAAAAAACAGCGTCACACCGGTTCCTAACAACGGACTTGCTTTCAATACGGAGACACCGTCTGCCTCAACAGAAAATAATGTGTCTTCTTTGACACCTTCTCCTTTTATGAAACAGGAAACATCTGAAATTTCAAAAACTGCTCAGAATCAGGATGCGTCTTCTCCGATTCATGCTGATAAAATTACTGTAATTTCTGATAATACGACTTTGTATTCAAGCGGAACCACAACAATTGATTTGAACTCACTCAAGGCTTCTTCTTCAGAATCAAATGTTGTCGCAAGAAATGAAATGACCGAAAATCAGATTCGTGAGAATTCCCGCGTTGAAAAGCCTGCTTCTCAGCCGGTCAAAACAGAAAGCTACTATACTCCGGCTCCGAAAACTACGACATCCGTTGCTTCTTCTAAACCGGCGTCTTCTTCGAAAACAGCAGCTCCTGCAAAATCTCAGGCAAAGAAAACAACTTCAAGTGTTGCAAAAAGCGCTCCTCAGACAAAAGCACAGACTCAGGCAAAGGTTGCTAAAGCTGCAAAGAAAGCTCCGGATTCATTCTGGGTACAGGCTGCAGCTTATACAAGCAAGAGAAACGCTGATGAGGCAAGAACAACGCTTGAGTCAAACAAGATTCCGAGCGAAGTTTTCACTTTCACTGATGCCAGCGGAAAAACTTTCTACCGCGTAAGGGTCGGACCTTATGTTACAAAAAGTGAGGCCGAATACTGGCAGACCAGAATCGGCATGATTGACAAATTCGCATCTGCAAAGAGCGTTATCGTTAACACAGCCGTAAACTAATAACATTCTGTTATACAACAAAAAATTATAAAAATTCTTTTCCGAAAACCACTTTTTGTTTCATTACTTCAGGTATGAAAAAGAAGTGGTTTTTTTATAATTCATTTTATACAGTACGCAGATTTTTATTCGTCTGTCTTTTTTTTGTTTCGTTTTTGCATTTATGTAAGGGCGAAAGTCTTTTTAATTATCTTGAATATAAGTGGAGCTCAGTTTTTACTCTTCCGGCATGGGTGTCAGAAAAAGAAAAAGCTGTTTCTGCCAGTACGGGGCTTAAGTTATCATTCCGGGATGTGGAGCTGCGGGGGTATGTAACGCTTCCGAAAACAGAGTTCAGTGATATTTCTTCTGCAGAGGGAATAAGCGGAAAAATTGAACTTCTGAATGATTTCCGTTATGGAGCGGGGCTATCGCTTTTTAAAAAGACTTTTCCTGTTACACTGAAAGCCGGACACAACATATATTCAAAATCAGTTTCAAAAATCAGAAATCCGTCGCCTTCTACTGCCGCAAATCCCCTTACAAAGACCTTTGCGTTTAGTACGGGGAATGGAGCTAGTCTTCCGGTTCTTTCTTCTTCCGTACAGCCTCTTTCATTTTCTGTAAATTTTTCAATACCTGAGAACCTGCTTGCAGTTCCTGTTTCTGGAGATTTTTTTATAACAGAAGACCATGACTCAGCCGCCAGTATTGCAGGAAAATTTGAATTTTCAAGATTTGTTTATGTTCAGCAGTCTTTTTGCGCAGGAAGATTTTTCATTGAGAATCAGTCGTCCGCCCTGAAAAAGAATTATGCTGATTTCAGCGGAGACTTTTTCTATTCTTTTTTGTCAGAGACGGCTTTTCAAAGTCCTGTTCTCAAACTTCATCTTTACTGTGGCTTTCAAGAGAGCCCTTATGAATCTGACTCAGTCTGGCTGAAAATGGAGGGGCGTAGTGTTTTCAAAATCTTTCTGGTGGATTTTTCATATTTTTTCATTCCCACTTCCAGATATTCGCCTAAGGCGGCCCCTCTTATCGGTGCATCTTCCTCTGTTTGCAGGATTGTTGAGCAGGCGAGCGTTAACCCTCAGCTTGTTTTTCTTTTCGATGATAAGAATTCTTCTTTGCTCAGGGCTGGTGTGTGCGCCCTTGAAAACTGGAAAGTCACTTCTACGAATGTTCCTGTTCAGCTCAACACCCTTAAAATTCGCGGAGCCCTGGCATTTGAGAGCCGTTTCTTTAACTTACGGTTTGACTTTACTGATGCGGACAGACTTCTTTCAGGAGAACCTCCTGTAAAATCAAGCCGCCCGGATAATTACCAGTGTTATTCTCTCTCATCTTTATTTTCCGGAGAAAACTGTAAGTCATCTTTTAGTTTTTTCTTTTACCGTTATCCGCCATTTTATGACTCTGATGTGTTAAAAGAGACGTTTTCATCAGACGTGAATCTGGCCTTCTCAAAACTCAACCTGAGCTTTAAGGGCGGTGGTGAGGCAGTTTTCAAAGACAGGGAGATTTACAGTGCGTCGGTAAACATGGGGCTTAATTATGCTGTAAAAACCAGTTTTTTCAGAAGTAGTTTAATGGTGAGTTTTGAAATGCCTGTTTTGTAAGAGAGGAAAATTTTGAGGACAGTCCTTGTTCCTTAATTTTAGTGTACTTTTTTTTCTTTCGGTGGTATAATTTAAGGGATTTTTGGGAGAAAAAATGATTAATTGTATAAAATGCGCGACCGAACTTCCTGATAACGCCAAATTCTGCTTCAACTGCGGTTATCCTGTGGGTTCCATAAAAGTCTGCCGTTCCTGTCCTGAATGCGGAGCAGCTTTGAGCGCACTCGACAGATACTGTTCCAGATGCGGAAAAGCAGTTATGGTCGTAAAATCAAACAATGATAATCCTTTCATAAAAACTGATTCTGCGGTTCAAAGTTCTACACTCCCAAAAATGATTTCAATCGCAGGCGGCGAATTCTTAATGGGCGGTGCTCAGGCAAACTGCCCGGTTACTCTCTCAAATTTTATGCTTTCAGAAACTCCAGTCACACAAAAGCAGTATATATTTGTAATGGGACAGAATCCTTCAAAACTGCAGGGGGAGGATAAGCCCGTTGAAATGGTAAACTGGTGTGAGGCTATAATCTTCTGTAACCTTTTGAGCTCACTTCAGGGCTTCACTCCCTGTTACAGCGTGGGTTCTATCACAGATTTGCGAACCCTTGATTTTGCAAGTCCTGTCTGGAAACGTATTATCTGCAATTTTAATGCGAACGGTTATCGTCTTCCGACAGAAGCCGAGTGGGAATATGCAGCCCGGGGCGGTAAAAACTGTGATCCATACAAATTCGCCGGAAGTTCCGACATTTCTCAGGTCGCATGGTATGGTGAGAACAGTGACATTACCACTCATGTCGTAGCCACAAAAAAACCGAACACTCTCGGCCTTTACGATATGTGCGGAAACGTAATGGAATGGTGCTGGGATTATTTTGCAAATGAACTCCCGCAGCAAAAACAGCAGAATCCTCATGGCCCGCAAATCGGTAATATGCACGTAAAACGGGGCGGAAGCTGGCTTGACGATGATCCTCAGTGTACGGTCTTTTTCAGAAGCGGAAGTGCACCTGCAGGAAAAAGCAGCAGCCTTGGATTCAGGGTTTGCCGCACAGAATTCAGCCCGGAGATTTAACAGGCATTTAACAAAAAGGAAGGAAATATGAATATCATACAGAAAAAAGTCGCAGATGGAATTGAAATGATTGTCTCAGGCCGCCTTGATACTACAACAGCACCTGAACTTGAAATGGCATTGAAACAGATTCCTGCCGTAAAGCAGATTCTTCACCTGAATCTTAAGGATATAGAATATGTCTCAAGTGCGGGCCTGCGCGTAATTCTCCTTGCTCACAAAATAATGCTTCCGTTTGGAGGAAGAATGATTTTAAAAGAACCATCAGAATTCTGCCGTCAGGTTCTTGAAGCTACAGGAATGGATGCAATTCTTGCTTTTGAATAAAACGAATATTTACACAATTGTCTTTTTTATGGTCAGAATATTGAAGTTGTCTTTGTATTCGTAATCTACGCTGTCCATAAACTTTTTTGTCAAAAAGATACCCAGTCCACCGATTTCACGCTCTTCGGCACTCAAAGTGATGTCGGGGTCTTTTTTTGCAATCGGGTTGAATTCCTTTCCTTTGTCCCTGAAAACAATCGTGAGAACGTTATCGATGAAAGATGCTGAAATCCATGCGTCTCCGGTCTCAGGATTATAAGCGTAGTGTGCGATGTTTACAAAAATTTCTTCGACTGCCAGATCAATTTTATTCAAAATGATGTCCGTGCAGTCAGCCGGCAGACAGGAATGAATAAACTCATTTACTTTGTCCATATTTTCGTCTTCCGCTGTTATTTTCATTTCGTTCATTTTTGAACCTCCTTCCTTAGCTTTTAAAACCATTCCTAGCATTGTAATATCATCAAACTGTTCTGATTTATCCACGAATTTGTCTATGTCTTTACGGACAAACTCCAGGACTTCTTTCGGATTTTTACCCTGAGCCCTGTTCATTGTCTCAAGAAGCCTGTTTTCTCCGTAGAGTTCGTTTTTGGCGTTCATCGCTTCCGTTACCCCGTCGGTGTAGACAAAAAGCTTATCTCCTTCATTGAATAAAACTTCATGGTTGTTATAGGGAACGCTTTCCATTGCAGCGAGCATGAGGTTAGGTTTTGACTTTAAAAACGACACCTGTCCGTTTTGTTTGATTACTGGCATTGTGTGTCCTGCGTTTGCAAAAGTCAGCTTTCCTGTACTTATCTCAAGAATTCCCATCCATGCAGTGACAAAAAGTCCCGACTCGTTGTTTTCGCAAAGCATATTGTTCACATGCCAGAAAATTTCTGCAGGAGTCTTGAACCTGTAAGAAGCTTCTTTCAAAAGGGTCTTGGCAATGACCATGAAAAGTGCGGCCGGTACCCCTTTACCAGAGACATCTGCTACGACAACTGCAAAATGGTCATCATCTACCATAAAAAAGTCATAGAAATCTCCGCCGACTTCTTTTGCAGGATCCATTGTTGCGAAGAGTTCGATTTCAGGGTGATTTTTATACGGCGGAAAGACCCGCGGGAGCATCTCTGCCTGAATCTTCGTCGCGACGTTTAATTCTGCACCGATTCTTTCTTTCTCGGCCGTTGCATGTGTAAGGTCTGAAATATATTTGTTCATGTCAACGCTCATTTTTTCAACTGAGCGGGAAAGAAGTCCAAGTTCATCATGATTCTTGATTTTTTTGAGCTCTCCTGAGAGTTCTCCGTGATGTTCTGCAAAATGAGATGTTTCGTCAATAATCAGCATGAGCGGCTTTATAAGCCCTGTTATGAGGCAGATGATGTAAAGTGCTATGAAGAAAATTGTGAATGACAGGGCGAAAATCAAAAGAGAGCGGAGATAATTCGTTTTGTATTCGGCAATTTCGGTCATAGGTTTTACAACACTCATAATTCCAACGACCGTACCGGTGAAATCCCGGACCGGAATTGATGTCGTGACATGTCCGCCGTCTTTTTTATATGAAAAATAACTGTGTACGCGCATTCCCTTTTCAATTATATTTCTGAGATTGTCGATGTAGTCCGGAGTTTTCTTTTCGAGAGATTCTACATAGCCCAGCGGATAAGGATTTGCGATAACTTCGCTGTGCACAGTGTCAAAAACATAGGTACGGTTTTTGTAGTCCCTGGAAACGACTGTAAGGTAAATGAAAGAAAGCCTTGCTGTTTCAGTGAGCTCGTTGAGCCGGGCGTTCGTTGAGTCCCAGTAGCCGTCAGAGCCTTCTGTCAGCCATGTAAAAATTCTTTCTGGAACAACATAAGACACTGCAGTTTCGGCAAATTGTTCTGTTACAGTAGAGTAAAGTCCTTCTACCTGTTTTTTAAATTCGGTGTAGCTGATAAGACTGTTGATGACGCACATTGCAAGGCCAAAAAGCATGGAGCCTGCCAGAAGTTTTAAAGTCAGCACGGATAAATGAATTTTTTTCATAAAAAAACCTTAAGTTTATTATAAACCCAAAAGAAGAAAAATAAAAGTTAAAAAAAATATTAAAGAAAACGGCTGATGAAAGGGCGAAAATAAGAAAATACTTATAATAATAAAGAATTTGAATTTTTTTGCCTGAAACGAATTTTCTTTTCATTATCTATTGTATGAAAAAGAATAAAAATCATATGACTTTAAAAGGTTCTGGACGGCATTTTTTAGCTCTTGCCTGTATCGTTTTGATTGTCTCCTGCGGAACTGATTCCTGTGAATCTTCCGGAAGCGGGAACTCTTCGTCTAAGAGTATCAGGGTGATGAACTGGAATCTTCAGACTTTTTTTGATGCCTCCTTTGACGGGAACGAGTACACAGAATACAAGTCCTCGAAAAACGGCTGGTCCTCTGAAAAATATGAGGCGCGGCTTGAAAGGCTCTGTTCTGTAATAAAAACTCTCGATGCAGATGTAGTCGTCATAGAGGAAATTGAAAAAGAAGATCAGATTCAGGATGTTGCCAACAGGCTTTCCGGAACCTTTGATTTTTCAAAACTCTACCGCTATGCGTTTTTCGCCACCGGCGAATCAAGTTCAATAGGCTGTGCAGTCCTTTCCCGGTACCCTGCCGGTGAAATTTCTGTTCATTCAATGGATATCCGTGGAAACGCGGAGCAGCCTTCCATGAGGCCTGTCATCCAGTTTTCTCTCTACCTGAATGACAAAACCCTCGTTTTTTTCGTCAATCACTGGAAAAGCAAAAGCGGAGGAGAAGAAGTTTCTGAAATCTGGCGGAACAGGCAGGAAAAAATTCTTTCAAACCTGATGTATGAGGCATCGAAGAAAAACAGGTACCTTATTGCAGCCGGTGATTTTAACAGAAACATTACGGAATTTACGGTCAGAAACAGCGCTAAAAATGTTGTACTGCACGGAAATCAGGATTTTGAAGTCTATTCACCGTGGATTCTGGATAACGGGGAACTGAAAGAAATCGGCAGCTACTGGTATCAGAATGAATGGGAGCGCATCGACCATTTTTTTGCCGGCGGAGACACCGAAATAACGAATTTCTGTGTGGAAAATCTTGGCGAGTGGGCAGACAGCGACGGTCATCCTTTCAGGTACCAGATATGGAACGGAAAGGGGTATTCAGATCATTTTCCGATAACCTGCACCGTAAAGTTTTAGGGAAGTGCTGATTAACAGCAGCAGAACTTCCTTAGATTTCTTCGATGTGATAAATGTAATCGATGGTGGAGAGTGCGTCTATTATTTCTTTGTGGCTCTTGTATTTTTTCAGTTCTTCACTTGAAATTGAGATGGCTATTGAATAGACGCTCAACCCTGAATTCGCATATGCCGGGTTCAGTTCAATCGCATCGATTTTAAGACCAAGTTTTCGGATTGTTGAGACAAAATTCTGCAGGTTGAGGCTGTTTTTAAGTTCAAGGTGAATTTCGAAATGATTTGAGCGGTTCTTTAAAAAGAATTCGAGGGCCGGGAGCTTAGAAAGACACAGAAGAAGTACGAAGAATGTAATTGCCGTGATTGTGTAAAGTCCGGCTCCGACAGCAAGTCCAAGAATGCAGCTTCCCCAAAGTGAAACCGCCGTCGTAAGTCCCATTATCTGGTTGCGCGATGTGAAAAAAAGGGTTCGCGTTGCGATTCTTGCGGCTGAAACAATGGAGAGAGCTGAAAGAAGAAAAAACTGTCCGCCGAAAAGCGTGTTCAGGTAGAGGTCAATCAGCATTACGATTGTTCCGGAAAGTGTGACAATCATAAATGTGCGGAAACCTGCCGAATGGCGTTTGCTCGACCGTTCCCAGCCGATGAGCGATGACAGTAAAACAGAGACTACGATTCTGAAAAAAATTGAGCATGCATTTAGGTTTGTAGACCAGCTTCCGAGAAGAGTGGCCAGTGGGTCAGTTATCATATTTCAATTATACAGCGAAAAATTTATTTCTGCCACATTTTTAATCTGCTTTTTAAGTGCGGACTTAGTTCAGCTCAACATAAGTTTTTCCGAAACCACCGTCCTCTGGCCGGGCATAATAAAAACTTTTTACGCCCGGATAGTTGGAAAGATAGTCCTGAACTGCCTGCTGGAGGATTCCGTTTCCTTTTCCGTGAATGACGCTGAATCCCTTGAAGCCGGTCATCGCACAAAGGTCGAGCTGTTTCTGAAGCGCAAGGACAGCCTCTTCTTCCCGCATTCCGAGAAGACGAAGCTCAAAAACAGGACTTCCATTTCCGTTGTCTTTATTGAGCTCTACGGTATAGTCAGCGCTTTGTGAAACTGCCGGAGCAACGAGCTGCATGTCCCGCTCTTTTATGCTCATTCTGAGAGAGCCGAGCTGAACGAGCCAGACGCCTTTCTTTTCTTCCCTTAAAAGCGTGCCGCGGTTCCGTGTCTTTCCTACGAGAACTTCTGCCCCTTCAGCAAATTCGAATTTCTGTTTCGGAGCGTTTTTTGGTTTCGGGCTGAGATTGAAGACTTCTTCATCTGTAAAAGTGGCTTTTGCGGTGAGAAGTGCTTCTTTGTTGCTGAGTTTTTTCTTTGTCTTTTTTGAGGATGATGAATGAGAGCCGCTTTGAGAAGATATTTTCATGCCGTTTTCTGCAATTTTTGTCTCGTTCTCAATTCTTTCAGTCAGTTTTTTTTCTTCTTCGATAAGGCGCTCTTTTTCTTCTTCAAGTTCGATTTCCTGAAGCTCAACGTCTTCTGTAAGATCATTTATGAATTTCCGCATCGAAAGAGTTTTTTCACGCGTGATTTCGCCTTCACGAAGTTCACGGACGAGATTCTCAAGGTTTTTCCTTGTTTCGCGAAGAAATCTTGACTCAGTTCTGGATTCTCTTTCTTTGAGTTCGTTTTCTTTCTGACGAAGGCGCAAATCTTTCTGCTCAAGTTTGAGGAGCTTTTCGTTCTGTCGGTTTTCCTTGTCAGCGAATTCTTTCTCGCGTCTGTCAAGTTCTGCATGTTTTTGTGTCAGACCTTTGATCAGTGAAGATACGTTTGTTTTGTCGCCCGTGATGTAAGATTTTGCCTTTGTGACTATTGAATTCGGAAGTCCTGAGCGTTTTGCGATGTCCAGTGCATGACTTTCGCCCGGAACACCCATTACGATATGGTAGGTCGGAGATAGTGAAGCCTGGTCAAATTCTGCACTCGCGTTGATGCACGACGGATTTGTGTAGCCGTAATTTTTGAGGCTTCCGTGGTGGGTCGTGACAAGAACGAAGGCTTTTTTTTCGATGAGGGTGTCGAGACAGGCCATTGCAATCGCACTTCCTTCCTGCGGGTCTGTTCCGCTTCCGAATTCGTCAAGGAGAACAAGGGAAGAATTGTCGGCGTGTTTTACGGCTGCGGCGATATTCTTCATGTGAGCGGAGAATGTTGAGAGGGAGTTATCGATTGACTGGTCATCTCCGATGTCAGCGAAAATCGAATTAAAAACAGGAAGACGGGTACCTTCTCCTGCCGGTATCGGAAAACCTGCCTGATTGAGCATTGAAAGAAGGGCGAATGTCTTCAGCGTGACTGTTTTTCCGCCGGTATTCGGACCTGTGATAATCAGAATGTTTTTTCCGGCCAGCCATTTTATGTCGATTGGAACTGCTTTTTCCCCGAGAAGCGGGTGTCGTGCCTGAAAAAGATATGGAGGCTCGTAACCGTCGTCCCCGGGGGTATCGGTGTCAGAAGAACTGCTTTTTTCGCAGTGAGCGGCATAGATTCCGTTTATTTCTGCTCCCCAGCGTGCAGCCGCGTAAGTTTCGTCGAAAAGCGTCATCGTTTTTAGTGCAGATTTTAAATCATCATAAAAAGGATGGAGAAGGGCGGTTGTTTCTTTGAAGATTCTGCGTGTTTCCTGGGCGAGGCGTGATTCTTCCTGAAGAAGTTCATTGTTTGTCCGGACGACGTCTTCCGGCTCAATAAAAAGTGTCTGCCCGGAAGATGAGACTTCATGAACGATGCCGGAGATTCTGCTTTTCTGGCCTGCTTTTACGGCAAGAACCTGTCTGTCGGCGCGGAAAGCCGGAACATTGCTTTCAAGGACCCCGTTCAGTGACTGATCGCTTGTGTATTTTTTGAGGGCTGCTTTAATTTCTGAGTTGATTTCTGCAATTTTTGCCCTTATTTCACGAAGCACCGGCAGATCCTTCAGATTTCCGTCTTTGTCAAGAATTCTTGAAATAATGGTTTTTGTCTGGTCAATTGTGGAGTATGGAAGCGTTTCTGCGGTATCAAGAAGATTTTTGAGTGAAAGTTCAGATGAAAAAGTCTTGAGATTTGAATAAAGATTCAGGCCTGCAGAAGCAAACTGATAGAGTGAGTAAAGCTGTTCCTGCCCGAGTGTCGTTCCTTCTGCCTGTAAAAGCTTTAAAAAAGAGGAAATTTCATTCCAGCCGTCAAGCCTGATAGAATTCTTTGAGAGAATTGCCCTCTGCCACTGGGACGAAAGTGTTTTGAGAAAATTTATTTTTTCAAGTTCATTTTGAGTGAGAGGTTCACGCCTTAAAACTGACGCTTTTCCTTCTTCGCTTACGCAATATCCTGAAACAGTCTCGCGGATTCTGTAATAATCAAGTTCTTCAAGTGTTCGTCTGTGCATAATATTTCCGGGGTTTTTATATATCATATTTTTGACATTTTTTCTACAAGCGCCGGGAATCCCTAAACTTTCATTTTCAAATTCCGATATTCATAAAGACAGCATAAAATTTTGCTGTCGGGGTTTTATGAAAAGGTGGGGAAAATCAATAATTTCATTTATTTCAGTTCTTTTTTGCGTTTCGGCAGTTTCTGCAAAATCGCTTTCGATTCAGATTATCCAGAACAATCCAGGGCAGGACAGAGTCTGGGCGACTTCTTATCTTTTTGAGCAGGATATTACCGACTTCTTTTATGATGCCGGAAATATTGTCTCAAGCTCTCCGGTCTGGATCAGTGATACAGATGAAAAAAATAAAGGCGCTCTGAAAGCTTCTTTGCGTGAGAATCTTGAGGGCGGAATGGAAGTCCTTGTTCGTGTAGAACTTTTTTACAATACGAGCGAATCATCAAATCCGGACGGCCTTCTTCTTGAAAATATAAAAAAAGTTCAGTGGAAAGGCTATTATACTTCTACCGGTGTTCAGATTTTTGAGGGAAGCGCAGTTCCAGAGAAAACTAACAGTAAAAACAACAACGAGATGGGGCTGAGTGATTTTGCGGGCCTTGTCGCTTATAAAATCAACAGTCAGATGAGACTAAAATAGGCAGGAAGGGGATAGATATGAAAAAAATTACGCTTTTTATACTTACGATTTTTACAGTGGCGACTCTCTTTGCCGCCGCACGACCTTCTCTTGACGGACGTGCAGTTGTCGCAGAAAGCGGAACGATGCCGAAAGGACTTTTCGCAAGAACTGTCGGTTATCTTCCTGGTGACAGCGTGACGGTTACAAATCCTGCAACGGGAAGCACGATTGATGTCCTTATTCTTGGTGCGATTGATCCGAGTGAGGGTGTTGCGATTCTTCTTTCTCCTGAAGCCGCAGAGGGACTCCGCATTAAGCCTGAGTCAAACGTTCAGGTAAAACTTACGAAACGGGCGGGAAGTCTTGATGAAAATGCGAACGGTTCAGCTGTTTTAAGTGAAAGTACCTCAAACGAAACTTCAGCTCCAGAGAAAAACGAGACTGCTTCAGAGCCGGAAACCGCTGAGACTGAAAGTGCTCCAGAAACTGAGGTAACTCCGAAAACTGAAGAAATCCCTGCAGTTGCTGAAAATACACTTTCAGAAAGTGAAGCACCTGTCGTGGCAGTTGAAGAAGAGCCTGAACCTGTCGCTCCTTTGCCTGAGAAAAAAGACGAGGTTATCGAAGAAACTCCGGTAGTTGCAGAAAATACTGAGCCGTACGAAGAGATTCCTGTAGTCCGGGAACCTGAGAAAAAAACAGTTCCTGAATATGAAGAAATTCCTGTCGTTGCAGAAACAAAGCCTGCGCAAAAAGTTACAGGAACCGTTTATGAAGAACTTCCTCCTCTTCCGGAAGACGAAGTTGAGAAAGTCGTTGTCATTGAAACAGAAAAAGAAGAACCTGAAAAAGCCACGGCAGAACTTCCGGCTCCAACTGAAGAAATTGTCAGCGCTGAGAGCGAGATTCCGACAGAAGAAGCCGTTCCTGTTACTGACGCTGAAAAACTTCAGCCGGTGATTCTCGTTGAAACAGAAAAAGTCACTTCTGAGGAAGAAGATTTACAGCCTGTCATCGAGG
>JAFPUF010000101.1 GCA_017395545.1 Treponema sp. | reverse complement strand
AGGAAATAAGGCTTTCCTATGCTCAAAAGAGGACGGACATACTGGGTCTTATCGACATAGACACAACCTTTGCGTCTGATTTCCTCAAATGACTGTATTCCAATCGGAAGGTTTCGTTTTTCGCTCATAGAAAAAGTATACCATAAAATTGAATATGAGTATTAGAACTGTGATGTTTTTATACTTTTGGTAGAAGATGAAAATGTTCAGGCTGGAATTTCTTACCTAAGCTGGTCTATGTCTTCCCATGAAAGTCCTGTTCCAGGAGAAAGTTCTGAACAAGACGGAATTTGCTCCTGAACGGCAGCTTCAGCATGGCATGATGAGGCTTTTTCCTGTTTTTGCAAAAGAAACATCATAAAATCAAGAGCTTCCTTCTGTGCTTCCGGAGTAAGTGAATTGTAAACTTTGGCTACTGATTCTGGCATATTTTCTCCGAATTTTGATTCTAAACATCAGAGCTACAGTTGTCAACTTTTTCGCCACGAACATACTGAGTTTATTTAAAACAATCTCCAAATTCGTTAGAATAAAAAATGAGGTATGAACATGAACGAAAAAGAAGAAATTCTTGATTTGCTGCGCGAAAACGCACGCCTTTCTGTGGAAGACATCTCCGCTATGACAAAAAAAACACCGGACGAAGTAAAATCAATCATAAAATCCCTTGAGGACGAAGGCGTTATCCTGAAATACGCCGCAATCATCAACCCAGAGAAAGATGACTCTGTTAAAGACAAAGTTCTGGCAGAAATTGAGATTCAGTGCCAGCCTGAGCGCGAGCACGGTTTTGACGCGCTTGCGGAGCGAATTTATCGATTCCCGCAGGTAAAATCCCTTTACTTGATGAGCGGCGGATATGACCTGAAAGTTGTGATTGAGGGCGACAGCCTCAAAGAAGTCGCTGGGTTTGTTTCAAGCAAACTTTCTACGCTCAATGGCGTTCGTTCCACAAAGACTCATTTTCTGCTCAAAAAATACAAGGAGAACGATGTTCTTTATGTTGAGGACGAATCAGACCGCCGTGAAGGTGTAATGGCGTAAGAACCTGCTGATGGTTTTGCAAATTGGTGCGTAAAACTCACTTTCTTTTTATTTTATCGATGATTAAAATACTTCTAAAATAAAGTTTTAGGAGTTTTTTATGAAAAAGTTTATGGCTTTGCTTGCGGCGGGATTTTTGGCGTTGTCCTTTGTTGGGTGCAGCGGTGACTCTGATAGCAGTTCAAGCTCATCCAGCGGACAGACAACAACCACAGGAACCGCAACCTTTACTGGAGCTGGATTTGGCGGAACTATAAAACTTGATTACAATGCAGACGGCACTTACCTGATGACATGGACAACAGGTTCTTACTCCACAAACAAAGGAAAAGGAACTTACACACTCACCGGTACTTTTGATAACGGCACAATCCACCAGCATCAGACGCATTCGTCGAATACGCTTAATACAGGTTGGGTTGAAGAAGTAGAAGATAATGAGCTCGTGGTTACAAACGGCACATTCCAGGCAGTTGGCAGCACTTTCACAAAAACTAAATAATCTGCAACTTATCAGATTTTGAGCTAAAGTCCGTCTGATTTTTCAGGCGGACTTTTTTACAATAGAATATTCAAAAATCCTATGGTATAGTATGCAAAGACCGACAGAAAAAATCACATCACGCATCCTAACAATTCTCGTTTTCAGCATCCTTGATTTTTGTACCGCCACATTTTTTCAGGACATTCTGACAGCACCGCTTTTCTTTGACACGATTTTTATGATTGCCGCTCTTTTCACTTTCGGTTCGGTGGCTGCATTTTTTGAATATGTGATTTTTATCAGCCTGATTTGCGCAAAACTTTTCGTTCTGTACGGACAGACCGACTATGTGTATCTTTACACGATTTCTGCCCTTACAATAATCGTCGTGACATGGCTTTTTGTCCGCAAGAAGGAAAATCTGAAAAAAGGCGTGAACCTTACTTTCCTCTATATTTTGACTGCTTCTATCATTGCAGGACTTGCCTGTTCCGTTGTTTCGGGCTTCATCAGTTACTTTACATACAACCTGAATCAAAAAGACTGGACTTTCGACCAGATTATCTATGCTTTCAACGGAGAGCAGTTTGACTTTCTTGCATCTTCCATTCTTGGAAGAATCCCAGTAATTATCTTGGACAGGATAATCACCACTTTCGCAGGTTTCGGAATCTTCAAACTTCATACTCGTATAATGTCGCATGGGGGGGGGTACAGGCGTTGAGTGAAATTCTCGCACAAAATTCCATGAAAAGATTCCTTCGATTGCTCGTAATTTCTGCTCTTCTCTCATTTTCCTGCTGTTACACAGACAGCGCGCAGGAAGATTTGAGCCGCCCAAATCCAATTTATGAAAATGCAAACTCTCAAAAATCCGCCCTTTCAAATGAAGAAATAATCTTGCAGCTAAAAGAGAAAAACCGCGAGCTTGAAGAGACGCACCAGAAATTATTCAGTTATTTCATGTGGCTCATCGCGACGATTTTGGGCGGGGCTGTTATCCTTGTCCTCCTGAATGTTCGGGAAAACAAGCACAAGAATAAAATCATCTATAATTCGGAACAATTTCTGCAACATTCGATTCAGGTGCAGGAATCGGAGCGGCGGCGAATCAGTCAGGAGTTGCATGATTCTGTGGCTCAGAGCCTTCGATATGTCTCCCTTCTTGCCGAAGGTCTTTCCGACAAGGTAACGGCGCAAAAAATCATCGCAATTCAGAACGAGAACATCAAGAATATCCGTAATCTCTGCTACAACCTTACGCCGCCCGTAATCACAGGAAGCAACATGATTCCGCTGATTGCGCTCTTGGGGCAGAAGATTTTTGATACCGAGAATTCGGACTTTCAGTTCCGCGTTGTGTGCGAGCCGTCAGTTGATTTTGCGAATCTGAACGGCGATGAGCTGATGAATATTTACAGAATCGTGCAGGAAGCATTGCAGAATATCCAGAAACATGCACAGGCTTCTGAAGCAACGGTGTTCTTCAAGAAGAATGAGCCAAAATCGCTTAAAATCATAATTACTGATGACGGCCGTGGCATGAGCGAGAGCCTTATTTCTCAGATAAACGACGATGGGGGCAATATTGAGCCAATGCACTTTGGGCTGAGGAACATTTTTGAGCGTGCAAAACTTATCGGTGGTTCAGTGACATATTTTTCCGAGGAAGGATTTGGTACTTGGATTACAGTGGAGATTTAGAAAATGGAAAAGACTTTTTACATAATTGATGACCACGAGCTTTTGAGGCTTGGAACTTCTTCATATATCGAAAAAAATTCCAGCTGGAAAAGTCTTGGAAGCTCTGCCGATTCCAAGAAAGCTCTCTGTGACTTGGAGCAGTTTGCCAGCGACGGCAATCTTCCTGCCGTTGTTATTTCCGACCTGAACTTTTACGGCGCGGACACAGGCTTTGACCTTGTGAGTCAAATGCACGAGCTGTACCCTGAGCTTAGAATAATCGTGTATTCGATGTTTTTTGCTCCTGAAATCGTGCAGAATACGATTGAGAGCGGTGCGTGCGGCTATGTCTCAAAAAATGCGTCGTCGGACGAGCTTCTTTTGTGCATGGAAAAAGTTCTGGGTGGCGAACTTTTTGTTCAGAGTGAGCTGCAGAAAAAGGTTGAGCAGTTCAATTCATTTACGGACGCGCTTACCCGCCGCGAAAAAGAAGTGATGGGTTTGCTTCTCCGCCAATTTTCCAATGACAAGATTGCGGACACGCTTTGCATCAAAAAGCGTGCCGTAGAGAATTATATTTCAAGAATTTACGAAAAGACTGGAATCAATGACAAAAGCGAGCTGATTAAGCGATTCGGCTAGCAGATTTCCCTCGCAAAAGAAAAAATACTTCCAAAATCTTCTATAATATTCTAAAATAGCTGCTGTGGAGGTGTACAATGATTTATGGGTACATTACGCTCGCAGATGAAACGGAAATTGTGCATACAGAATTGCTAGAGCGCAATGGCGAAAAATATGTTGAAGTGCATTTTGAGCGTCCGGTTTTTGGTGGTTTTAAATCAGCCCGTTGCGAGTTACCTTCATACAAATGGCTTTTTAATGATGGATTTTCTGATGAAGAAATAGCTTTCTTTACAGAATTGTTGCATCACAATGCTCACACGATTTTTGAATTTGCTGCAAATGGGGGAAGCCAAGTTGCCTAGCATTTTCAAAATAGGAAGT
>JAFPUF010000100.1 GCA_017395545.1 Treponema sp. | reverse complement strand
TCAGTAAAATGGAATCAGGAGTGAAGGTCTGGTGGTGGAACACCGTACTCCTATCCGCGGTAACGGGGAAACGTCCCCGTTCCGCATTATGTCTTACGGCGGTCGGTTTTGGTTAATCTCGTTTTCGAAGTAAGGGGCTGTTTTTGCAGTGCCTTCTTCACAGTTCGGCAGAACCTTCCGCCGACTCTCTGATTCCGTCAAATCAGAGTACCACCTTTTCCCAGACTTTCATATCATGGCATCTCGTTTCGGAACCTGTGCTGGTTTTGCCGATGATGCCGAAAGTATTGTCACACAGATTCGAGATTGCTAACGCAATCTCTTTAAACGAGAGAAAGTGAACGATGAAACGTACGGAAAATCTTATACTGTCAAAACCATTTTTCCGGGATCGCCGTGCGGCAGTAAAACTGGCCGACTAAAAATGCGCACTAGGAATCGGGATTTTTCAGCGCGGATTATCATGTTTCGTTTCTTGAGCGAGCATCCGGCTCATTTTACCGGTCCTTTCCAGTATTTGAACTTTTCTGCAAAAAAATCCAAATCACTCGTTTTTACCGTTACGGAATTGCCTGAAACCTCGTAGGGAATGCTCATCGGGTTGCATCCAAATGACGGTGTTCCGACGCTGTCCATCTTAAAGACATTTCCGCAGTTCTGGCAGACAAGGCGTCCGTTCTTTTCCAAAAAATATGCCCGCGGGGACGGATTGCAAGCCTGACATGTGTTCAGAGAAACCCGTGCAGAATTGTCGGACGCTTTTACCGCAATCAACTGAACAGTAATTCCGTTTGAATCGTAATTCACATAAAGCGGATGATTTGAAAGCTCAGCTTTGCTGATGGAAATTTTTCCGTCTTTTACCATTGGCGTAATGAACTTTGCGCCAGAAATTGCGAATACAGGCAAAGCGAACATAAAAAGAACCGATGCAAATAATCGTGCGATTTTATTTTTCTTCATTTTTTTCCTCCATTAGATTTTTTGAAGAAAGAACATTTATTTTTCCATAAATCATTCCCATCCAACATGTATAGAGTTCAGTGCCGATTTTATGTGGCGTAAATTCTATAACATTGTCTCCGGGAGTGAATTCATGAATAATTCCGTAGTCATTGAGTATCATTTTGTAATTGCAGCCGTTAATCACCTCTTCCGAAACCCGAATCGTCCACTTTACAGGAATACCTTCGTAAACCGTGATTTCAGGATAATTTCCAAAATCCAGCTCGCTTTCTACATACTGCAAACTTCCGTCTTTTGAAATTACAGCTTTATCAAGCATGGCGTCTGTTTGTTCAATTTGGCTGGACACCGCATTTTTTTTCGGAAAACTTGAAAACGGGTTCAAATTGATTCCTGCAAGATTCGTTCCCTGCGTGAACATCGCAAGACCTAGAACGACAAGAAGAACAGAGCCTGTGCTCATAACCGCCCTTGCATGCTTTTTTCCGAGGGCCGCAACAAAACTTCCAAGCCCAAGCATCAGCGGAAGAGTGCCAAGGCTGAACATGAGCATTGAAAGCGCGCCCGCAAGCGGATTCCCGGAACCAAGCGCGACAATCTGCATGGACTGCATGGGGCCGCAGGGCATAAAGACATTCAAAAGTCCGATGACAAAAGGACGCTTTTGCTTCAAGCTGATTTTGGAGATTTTTTGAACGGCTTTTTTGGGAAGCGCAAGATGGAATTTTCTGAGCCATGCAGAAAGTCCAAGCATATTCGCCCCCATTATGACCATGAAAAGTCCAGCCGCAATTTTCAACAGTCCCTGAATCACAAGGGGAATGCCCTCTCCAGAGACACCGCTTAGAATCATGCCAAGTCCGCCGAGCAAAAAGCCCGCAGTTGTGTATGAAATGACCCGGCCTGCGCTATACAGAAGAGGTGCGGTCATCAGTATTGATTTGGATTTTTCAGGCTCAGAGGATGGAATGCTTTGCGAAAGGTTGATTCCTCCGCACATCGCGATGCAGTGAACGGAAGTGAGCAAGCCGACGACAAAAAGCGCGCCATAGCCCATTTTTGAGTCCGCAAGTTCAGAGGGAACGAGCATGTTCAATATTCCGAACTGCTGGAGCAGAATGTACAAAACGACAATCAATGCGATGATTCCGGCATTTTTTATCCATTTAACACTCGCTTTTTGATTCTCGTCTTTCGCATCATAACCAAGTTCCCGAATTATCAGGACGATTTTTTCATGCGAGATGAGAGATTTGTCGAAAGTGATTTCCGCCTTTGATTCCTGAAAGGAAACACGGGCAAAAGAAATGCCTTTTGTATTTTTGAGTATTCCTTCAATTCTGTTCTGACAATTGATGCAAGTCATTCCTTCAATTGAGAGAATTTCATGAATCATTTCCTTGCCCATGCTTCACTTCCCTTTTCGACCAGAATGATTACGCAATCACCCCGGCGTACTCGTAGCCAGCTTTTTCAACAGCGGCTTTTATTGCGCTCTCATCGACTTCTTTTGAAGTTTCGATTGCGACCTCCGCATTCTCGTGAGAAGCTGTCGCGCTTGTGATTCCCTCGATTGCTTCAAGAGCCTTTTTTACATGCATTTCGCAGTGTCCGCACATCATTCCTTTTACAGAAATTTTCATAATATTCTCCTTGCCAGCCTTTTCCTGACCGGCATTTGATATAAGATTTCCCATAACGGGATTTTTCACTTTTTTATCGCGCCTTGAATCGTGAGTTTTCAGGAAGTTCAAGCGCAGGGCATTCGACACGACACAGAAACTTGAAAGTCCCATCGCGGCCGCGCCGAAAATCGGGTTCAGCGACCAGCCGAAAGCCGCAACATAGCAGCCGGCCGCCAGAGGGATTCCAATCACATTGTAGAAAAATGCCCAGAAGAGGTTTTCGTGGATATTTTTGATGACGGCGCGGGAAAGCCTGATTGCCCCGCTTACATCAAGAAGACTTCCCTTCATCAAAACCACATCAGCAGCGTCAATGGCGATGTCCGTTCCTGCTCCGATTGCGATTCCCAAATCAGCGCGAGTAAGAGATGGCGCGTCGTTGATACCGTCTCCCACCATGGCAACCTTTCCGCTTTCCATAAGTTTTCTGATTACGGCTTCTTTTCCGTCAGGCAAAACTCCCGCCACAACTTCGTCTACGCCAGCCTGGGCGGCAATCGCACGCGCTGTAATTTCGTTGTCGCCAGTCAAAAGCACCGTGTGTATTCCCATATTTTTTAGCTCGCTGATTGCCTTTGCCGAATCCTCTTTGATTGTGTCCGCAACGGCGATGATTCCGAGCAAAGATTTGTCGCGGGCAAAAAGAACCGGTGTTTTTCCTTGTGAAGAGAGTTTTTCAAGTTCAGCTTTTTGAGCCTGACTGATTGCCAGTCCACCTTTTGAAAGATAAGATTCATTTCCCCCTGTGATTATTTTTCCGTCAAGTCTGGCAGAAAGCCCGTTTCCAGCCTTGATTTCAAACTCACTTGTGTCTAAAAGTTTAATCTGCTTTTTCTCGGCATATTCGACAATCGCTTTTGAAATCGGGTGCTCACTCTTTGCTTCCAGTGCGTAGGCGGCTTCAAGCAAATCATTTTCAGCCACGCCCTCCGCTACAATGACATCCGTAACTTTCATGATTCCCGTTGTGACCGTGCCCGTTTTGTCCAAAGCGACAATCTGCGTTTTTCCCGCCATTTCCTGAGCGGCAGCCGTCTTGAACAAAATGCCAGACTTTGCTCCCATGCCGCTTCCGACCATGATTGCAACAGGAGTCGCAAGACCGAGCGCACACGGACAGCTAATGACCAGAACGGAAACCGCGCGCGCAACGGCATATCCGACGCTCTCGCCGACTAAAAGCCAGACGGCAAAAGTCACGAGCGCAATCAAAATGACCGCAGGAACAAAAATGCCCGAAACTCTGTCAGCGATTTTTGCAATCGGCGCTTTTGTGGCGGCGGCATCGCTTACCATGCGGATAATCCCCGAAAGCGTCGTGTCCTCGCCGACTCTCGTCGCCTCGCAAACCAAAAAGCCCGAAGTATTTATTGTCGCAGCGGAAACACTGCTTCCCGCTGTTTTTTCTACAGGAAGACTTTCTCCAGTAAGAGCGGCTTCGTTAACAGCGCTCTCGCCCTCGATTACAATTCCGTCAACCGGAATGCTGTCTCCGGGACGCACCGCAAAAAGATCGCCTTTTTTTACCTGCTCAACCGGCACAGTCCTTTCTGTTCTAGCCTCCCCTTCTCCTTCCACAAGCACGGCAGTTTTTGGAGCCATCTTCATCAAAGACTTTAAGGCGTCAGTCGTCTTTCCCTTTGATTTTGCCTCAAGCATTTTTCCCACAGTAATCAGGGTGAGAATTGTGGCGGCAGACTCAAAATAAAACTGGTTCATCAGATATTTGATTTTTTCTTCGTCGCCAGCCAGAACAGCCCCGCTCATCAAAAAAAGCGCAATCACGCTGTAGACAAACGCCGCGCCAGAGCCAAGAGCGACAAGGCTGTCCATATTCGGCGATTTGTGAAGAAGGCCCTTAAAGCCGCTCACAAAAAACTTCTGGTTTATCACCATGATAAAGGCAGAAAGCAAAAGCTCATACAAGCCCATCGCCACATGATTTCCGTCGAGGAAAGGCGGAAGTGGCCAGTCCAAAAGCATGTGCCCCATCGAAACATACAAAAGCGGAATCAGAAGAACGAGAGAGGCGACAAGGCGCTTTTTCATTTTTGGAGTCTCGGTATCTTTTAATTCATCTTCGTAAGCTGATTTTCCGCCAGCCCCACCCTTTTCCGCGCCAGTGTTTTTCAAACTCGCGCCATAGCCCGCCTTTTCAACGGCATTTATGATTTCAGAAGGATTTGCATTTCCTGTAATCCCCATAGAATTTGTAAGTAAATTTACAGCACAGGACTCAACGCCCGCAACTGCGCTGACAGCCTTTTCGACTCTTGACTGGCAGGCAGCACAGGTCATCCCGGTAACAATATAATGTTCCATAAAATATTCTCCAAAGTTTTTTTGCGTTGTTTTCTGCGTTTTGTTTTATCAATTACTTCATCAACTTTTTAAGCGTGACGACAAACTCATCGATTACGCTCTCGTCGCCGTTTCGGATTCCATCGGCAACGCACGTTTTCATGTGATTTGCGAGAAGAGCCTTGTTGAAGCTGTTGAGCGCGCTCGTTATCGCGGAAACCTGCATCAGAATGTCAGTGCAGTACGCGTTGTTCTCAAGCATTCCCTCAACTCCGCGGACTTGTCCTTCAATGCGCTTAAGCCGATTCATCAAATCTTTGTACTCTGTCTCGCTGCGCTCTTTGTGCTTCCCGGAGCAGTAAGGGCAAGCTCCAGACGCCTCTTCTTTTTCTTGGCAGCAGTCATGTATATTCTGGTTTTCTGACATAATAAATCTCCATAGAGTATACCCTACAGGGGTATAATTTAATTTCGAGTCAATATATACCCTTGGAGGGTATAATGTCAATAGAAAATGAAAGCAAATTTTTTCTGTCGTCAAAGAATCTTTTTGCCTAGAATCTATCTTTCTGATAAAATTAAAGGATTATGAGAACATTTTCTAAGTTTGGAGTACAGATTCCACAGATTCTGCTCCCGAAAAACATTGATTTAAAAACATGGTCTGTCATTGCATGCGACCAGTACACTCAGGACGAAGCTTACTGGAAACGAGCCGAGAAAGCTGCGGAAGGAAAACCGTCCACGCTCAATCTCATCTATCCTGAAGTTTACCTGAACGAAGACGACAAAGACGCTCGAATAAAAAAAATCCGGAGTACAATGACAAAATATCTTTCGGACGGACTTTTTGAGGAAACAGAGCAGGCCGTCTACATCGAGCGAAAAACCGAATACGGACGCACTCGCAAAGGTCTTGTCATTGCCGTTGACCTTGAAAAATACGAATGGAAGCCAGATTCAAAAGCGTTTATCAGGGCAACTGAAGCAACAGTTCCTGAACGGATTCCGCCAAGAATGAAAATAAGAAACGGAGCTGCACTAGAGCTTCCGCACATAATGCTCCTTGCAAACGATGAGAACGATGTTCTTGTTGGCGGAGCCGGAAAAATCGCAAAAAAGTCCAGCCAAATCTATGACGGCGAGCTTATGCAGGGCGCAGGAAAAATCACTGGCTGGGGCGTAAAAGGCGAGCAAGCAGAAAATGCAATTGAGTCAGCCCTTGAAACTCTGGCAAAGAACGGAACCGACGCAGACGGAAATACCTTCCTTTTTGCCGTTGGTGACGGAAACCACTCACTTGCTACGGCAAAAGCTGTTTGGGACGAACACAAAAAAACAATTTCCGATTCAGAAAAAGAAACAAGCCCGGTGCGGTTTGCTCTAGTCGAAATCGTGAACATATACGACACAGGTCTGACTTTTGAACCAATTCATCGGGTTATTTTCAATCAGGATGCAGAAACATTAATCAATTTCGTCAAAGACAAGCTTGGCGGTGAAATCAAATCTTTTGATTCAGAAAAAGAACTTGTTGAATTCGTGTCTGATTCATCGGCAAAAGGAGCGCGCTATGGATTCATCGCAGGAGAAAAAATGTGCGTCATTGAAACAAAAATAACTGACCTTGCGATTGCGGCATTGCAACCTGTCATCGACATTTACCTTGACGCGCACTCAAAGGACAAAAAAAAGGACATAGACTATATCCACGGAACAAATGATGTGCTTCGGCTCGGGAAAAAGCCGGACGCGCTTTCAATTCTGCTTCCGCCTATAGCAAAGGATTCGTTTTTCCAGACAATAAACGGACGCGGACCGCTCCCAAGAAAATCATTCTCAATGGGAGAAGCGAGCGAAAAACGATTCTATGTTGAAGCCCGAAAACTTTTTGTCTGACCATGAAATTCAAAACAAAAAAAGGCTCCGACCTCGAAAGCAGAGAGCGAAAAGCTCATCTGCTTGACGAAATATCGGAGCTGTACCACGAGAACACTATTTTCATTCATCTTTCTTCACAGCGCGAACTTTACAACTCTTTCGACCCAGCTCCCGAATCTGAGAGGGAGCTTTCGGACGATGTTGAGAACTACATTTTTACGGAACTGGAGCACAAAAGGTCAAAGGCACGAATCGGCGTTACCTTCGTTACTGACGATGAGTCGCTTTTTGACATAGAAACCGTGAAAAGCGCATTTGCAAACCATTTTAAAATCCGTGCCGAAGAGCAGATTATAAAGAACAGAAAAGCTATCTCCTACTGGATTAAAAAACTGCTCATGGGGCTTGCGGCTCTCTGCGGATTTTTGTTCGTAGCGCATTTTCTCCGCCAGAATTCGAGCGGTCATCCATTGTTCAGCATACTGGGCGAAGGTCTGGGTGTTGTCGGCTGGGTGGCACTGTGGGAACCAGCATCATATTTTCTGTACGGGCGGATTGAGGAAAGGCGGCTTCTCATGGACTACATGCGCCTCCATCGGGCAGAAGTTAAAATCGAGAGCGTAGCCGACTTTGAAGCCCGGAACAAGGAGTGATGTGGGATTTATGGAAGAATGTTTTGTTCCGTCAGCTTCCCCTGCCGCACTATCTCATCAACAATAACACATACAAGCCGCTTTTCATTTTCGCTCATTTTTAAGAGCTTTTTTGCTATTTGTCGCACATCGGCTGTATATATTTCAGAAGTTTCAAACATTGTTCCCTTTTCTTTTCCTGTCACCAAAAATTCCACAGACACATTAAGTGCATCGGCAATCTTTACGGCTATATCAGCCGGCGGTGTGTTACTTTTTTCCCGAAGATAATTGTCAAGCGTCCGCTTGTTTATTCCTGTTTTGGCAGAAAGCTCTTTTACCAAAATGCCACGGAATGTCAATTCTGATTTTAGATTATCTCTAAAGCTCATAATTTAAGATGATACGCTAAAGTGCGTAATTTAAACTTGCAAAGTTGTTACATCTATGTTACCTTTAAATAAATTTGTTAAATCTAAGTAATACAGCAGTTATTACGCAAAAAATTACAAGGTAAGGAGTTCTTATGACAAAACAATTTTCATCGTTTTTTTTTATTTTGCTTTTATCTTTCGTTCTTTTCAGCTGTGCCTCCACAACAACATATGTCGTTGACATGGAGTCGCTCTCAAGCGGAAAAAACGCAAGGAACTACACATACAAAATTCTCTCCTCAGATTTTTCGTCTGGGCAAAACGACCTTATGTTCATAAGTCTCAAGAATATCCTCACCGAATCACTTTTAAAAAAAGGATTTTCCGTTACTGACGACCAAGAGGACGCAAACGCCATTATCGTGTTTAATACTAGCATAAGCGCACCGAACACACGGCTCACAGGAATGTATGAGTCGGGTAAAACAAGCACATCGTATAAAAATGTCACCTATACATCTGGCACCACCTCCACAGCTAAATACGCGACAACATATGACAGGTCTTTTATTCTAGATTCATACGAATTTGACGCTGATAAAAATTCAAAAGGTACGGCACTATGGAAAATGGAGATTCTTTCGACTGGTTCAAGCAACGATATGAAGCTCCTTCTGCAAAAATTCACTGGCATGGTTGAAAACTACTACGGAATCGACTCGAACGGACGCAAGAAAATTACTCTTTATATAAACGACAAGACGCTTGAAGAAAAAATAATAGAAAAATAGAGGAAATAAACATGAAATATATTGCAATTCTTCTTCTATCGGTACTTGTTTTATCAACAGGATTTGCTAAAGAAATGTCTGTTGAACTTGGATTTCGCGGCAGTTTCGACTTGAATCTGTTTGATTTCACGGAAAGTGATTTGAATTATTCAGAGGCAAGCACTGGCACAGGAACAGGCAGAGATGTCAAATACGAAAACAGGAAATATGTTTGGTACAATTACACATATAATTACTCAGAAAGTCGTTCTGATGAAGCAAAATCCAAGTCATCACCAGGAGCGGGAGTTGATTTTTTTGCAAACATCGGGCTTCCGTTTGTAAAAGGACTCGGAGTTCAGCCAGAACTTGGAATCCATTGGCACAGAGTAAATTTTGATTTTAATATTGACGGTAGCTACTCGTACACATATCCAAATGGAGAGAAAGAGAATAAATCGGAGGCTTATAATTATAGCCATGAAGAGAGTTTCGACTATATGACACTCGACATTCCGATTCTCGTTACATACACAATTCTTTTCGGTAAGAAATTCTTCGTGCGTCCTGAAGTTGGACCAAAAATATCATTAATCATGGGAAATCTATTTTATGGCGATTATGGCGATTATGACGATTACGAAGTGAAATCACCGTTCCAGTTCGGGATTGAAGCTGGTGCGTGTTTGGGATATGCCATAAACGATGTTATTTCGCTTCTCATCGATGTGCGGTACAACCGCAACTTCACCAAACTGGAAGTAGAATACGAATCGGGGAGGTATAGCTCCACCACCACGCTAGGGTCTGAGCAGTCAGTCATCTTTTCCGTTGGACTCCAGATAAATCTAGCGAAAGCGTTCACCATTTCCACCTACACTCGTCCAGCAATGTAAGAGGATTTGCATTACAAAAAAACAGAAAACACTTGGCTCTGGCTTGTTCTAGGATAAACCTGAGCCTACTTTTCCACGCTTTCCTTATCCAGAAGGAACGGTATCACGCCAATGAAGATTATTCCGTTTTCGTCCTGATATCGTTTTTGGTTTCCGCCTAGCACGACAATTTTCTTGAAGAAATCTCCGCTGTTTAGTAACGGTCTGGTCTCCTGCATTTCCTTTTCCTGATTATCAAGTGCAAAAGCTGACTGAATATAGACTTTGCTAAACCCCATGTTCACGATAAAGTCAATTTCGAGGTTAGCCTTTTTCTGAGTCCCGCTTTCCATTGATGAGACCTGCACTACGCCCACATCTACGGAATATCCGCGCGATACAAGCTCGTTGAAAATAATATTCTCCATTATGTGAGGGCGTTCCTGCTGGCGAAAATTGAGCCGCGCGTTTCTTAAGCCCATATCTTCCGCATAGTATTTTGCTGGAAAATCAAGATACGACTTGCCCTTCACATCGTAGCGGCTGGCTTTCCGAATTATGAAAGAATCCTCAAGATACTCCAAATATTTCTTTACGGTATGATCAGAAAGTTTTGAATGTTGTACGGATTCAAGAGTATTGTTCAGCTTATGCGGATTTGAAAGCGAACCTACCGAAGAAAGGATTACATCTATCAAACTGCTCAGTGAAGTCTCATCTTTCAGGTTGTACCTTTCTTTTATGTCAGCAATGTATATTTTCATAAATAGATTTTTCAGATAGACAGCTTTTTCCTTTTCGTTTTTTTCAAGCACAGCAAGCGGAAGCCCGCCATATGTCATGTATTCTTCCCACGCATCGGCTTTTTCAATTCCCGAAATTTCTCTTTCATATTCGTAGTACTCGCTGAATGTCAGCGGATGCATTTGAATCTCCACGCTCCTGTCACGGAAATTTGTTGCGACATCCTTAGAAAGAAGCCTTGAATTGCTTCCAGTAACATAAATATCTAGATTCTTGCGGTTCATCAAGTCATTCAGTATGTCGTAGAACGTTGTGTAAAGTAAGTTTCTGTCCTCTTCTGGTACGGAAGATTCATCAACACCTTCTTTTTTGACTTTATAACAAAGTTGTATTTCATCGATAAAAATGTAAAATTTTTCATTCTCATTGATTTTTTGAAGAATATGCTCGTAAAGCTTGTTCGGATTTCTGTAATCCTCAAATTCTTTTTTATCAAGCATAATCTGAATTATATGTTCATCGCTAATTCCAATTGAATTCAGATATTCTTTGTAAAGATTAAATAGAAGATATGATTTTCCGCAGCGTCTTATTCCAGTAATGATTTTTATAAGACCGTTCTCTTTTTTTGAGACAAGGCGGTTCAGATATAAATCTCGCTTAATCAAAAAAATTGCCTCCAGTGCAAACTTCGTTCTGAATAGAACATACTTTGCACTAGAGGCATTGTAACATGAAATATCCTGAATGAATACCACATGATTATCGCCAGTGCAAACTTTGTTCTGATTAGAACTTACTTTGCACTAGCGTTTTTAGAACTACGGTCTTACGATGATACTCTCAAGTTCCGGGTGCTTCTCAAGCTCTTTCTTGAGGCCCTCTTCGCGAGCCTTGTTGCGATAGCTTGGATCCTGGAATGAATATGTGAAGTTCGTGTGAACATCGTAAGTGCCCTGCATGATAGCGAAAGCGTCTTCTGTCATTACAAGCTCTTCGTCTGTCGGAATTACGAAAACCTTTACTTTTGAGTCGTCTGCAGAAATGCAAGTCTCAGCGTTTCCTGTATTTGCGAGAGCGTTCTTTTTCGGGTCGATTTTAACGCCCATCCATTCAAGGCCTTCGAGAGCCTTTCCACGGATGAGTGCTGAGTGCTCACCGACGCCTGCCGTATAAACGATAGCGTCAACCGGGCCGATTGCAGCCATGTAAGCACCGAAATATTTTTTGAGGCGGTAGCATTCCATGTCAACTGCGAGCTGGCAATCTTTGTCGCCCTTTTCAGCCAATTCCGCAACATCGCGGCGGTCAGCAGATTTTCCTGTGAGACCAAGAAGACCTGATTTTTTGTTCATTGCTGTGTCCATCTCGGCTGGTGTCATGCCAGTTTTTCGCATGATGTAGAATGGAAGAGCAGGGTCCATGTCGCCTGAGCGGGTTCCCATTACGAGACCTTCGAGCGGTGTGATACCCATTGATGTGTCGTAGCACTGGCCGTTCTTAACGGCACACATAGACGCGCCGTTACCGACATGAGCGATGATGACATTTGTGTCTTTTGGAGCCTTGTGCAAAAGGACAGAAGCTCGTTTTGCTGTGTACAAGAAAGAAGTTCCGTGGAAACCGTAGCGGCGGGCACCATACTTCTCGTACCATTCTTTTGGAATTGCATAGCGGAATGATGAGGCTGGCATTGTCTGGTGCCATGCTGTGTCGAGGACTGCAACATGGGGAACATTTGGAAGAACCTTCTGAGCAGCTTCGATACCCATGATGTTTGCTGGGTTGTGAAGAGGTCCCAAATCCTGAACTGAGCGGAATGTTTCCAGAACCTCCGGAGTGACTTTGACAGATTTTGTGAATTTGTCTCCGCCATGGAGAACACGATGACCTACAGCACCGATTACACTCATGTCAGAGATAACGCCGTGCTCTTTGTCTGTGATTGCGTTAAGAATCAATTCGATAGCTTCTTTGTGTGTCGGACAAGGGCTTTCGAGAACGAACTTGTCTTTTCCTTTTGGCTTGTGAGTGATTACAGAACCGTCCTGAGTTACGCGCTCAACAACGCCAGTAGCCAAAACATCTTTGTTGTCCCAGTCATAAACCTGATACTTTGCGGAAGAAGAACCGCAGTTCAAAGTAAGAATTACCATAATGCGTCCTTATAATAGTAAGAATATTTGTCATTATACCGAGCTACGCCTTTTTTGTGAAGTCAAGTGTCCGCGCGAACAACTTTTCAAGGCAAGTTTGCCTCACCATAATTCGCGCAGTCCTTTATTTCATCACAGATATTTTTTATGACAGATAAGTAATGCCTGAGCAGTTCGCGAGCGCGGATATGAGAGAACAAATCGGCCCTGAAAATGAACAAGATTTTTCCATCATTTTTGAACGGAAAAAAACAAAGCGTAAAATCAGCTTCAGAATGTCTGGAAGGAATAGGAACGAATTCACAAGGTTTATTGTCCAAACGAATATCAGCCATTTTTGCGTGCTCATAAGTGAAAACCGTCCGTGAAAAATCCCGCAAATCAGAAAAACCACATGATTCAATCAGTTTCTCCGAATCAAAATTCTGATGGGAAAGACAGTCACGGATATATTCGTTCATATTTCGTATAAAATCAAAAGCAGACATTTGCTCGTCCACAAAAAATCTGATTGGAGCAGTCGTAGCAAGAAGTCCGAACAAACGAAGATTATGACTGTTCCTACAGCTAAAATTCGTAGTCGTGACAACATCTTTTGAAGAACATTCCCGGGAAAGAAAAATTATGAATGCGGAAAAATAAAAGATAAAGGGCGTGACGGAAAGCTTTTGACAAAGAAGCCGGACTTTTTTTGTAAGCCTCTTTCCTACCCCTGAAACCAATGAACTTCCGTCACCACCATAGATATTAGAATTTCCCGTAGATTTTTTTTTATCAAAAGAAACCGCAAGATTTTTAAACGGCCGTTTGAACTGAGACACCCAAAAATCAGTATTTTTCTGAATAGTATTAAAATCTTCTGAATGAATTGGAGAAGGCTTATATAATAAATCTTTTCCAGAATAAAATGCGTTGAGCTCCGAAAAGAAAATTGCCATAGAAAAGCCATCAGTTATGATATGGCAAAAATCAAGACAAACAATATCTTTCCGAACGGCAATTCTGAATAGAGGTCCGTTTTCAAGAGCGAACGGGCGTATGAACTTTCTCAAATCATCAGATTCAAATAGCTCTATTTCAACACGGATTTCATCAAAAACTTTTCTGAAAACACAACCAGCCTGCTCAAAAAATACAGAGCGGAGCGCTCCATGACGGGAAACAATTTTGTTTACCGCATTTTCAAGCCGCCTTATATCCAGATTTCCAGCCCGAAAAGCAAAAGCAAGATTTATTCCGGTATCGCTCCTGTTCTTTTTCCATATATTAAAAACGGCTCGCTCCTGAGCTGTGGCAGGAAACTGGGTGGAGTTTTCGTACATTTTCTTCTCATTTCTCATCTAAATTTCGTCTATTTTCCTTATTTAGCCGAAATCTATTCTCTTAAATTATTAGCAGTATTAGAGCTGTTCGGAAAACTGAAGTTTCCGAACAGCTCTATGTTAACATTATTTTGACATATTGTTTTAATGACCAAAGAACATTCTTCATGTCATAATATTGTAAAACAACATAGAGAACAAGGCGATAAGATTTTCAATACTCCGTTTCCGTAAAGAATTACTTTTATATTAAGATGTTATCCAGAAAGCGGGCTTGACGAAGCATTTGAAAAAATTCACCAGCTTTACCCGGAAATTGAAACATCAGCCTTCAAAGAGCAGATGAATCAGATTCGCAAAGAATGTGAAAAAGAAGCACAAAGATAAACGAGGAAATGTGAAAAGAGACAGGAGTATCATTTCTGCGGGAAGAAAAGTGAGCATCACTCACATCAATTTTTCTATCTCGCCGGCAAAATTCCTAAAATCATCCAAATGGCTGGTTATGATTGCATAGATGATTTTGCAGTCAAGATTTTCATATTGATGAACGGCGATATTCCTGAAACCTACCGCGTGGCTTAAATTATCAGCCACAGACTGAGGAATCAGTTTGTTTTGGGCAAGCTTTCGGAAAGTCTCTGCCATTGTCGCCGGAGTTTCAGTGTCATAATCAAGAAGAATATGATTTCCGATATCAACGCAAATCTGAACAGCCCTCTGCAAGTTCAGAATTATAATATCCTGCTTGTCTATGTTTTTTTCTAAATCTTCCAGGTTCAAAATCCCCTGACTTTTGACACGGTGGACGCAACGGATGAGAGCCGCAATCTTTGCCTCAAGGACTTCTTTATCCATTTATAAACCTCTTTATTTTTTGCCTGTTCATGTATTCAATCGTTGGAAGAAAATCTTCTTTAAAACAAAGAGCTTTTGTCAGATAAGGGACAAAAATGCTTTTTGAAATCTTGATTTTTATGCCTGTCGTCATAATCTGATAAAGAAAAATGCCTTCTGCCTGAGACAAATCCGCAAGGTCGATTTCCCGCTTGCAAAGAAGAGCTAAATCGCACTGGATTTTTGAAAGCTCCTCATAACCGAGGGGATTCTTAGAATGAAGGGCAATGTCGATGTCACTGTGGGAATTAAAAGTGCCTTTAGCAAAGGAGCCGAACAATAAGACGGTATCTATTTCATCTTTTTGAGAAAAATAATCCTGGATTTTTTTCTTTACCTGCTCCGCTTCATTCATTGATTTATTGTAGCATAAAAAATCAATCAGATAAATATTTTGGGTATCTCTAAAACTCGCCTTCGGCGATTTTTAGAGAACCCGACGAGTTTCTACGCAATGCTTCGACTCTTGAAAATAGCAAGAGTTAAAACATCGCATTTTCAAAGTTATCTCTAAAAATTGCAATTTTTAGAGATTCCCTTTTTATTTTTTCAAAAGTCGCCTGCAAGTTGACCACTAAGACTTTGGCTTAGGATAAAATCAAGTCATCTTCGCTTCGACAAGGGCGGTGAATTCTGAAAGAGAGAGGTCAAAATATCGCGCGACTTTGTAAAGAACGGTCAGGGAGGGGATTTTCTTTCCGTT
>JAFPUF010000099.1 GCA_017395545.1 Treponema sp. | reverse complement strand
TTGATATGGGAAGTCTTGTCGCTGGTGCGAAATTCCGGGGCGAGTTTGAGGAACGCTTGAAGGCCGTAATCACCGAAGTCACTAAATCTGAAGGTCAGATAATTCTCTTTATCGATGAGCTCCACACGATTGTCGGGGCTGGGGCGAGCGAAGGAAGCATGGACGCTTCAAATCTTCTGAAACCTGCTCTTGCCCGTGGTGAATTGAAGGCGATTGGAGCAACGACTCTCAACGAATACCGAAAATATATAGAAAAAGATGCAGCACTTGAACGCCGTTTCCAGCAGGTTTATTGTGCAGAACCGAATGTCGAGGATACGATTGCGATTTTACGTGGGTTGCGAGACAAATACGAAATTCATCATGGAGTAAAAATCAATGATGAGGCACTTGTCGCCGCCGCAACGCTTTCTAACCGCTACATCACGAACAGGTTTTTGCCGGATAAGGCGATTGATTTGGTTGATGAGGCCGCTTCACGCTTAAAGATGGAGATTGAGAGCGAGCCTACGGAACTTGACCAGCTTGAGCGAAAAATCCTTCAGCTTCAAATTGAAAAACAGTCTCTTTCAAAGGAAGACGATGCTGCTTCAAAAGAGAGGCTTCAGAAACTCGAAAAAGAACTTGCCGAAGTCGTCTCGAACAGGGATGCTATGAGGCTCAAATGGCAGAACGAAAAGGCTGAAATCAACAAAAGCCGTGAACTTAAAGAAAAACTTGAAGCCGCCCGTTTTGAGGAAGAAAAATACACCCGGGAGGGAGACTTCAACAAGGCGGCAGAGCTAAAATACGGCACGATTCCCGCCCTTGAAAAGGAACTTCTTGAGGCTCAGAAGGCCGATGAAGAGCGTCATAAGCTCGAAGACAATGGTGTTTCGGATTCTCTTTTGAGGCAGGAAGTCACCGAAGAGGATATTGCCCGGGTCGTCTCAACCTGGACTGGAATCCCGATTGCGAAAATGCTCACGAGCGAAAAGCAGAAATATGTTCAGCTTGAAAGCGTGTTGCACAAGCGTGTAATCGGTCAGGACGAGGCAGTCAGTGTTGTAAGCGATGCAATCCGCCGAAACAGGGCTGGCTTGAACGACCCGAACCGCCCTTTGGGAAGCTTTATGTTCATAGGACCTACAGGTGTCGGAAAAACGGAGCTTGCGAAAACTCTTGCGGACTTCCTCTTTAACGACGAGAAGGCACTCACCCGAATTGATATGTCTGAGTACATGGAAAAATTCAGCGTGACCCGCCTGATTGGAGCCCCTCCGGGATATGTCGGCTATGATGAGGGCGGTCAGCTCACTGAGGCTGTGCGCCGTCGTCCTTACAGCGTGATTTTGTTCGATGAGGTCGAGAAAGCCCATCCTGATGTTTTCAATGTGCTTTTGCAGGTGCTTGATGATGGTCGTCTCACTGACGGTCAGGGAAGGGTAGTCGATTTCAAGAATACAATCATCATTATGACGAGTAATCTCGGAAGCGACTTGATTCTCGATGCCGATACGAACGATAAGCTCACGGCTGTCCGTCCGGCTGTCGATGTGCTTTTGAAGCAGACCTTCCGCCCGGAATTCCTCAACCGAATCGACGAAATCGTAATGTTCGGACGTCTCTCAAAGGACTGTATCGGCGGAATTGTAAAGAATCAGCTGGAGCGTGTTAAGAGCCGGCTTTCTGACAGAAGAATTACGCTTGACTTCGACCAGAGCGCAATCGACTACCTGAGCGATGTGGGCTATGACCCATCCTTTGGAGCCAGACCTGTAAAGAGAGCTGTCCAGACCTATGTGGAGAACCCTCTTGCTAAGGAAATCCTTTCCGGTAAGTTTGGCGAGGATTCAAAAATCTTCGTTAAAGCTGGAAACGGCGGACTTTTGTTTGAATAGCCCTGCCTGACGCAGGCAGGAAGCCCCCTTATTACAATTCTTTTTTGTATCCGAGATGTAATTTGAGGGCACTGCCTTCATCTTCGTTGTTAGCGAATTCTGTGATGCTTACCTGAAGCGCTGCTGTGAGTCGTCCGTTGTTTACATCGATTTCTGTAAACGGAATTATTTTTATATTCAAATCTTTGTTCAAATCCAGATCGTTTATGTTACTGAAATGGATGCCTTTTAAGCCTGCCATAACATTGAGGCCCGCATCGTATTCCCTGTTCTTTGTATGCAGTTTTTCACCAAAAAAACGGATGTTTGCACCAAGCGGCTCTTCAATAAAAACAGATTTTCCGATTTTAGAGACTTTGAGGTTTCCAAGTTCTTCCGGAATATGAAAAACTGTGATGTAGCATTTTGCTGTTCCGGAGTTGAGCCGGGTTTCTTCAAGAAGATAGACAGAATCATTCTGGAAAGTGACGGCCTTACTTGTCTTTTTCAGAGGGAAATACTCAACTCCCGCCTGAAACAGGAATGAAACCGGAGAATATGGACTCAAAAGGTGAAGGTCAATTCCCGTGTGAAAGTAAAGTGTATCAATCAGAAGTACGACATCTTCTCCTGAGTCATTTGTTGTGCGTAACGGTGCCGTAATTCCTGCCAGCGCATCAATCATGAGGACTGAATTATAGTATGCGAAACGAAGATCCGTGTTCAGAAGCGGGCAGATCTCATCCTCAGGACTCTGATCTTCCGGCGTCTTTGAGATTACAAGTCCCATTGCAAGAGGAAGTCTTTTTGATGTGATTGTGTAACTTCCGCCTGTTCCGTACAAATCGTATGCATATATTCCGTTGAGACCGAGGAAACTGTTTGTCAGAAATGAGCCGTACGGCTTTACTCCGAGATGCCGCTGTATGAACTGTCCGCTTCCGATTGATTCAAAACAGCCCTTGAAAGCGCTGAGCGTGTGGTTAAATCCTCCGAAAGATTTTGTAAAAGTCGCTGAAAGCTCATTTATCCGGAAAATTGAATCGACTTCCTGCATGATTCCGTCTTCGAGCAGGTCAGAAGTGCGAATAGAAAACTCACCGCGGACGGAAAGAGCGTTTGAAAGTGCAATTTGGCCTGATAAGAATCCGTCAAAGCAAAGTGTCGGATCAAATTTGAATTTTTCCTGGTTTTCAAAATTTGCCATTAGTCCCGCTTCGCCAGAAAAAAAATCCGCTGCGAAGAGAGGTGTTGAGAAAAGCATTATAATTGCGGTTTTTACGATTTTTTTCATAAGATTTTTCCTTTTTCAGCTTTTTGACTAGTACCGCTGAATATAAGTCGCTTTCGGGCGGGCGGTAATCACAACGCGGCGGTTCATTGCCCTTCCTTCCGGAGTTGCATTTGAGGCAACAGGCTGGGTTCCGCCGTATCCGCGGAAGGTGAAAAGTGAGCGCGGAAGTCCGTTTTTCACGAGCTCATCGATTATTGTCTGGGTTCGTGCGATTGAAAGGGCCAGCTGTCCTTTCGGTTTGTTTACGTCCGCAGTGTGGCCTTCTACAAGAACCGTGTAAGCGTCGTCTTTGTTGATGTCCTTGAGAAGATTCGCAAGAGTCTGCATTTTCGGAAGTTCAGAATCGAGAAGTTTCGGACTGTCTGCAACGAATTTCAAATCATAGAGAAGCTGGAATTCATCCCCGAAAGTTTTGATAATCGGAGCCTCCTCATTCTCTGGGAAATAACTCTTGATGTCGAGGAATGGAGCGTAATATTCCTGCATTTCGTCGTTTCTTTCGACTGAATAAGTGAGGTTTTCCTTGTTCAGAAGAATTATGACTTTTCCTTCTTCGAGAAGCTTTACATTTTCCGGAACAGAGAGAATTTTAAGGGCGTCTTCCCTTGAGATTACAGGGTCAGTCCTCAAATGACCGTACACTTTTCTAGCCTTGATGTGGAGCGGGTCAGAGCCGATTCTTGAGTGGTAGTTAGTCTCATCGTCACGCCAGTCGTAGCCAATCATTCCGTTTTTGAACTCAGCCTCAGGATTTCCCATGTTCCGTTCGTAAATCAGGTTCATGTTTTCGTCCCAGACCTGTGGAAAAAAGCACGGGTAAACTGAGTCTTCCATGAATTCTCCGTGAACGTCGAGGGTGCCGCGCGCATCAATTATGATTCCTGTGTAGACACGGGAAGAAACATTGTCAATCGGCTTTGCATTTCTGTACGGAAAGTGATGTTTTATCATCAGTGAAGAAATTTCTTTCAGATCGATGGTATGAATCGTCTTCAAAGTGAGGGTTCCGTCCGTAAAAATGCTCGGGCTTTTCTTTCCTTCATCGATGATTTTTGTCAGCTGCTCAAGTGTGATGTCATTCGCAATAATAAGGTCACCGAGCTGCTGCTTTGAGTTTACATACAGGGAGAGAAGGGGATCTTTGATGAGGTCCGGGAGCTTTGCTTCCATAAAATTGATTGATGCCCTTTTCCCTGACGGCATGCTGATTCCTGCCCGTTCCGTATCGAGCCGGACTTCTGAAACGAATGCGGAAGATGACCAGTCAATCGTACTTTCAGAGGATATTACAGTTTTATTTTCAGCGGAAAAAAGTCCCGCAAAAGCTGAGAAAAAAATCAGCGAAGAAAAAATTTCCTTTCTCACAATCCGCTTCCTTTTTTTGATATAGTTTTTCAGATAGAATTTCGGCATTTTTTGATTTTCAGTTTAGGATTTAGCGAAACATTTGCTTCCGGCGGGCGGGGAGTTTCATTTATTTTGTTCTTATTTATAGAATCATCATTGAATATATCCTTTATTTTTGGTAAACTCTCCACATCAATTTTTTGGGAGATTTTTATGTCTACACCTTTGGAAAATTATCTTTCGTCTTGCGGTGGCAAGCCAACTGCCGCAATGTGTGCTTATGTCGCAAATTTGCAGCAGGTCGCTTCGGTCAATCCTAAGATTGCTGCAAGCGTAGTAAATGAAATTCAGAACCAGAGAAGCCACTTAAAGCTCATCGCTTCTGAAAACTACTGTTCCCTCGCTGTTCAGGCTGCTATGGGCAACCTTCTCACTGACAAATATGCTGAGGGCTATCCAGAGCACCGCTACTACGGCGGATGTGTGAATGTTGACGCTGTTGAGATGGAAGCTGCTCACGAGGCAGAGGAACTTTTCGGGGCTGACTACGCTTATGTTCAGCCACATTCAGGTGCAGACACAAACCTCGTCGCTTACTGGGCAATTCTTTCTGCTAAGGTCGAGACACCAACTCTCGAAGAACTTGGCGTAAAATCTTTGAACGACCTGACAGCAGAGCAGTTCGCTGAGCTTCGCAAACGATTCGGAAACCAGAAGCTCATGGGATTGGACTATTCCTGCGGCGGCCACCTTACTCATGGCTACAAAATGAATGTTTCTGCCCGAATGTTCGAGAGCCATCCTTACGGTGTAGACGAGAAAACAGGTCTTCTTGACTACGATGCAATCGAAAAGCAGGCTATGGAAGTTAAGCCTCTCATCCTCCTCACAGGTTATTCGGCTTACCCACGAAAAATCAACTTCAAGCGCTTCCGTGAAATCGCTGACAAGTGCGGAGCAGTTCTCATGGTAGACATGGCTCACTTCGCAGGCCTCGTTGCAGGAAAAGTCTTCACAGGCGATTACGATCCTGTAAAATGGGCTGATGTAGTCACGACAACGACTCACAAAACTTTGCGTGGTCCTCGCGGTGCTATGATTCTCTGCAAAAAAGAATTCGCAGACTATGTGAACAAGGGATGTCCGATGGTTTTGGGCGGTCCTCTCCCTCATGTTATGGCTGCAAAGGCAATTGCATTCAAAGAGGCAAACACACCAGCTTATCAGGAATATGCAAAAAAAGTCGTCGCAAACGCACAGGCTCTCGCAAAAGCTCTTCAGGACTTGGGCGTTCGCCTTCAGACAGACGGAACAGACAATCACCTCATGCTCGCAGATGTCACTTCTTACGGCCTCACAGGAAAACAGGCTGAGGCAGCAATGTTTGAGTGCGGTGTAACAGTAAACGCAAACGCCCTTCCTTACGACAAAAACGGCGCATGGTGGACAAGTGGCTTGCGATTGGGAACTCCAGCCCTCACAACTTTGGGCATGGGCGAGAACGAGATGAAAGAAGTTGCTTCAATCATCGATCAGGTTCTCAAAGGCACAAAACCAGGCCTCACAAAAGAGGGCAAACCTGCAAAGGGAAAGATTGACCTCGACGTGAGCGTAAAAGAAGCCGCTTCAAAACGAGTTCAGGCACTTTTGAGCAAGTTCGTCCTCTACCCGGAGCTTGACCTTGATTTCCTCAAAAAGGAATTCGTAAAATAAATTAGACTCGGATTATATAACAAACGGATTTGTTCGTGCCCGACGGCACTCACCTTAAAAGGGCGAAGACCGTCAGGTCTGAGCAAATCCGTTTGTGTTTTAAATTTCGGTTAGCCGTCGAACGCAAAGCGTTCTAAGCAATCTGTGTAATCTGTGGTTTATTTTTCAGAAAGGTCAATCAGTGTGGTGACAGGGGTAGGAGCGAGTTTTTGTTGATAATTCAGTTCAGGGATTCCGATAACTCCGAAGAATTCTGAGACAGTTCCTCCTCCCTGCTCAATCAGGTTTTTGCTTGCAGTGAGCGTGCCGCCTGTTGCGATGAGATCATCAATAACGAGATATTTTTTGCCTTTTTCGATGTCAGATTTATGCGCTTCGATTGTGGCTTCTCCGTATTCGAGGGCGTAGCTTGCCCTGTAGACATCGCCCGGAAGCTTGCCTTTTTTCCGGATCAGCACAAGCGGAATTCCAAGTTTTTCAGCGAGAGGTGCTGCAAACAAAAAGCCCCGTGATTCTACGGCTGCAATTGCGTCAATTTTTTTATTTGAGTAAATCTCCAGCATACGGTCAATCGTATGTTTGAAAGCTGGCGGATTTGTTAAAATGCTTGTGACATCAAAAAAAAGAATGCCAGGCTTTGGAAAGTCAGGTACCCGGCGAATCGCTTTGTCTAAGATTTCATCTTTGTTCATAACAGTTTATTATATAATAAAATTCTGAAATAATCTATAAGTTTTGTCATGAAGAAAAAAGTGTAAAATCTGCAGACCTGTGTTATAATTCGTATATGCGAAATAAGATTACAGCAGTTCTTTTTCTTCTGGCTGCAACAGCTTTCCTTCCTCTCTCTGCTTCCTCAAAAAAACGTGTCGTGCGCATTCCTTCCTATGATGACGATGCGCTTTATCAGAAACGGGGAAATGACGGCTCTGTCTCATATGTTTCAGAATTTCTTGAGAATTTAAACCGCTATCTTGATTATGAGTTTGAATATGTTCCGATGAGCAGGGAAGAAGCGAGAATGTTGCTCTCAAACGGAACGATTGACATGATTCCATTTTTCGGGCGTGATTCCCTTGATCAGAACGACGTCCTTCTTTCTGATATTCCGACGGCAATAGGCTCGACTGTCCTTGCTTCAAACCGTCAGGTAGACACCGAGCGCCTCAGAATCGGTCTTTTAAAATTTTCTCCTGAATCTCTCAGAGACAGCATCCGCCTTTATGCCCAAAATCAGGAAATTGATGCTTCGTATTTCATTTATGATTCTCAGGAACAGCTTTTTGCCGATTTGTCCGCCGAAAAAATCGATGTCTTTGCGACGATTGATTTTCTAATGCCTGAAGATTTCTTTGTCATCGCCACAATTGACAACCTCTTTTTCAGTTTTGCGGTCAGTTCTTCAAACAAAGAGCTTTTTGATTCTTTCAATTCTTCGCTCTCAACGCTTTTTCTTCTCAATCCAAACCTTCTTTCTACGCTGCGTTCCCGCTACATTCCTTCTGCACGCTATTCGATAAACAAACTCAGTCCGAAAGAACAGAAATATGTGCGCAAAAACAAAAGCCTTCGTGTCGCAGCCACAACGGGAAATCCTCCGTATTCTTCACTTGTCAACGGGGAATTCCACGGAATCATAATCGACCTTGTTAAAGAGATTGCAGAAAAAAGCGGGCTTGAAGTTTCTTTTGTTCCGGCTTCTTCATACCTTGAGGCGGTGAATCTTGTGCGCTGGGGGCAGGCCGATGTAGTTTATGAGGTAAGCGAGCTTCTTATAAAATCTGACCTTGCTTCAATAAAGCCGACAAGTCCGCTTCTCTCCCAGAAATATGTCGTTGTCTGCAGTGATGAGCAAAAACTTCATGATGAGAGCGTTTTTGTGTGCATAAAAGGCCGTCAGTATTCAAAAGATTTTATGGATAAGAATTTTAATGTAAAAGAGTCTTACTATGTTGACACTCTTGATGAATGTTTTGCGGCAGTCGAAAAAAACAGAAATTATTTCACCCTCATGCCGCAGCAGGAAGCTGAGTATTATCTCAGAAGCCATCTTTTCACGAAACTTAAAATCATAAATGAGGGGTATTCGGTCTCTGTTTCGCTCGGCCTTTCCCGCCGGCTTGCTCCGGAACTTGCTGGTGTCCTTGACAAGTCGATTTATACGTTCACGACTTCGATGTTCGAGAACTTTATGGAACGCAACATGGACCTTAACCAGAGCCTCACTGCCTTCATAAAAAAACATCTCGTTCTTTTCTGTATAATCTGTGCAGTTTTTCTTCTTGTTCTGGCAACCTCAGTCTTTTTGACAATCATAATCCTCACCAAACGCCGCAAGGACAAGCAGATTCAGTATGCGATGAATCTTGCAAACCGTGACTCGATGACAGGTCTTTTCAACCATATCGCTTTCGAGAAAAAAGTCACCGGAATTTTGACTCACCAGGCAGAAAATGAAACAGGCGTCTTCGTTATGATTGATATCGACGACTTTAAAAAAGTGAACGACAATCTCGGTCATGCAAAGGGAGACTATGTAATCGTCAGCGTGGCGAACATCCTTCTCTCGACATTCAGGGGCGGAGACCTCAAAGGACGCATGGGCGGAGACGAGTTCGCGGTCTTCATGCGCAATGTTTCAGACCTTGAGGCGGTCAAACACAAAATGCAGGTACTTCAGAATACTATAAAAGATTATTTTGAGAAGAGCGGACTTGAAATAAAAGTGACCTGCTCAATCGGCTTGAGCTGGTGCCGTGGAAAGCAGGATGAAAACGCATTCAAGAAGATTTACAAGGCTGCCGATGAAGGTCTGTACCAGGTAAAAAAATCCGGCAAGAATGCGTTCTCGATTGTAGAGATGAATTCTATTTCCTGACGGTTCTGATACTTCCCATTTTGAGACGCTGTTCCCGGGTGTGGCTCAGCATCTCTTTTAATTCTTCGGATTTTTCTTCGCTTATGAAGTTCTTGAGTTTTTCCATCTGTTTCTCAAAATTCTCGATGTGATTTACGAGTTTTTCTTTGTTCGAGATGAAAAGCTCAGTCCATAATGGGGCGTTAATCATTGCAATCCGGGTTAAATCTTCAAAGGAGCCTCCGCCGAACGCCGTGATTTCAGGGTCTTCTGCACTTTCGACGAGTGCGCTTGCGATTACATGGCAGAGCTGGCTTGTAAAGCCTATTTTGTAATCGTGAGTATCGCATGTTGTCTCCGTAATTCTGGTGAAGCCCATTTCGGCCACAAGACTTCGCATAAAGTCAAGGTTTTCCTCTTTGTTGAAATCCTGGGGACAGAGAATGTAATTGTGGTTCACGAAGAACTTTGCGTCAGAGTTTGCGTATCCTTCTTTTTCGCCACCTGCCATCGGATGACCTATGATGAAGTCAACATCCGGACGGAGAATTTCCGGTAAGGCCTTTTCGAAGATTCCTTTTACCCCGGAAATGTCTGTGACGATTGCCCCGCTTTTGAAATGGTCACGGTGCTCTTTGAGAAAGTCGAGCGTGGCGTGCGGGTAGAGGCAGATGAAAACGACATCGCACTCAGGGAGCATTTTTGAAACATTGTCGCTCGTGTAGACAATATTCGAGACTCCCTCCGCAATTGACTGGGAGAGACATGCCGTGCTTCGGTTACAGACAAGAATCTTTCCGGCGGAATCTGCCTGGCTCAGAATATTCTGCCGGATTGACTTTGCGATTGAGCCGCCCATGATTCCCAGTCCGACAATGCCGTAAGTTGCGTTTTTTAAATCCATTTTATTTATACCGTCCTGTTTTCTACTGCCGCATATTTTGCGAGCACCTTCATTAAATCATCAAATTGAGCTGGTGTCAAAGACTGCTCACCATCACAGAGTGCTTTTTCAGGATTGTTGTGCACTTCGATGATAAGACCGTCTGCACCAACGGCTACCGCTGCCTTTGCGAGTGTCGGAACCATCCAGCGGATTCCGCAGGCGTGGCTAGGGTCGATGATTACCGGGAGATGAGTCTCTTTTTTGAGGTACGGAACTATGCTGAGGTCGAGGCAGTTTCGGGTGTAATTGTCGAAAGTACGGATTCCGCGTTCACAAAGAATCACATTTTCGTTTCCGCTCGCCATGATATATTCTGCGCTCATAAGGAATTCTTTGACGGTTGCGGAAAGCCCCCGTTTAAGAAGAATCGGATTTTTGAGCTTTCCGACTTCTTTGAGAAGGTCGAAGTTCTGCATGTTTCTCGCTCCAATCTGAATGATGTCAACATCTTCAAAAAGCGGAATCTGATTGATTGCCATAAGCTCAGTGACGATTGGAAGACCGGTTTCTTTTCGGGCGATTTTGAGAAGTTCAAGTCCTTCCGCTCCCAAGCCCTGGAATGAATATGGGGAAGTGCGTGGCTTGAAAGCTCCTCCACGCAAGAATCTTGCTCCGCTATTTTTTACAGCCTTTGCGACTTCGATAATCTGCTCTTCCGTTTCGACAGAGCAGGGGCCGGCCATGATTGCGCAGGTTTTTCCGTCACCGATTGCAGCTCCGAGTTTTGAGTCAGCCTTTGAAACGACATTTACGACTGTGTCAGCCGGATGGAATGAACGGCTTGCCTGTTTGTACGGGGCTTTTACCCTCTGTGCGCTTTCGACGATTTCATTTGCGAGAAGTTCTTCCGGAGTGATACGGCTCGTGTCTCCGATAAGACCGAGAATCGTGACATCTGCTCCCTTTGACTCGTGAATGTCGAGCCCTCTGTTTCTGAGACCTGCTTTGAGTTCGTTTACTTTGTTTTCTGGAACTCCGTTTTTCAATACGATAATCATTTTTTTTACTCCTGTTTTTTCTCCTCCGCTCAGTGAGGACGTTTAATGGGCATAAAAAAAGGACTTCCTTTTATGGAAGTCCTTAAGAAATGCAAAATAAATTCGCAACTTTACGCTTTACCTTGAGCGTTGAACTTCCATACGAACACGAGAAAAATAATAATAACCATAATAAGAGTAAGCCTGCATGGTTACAAAAGAGAAATTCCCGCTCGCATAAGAAGTGTTGCGATTCATAAGATTAATTTAAGTCTTTTTATCATTTTTGTCAAGCGGTATGTTAAAAAATATGGTTAAAAGTCTTTTTTTTTGGTATAATCTTTCAATATGAACATTATTGCTTCAAAATCAGCACTTACGGGGCGTATTACAGTTCCCGGTTCAAAGTCTCATACAATCCGTGCCCTTCTTCTGGCTACTCTGGCAGAGGGCACTTCTCATATAAAAAATCCGCTTCCAAGCGCAGACTGCCTTTCGACTGCGGCTGCGGTTCCTTTGATTGGCTCTGAAATCGACCTCAACCTTTCTACCGAGGGTGAGCCTGGCACAGAATGGATCGTCCGTGGAGCGGGCAAAAACCTTCATCTTCCTGACGATGTCGTGAATGTCGGAGATTCTGGTTCTCTTTTGTATTTCTTGACACCGATTGCAGCCTGCTTTGAGGGAACCAGCGTTTTTACAGGGGATGCAAGCATCCGCAAGCGCCCCGTGCTTCATGTCGTTGACGCACTTAATCAGCTCGGTGCAAAGTCTTTCGTAACGCGCCCCGGTTCCAACGGCTGCCCGCTCGTAATAAACGGTTCAATCAGAAAAGGCGGTATTGTCCGCACTCCCGGTGAAGTCTCAAGTCAGTATATTTCCGGCCTTATGATGGCGGGAATCCTTACCGAAAATCCGGTCAAAATCGAGCTTTCAAATCCGAAAGAAACTCCTTACCTTACCATGACACAGAAATGGCTTCAGAAAGTAGGCATTAAATGTCAGGTTTCTGAAGACTTTAAGCATATAGAAACCAGTCCATGCAAGTCTTTCAAGGGCTTTGACGTTACGATTCCAAGTGACTGGGAAGGAGTTGCTTTTCCTCTGATTGCGGCTCTTATTTCAGACAGTAAAATCACTATTGAGAATGTCGATTCGAGCGGTACTCAGGGTGATGACGCAATAGTCTCAATTTTGCAGTCAATCGGAGGAAATATTGTCTGGGACAAAGAAAAAGAAACCCTTACTGTTTGCGGCGGAAAACTTTCAAAAGACGGAATCGGGCGGCTTTCAACCGAAAATTGCCCAAAAGGTGAGCTTCATGTGAACATCTCCGGCTTTCCGGATGCTGTATGTGCTCTTTCTGCGATCGCCTGTTTTACGGAAGGAACGACTGTTATCGAAGATGCCGCTGTTTGCCGCAGAAAGGAGACCGACCGCCTCAAGGTTCTTAAAATAGAGCTTTCAAGGCTCGGAGCCGATGTCGAAGAAAAAGAAGATTCACTTGTGATTCACGGTCATTCTCCGGTTCTGAAAGACGGCTCGAAAAATCCGGAATTCATTCTGCACGGAGCGGTCTGCGAAAGTTACGATGACCACCGAATGGCAATGAGCCTTTCATGTATGGGGCTTGGTCTTGCCGAAGGAGAAAAAATCATAATCAACGATGCAGAGTGCTGCGCTGTCAGTTTCCCGCACTTCTACGATGTTATGAATACAATAAACGCAAATTTTACAAAAGAGGTATAAAAATGCTTACGGATATTGAGATTTCACAGAATAACAAAATGATTCCTATCACCGAAGTTGCAAAAAAAATCGGAATAGGTGAAGATTCTCTCGAGCTTTACGGAAAATACAAGGCAAAACTTACTATGGAAGAGCTTCGTGCCCTTCAGAAAAAAGCGGCTGAGCCAAGGTGCCGCGGAAAACTTATTCTCACCACAGCGCTTACTCCGACTCCTGCAGGCGAGGGGAAATCAACAGTCTCAATTGCGCTCGGTGACGGCCTTAACAAAATCGGAAAAAAGGCTGTAATCGCTCTCCGAGAGCCTTCTCTTGGACCATGTTTTGGGGTTAAGGGTGGAGCCTGCGGCGGCGGATATGCCCAGATTGTCCCGATGGAAGACATAAACCTGCATTTTACGGGCGACATTCACGCAATCTCAATCGCAAACAACCTTATTGCCGCCCTCATCGACAATCACATCAAGCAGGGGAATCAGCTCGGCATTGACGGACGCACAATTACCTGGAAACGCTGCGTTGACCTGAACGACCGTGAGCTTCGCAATATCGTTGTCGGTATGGGAGGAATTGCGGACGGAGTTCCGCGGGAAGATCATTTCTGTATTACGGTCGCAAGCGAACTGATGGCGATTATCTGTCTCGCAACTTCAATTTCAGACCTCAAAAAGCGCATTGACAACATCACCATTGCCAAGACTTTCGACAAACGCCCGGTAAAATTCGGCGAACTTAAATGTACTGGCGCGATTGCAGTTCTTCTCAAGGATGCAATCAAGCCTAACCTTGTTCAGACTCTCGAAAAGAACCCGGTTTTTGTTCACGGAGGACCTTTCGCAAACATCGCACAGGGAACAAACTCCGTAAATGCTACAATCTCAGCCCTTGCAACAGGTGATTATGTCGTCACTGAGGCAGGCTTTGCGGCCGATCTTGGCGCTGAAAAATTCATGGACATCAAGTGCCGGGCTGCCGGAATCGCTCCGAGCGTAGTCGTAATCGTTGCGACTGTCCGCGCGCTCAAAATGCACGGCGGAATGGCAAAGGCCGACCTTTCAACACCTAGCATCGGAGCCCTGCAGGCCGGATTTGAGAATCTCGCAGTTCATATCGAAAATATTTCAAAATTCGGAGTTCCTTCTGTAGTCGCCGTTAACAAATTCGTAACCGACACTGAAGAGGAAATTGCGCTTCTTGAAAAACTCTGTGCAGAAAAGGGTGCAAAAGCCGTTCTCTGCGAAGGCTGGGGTAAAGGCGGAGAAGGGGCAGCTGAACTTGCGAAAGTTGTCGCAGAAGTTGCCGACAGTGAAAAGCCCGGATTTCATTATCTTTACCAGTCAAACCTTTCATTTGCCGATAAAATCCGTACTATTGCAAAAGAGATTTACCGTGCGAAAGACGTTGAATTTGCGCCGAACGTTCTCAAAAAGCTTCGAGAATATGAAGAACTGGGATACAAGGATTTCCCGGTCTGTATCGCAAAAACTCAGAATTCAATCAGTCACGATCCGAAACTGATGGGAGCCCCGAAAGACTATATCTTCCCGATCCGTGACGTTCAGCTTTATTCCGGGGCAGGTTTCGTTGTCGCGCTTGCCGGTGAAATCATGACGATGCCTGGGCTTCCGAAACTCCCTGCAGCCCTAAACATCGACATCGACGACGACGGCCATATCAGCGGGTTGTTTTAATATAAAACCACAGATTTTTACAGATTATCACAGATGACAATAGTTATAGAATGTCATTTTCTCTGTGTCCTCTGTGAGCTCCGTGAGAAATTTAATTTGCGAGTATATTTATGTTCAAATTCTTTCTGAAAAAAAATTTTTGTGACGGCTGGGATAACTTTTTCTTCCTCGTGCTCTCAAATGCCGTTACGATTGCGCTCCTTTTTGCAGGCTATTTTGCGATTAAGGCGGCTGACAGCGTTAATTCTTATCTCCCGCTCCTTGCTTTCGTCGTGGCTTCCGGCGTTCTTGGTGTTCAGCTTTTTGCCTGGGGCGCAAATGCCGCTAAAATCGCTGATTTCCGAGAGGGAACGTTCTCCGTTTTTCTGACAGCACTCAAATCCACCTGGATTACGGGCTTTTCTCTCGGGGCTATGATTGCTTTCTCCCTTGTTCTTGCCCGTTTTGCCGTCGCCTACTATCTTAAAATGTATTTTGAAAACGGAAATTTTATCGGACTTCTGATTACGGCGGCTCTAGGCTGGTTCTTTTTTGTTTCTGCGGCAGCCCTCCAGTATTTTATTCCGCTTTATTATCTTCAGGGGAACAACAATTTCAAAAAATGCCTCAAAAAGTCTTTCATTATTTTTTATGATAATGTGGGATTTTCAATCGAGCTTTTTCTGTATAATTCTGTGCTTTTCGTTTTGTCTTGCGTTACTTTTATGATTATCCCCGGCCTTAACGGAATTCTCCTTTCCTCAACAAATGCGCTGAGAATCCGCCTTTACAAGTACGACTGGATTGAAAAAATGAGTGAAATTGAGCCTGGTTTTGAAACGAACCGTGACAAACGCAATGAAGTTCCCTGGGACGAACTTATTGCCGAAGATAAGGAAAGCCTTGGTCCGAGAAAACTCAGCAGTTTCGTCTTTCCCTGGAAGTAAAAAGGTCAAAAAAAATGGTTTTATAAAAGAAAGCCCGAAAATCGCTTTGATTTCCGGGCTTTTCTTTGTCGGGTGGCATAAAGCCGTATCTCTCTTATTTTCGTTTTCCGAAGAGCCTGAGAATTGCGAGGAACAGGTTGATGAAGTCGAGGTAGAGCGAGAGTGCTGCCATAATCGAGACTTTCTGGTAGTCTTCGTTTCCGTTTGCGTGCTCGCTTACTTTCATGATTTTTTGAGAATCGTATGCCGTGAGGCCTGTGAAGATTATGACCGTTGCGATTGAAATCACAAAATCGAGGAATGTAGTGTCAAGCTTAAAGACGAAGGCCATAATGACCTGAAGAAGTGAAACGATGATAACGCCGATAAGTGCCATCATCATGTATTTTCCGACTGTCGCCAGGTTCTTTTTTGTTCTTGAGCCGTACAGTGCCATTGTGAAGAACATTGCGCTTGACCCGATGAACGCCACGACGATGGAATCAATTTCGTAAATAATAAAAATTGAAGAAATAGTGATGCCGTTGATTATCGCATATGCGAAGAAACCGATGGTTGCCACCGCAAGCGAAATTTTACGGATCATTGATGAAAGCGCAAAAACGATTGCTATTTCTGCGATTGCGAAAATCCAGATGCCATTGTTTGCGTAAAGAAAAATTCCGAATGGAGATATACTGTCGTTCTCAGCGTAAATCTCCTGTGCGGTGATAAATGCTGAGAGTGCGCTTACGAGGAGCGCGAGCCCCATCCAGCCGTAAGTTTTGGAAATAAACTTTGATTTTTCTGATTCAAGCGAAGCCGTTATTGACTGTGCCATATGAACCTCCTCTTTTTGTTATCAGTTTATTTTAATATGAATTGTCTGAAAAATCCATAAAAATCCACGTCATTGCTAAATTTTTTTTAATCTTCTATAATTATGACTCATATGAACATAGCTTTGTTTACTGATTCATATCTCCCGACAAAAAGCGGAATTGTCACTGTTGTCGTTCAGCTCAGAAAAATTCTCACGGAACTGGGACATCATGTCGTTATCGTTACTGTCTCTCCGCATGATTATGAGTCATCTGACAATAATGACCCGAATGTACTGCGTATTTTTTCAATTCCGGCTCCTGTCGGTGACAACCAGTATATTGCTTTCCCGCACAAAAAAGTCGTGGTTAATTTTCTCAAAGAACACAATATTCAGATAATTCATTCTCATACAGAATTCTATATCGCGCACGCTGCAAAATCTGCCGGAAAGGCACTTCATATCCCTGTCGTTGCGACCACCCACACTATGTGGGAAGATTTTTACAAATACTATCTTTTCCCGATGGGAAGGATGGTTCCTGTAAAAGTCATCCGTAAAATCGTAAAACGGCTGTACAAAAAATTCTACGCGCTAATCAATGTTTCGGATAAAGCGCGCGAATATTTTAAGTCTCCGTTTATGCTTCCGTTCACGCCTTCTGTCGTTATTCCGAATGCAATCGACACAGAGTCTTTCCTTGCAAAAAAGTTTACGGAAGAAGACCGGCTTTCCCTCAGAAAAGAACTCGGACTTTCTGAGAACGATGTCACTTTGATTTTCGTAGGCCGAATAGTCGAAGAAAAGCGGGTAGCGGAACTGTTTGATGTGATTTCCCGCATCATGAAAAAAAGGGCGAACGTCAAAATGGTTTTCGTAGGCTCGGGCAGCATGAGTTATGAGCTTGAGAATAAAACTAAAGCCCTTAACCTGACAGGCCGGATTGTTTTTACGGGCTTTGTGAACTGGGAAAACCTTGCGCTTTACTATTCAGCCGGTGATATTTTTGTAACGACCTCGCTTTCAGAAATGCACTCGATGACAGCTCTCGAAGCTCTCCTTTCACATCTTCCGATAGTTGCCCGCCGTGACGAAAGTTTTAACGATACGATTTTCCACGGCCGAAACGGCTATCTTGCGGACACAGACGAAGAAATGGACGATTTTATCCTTGACCTTGTGGATAACCCGGAAAAACGAAAAAAGTTTGCTGACGAGAGTTTTGAAGTCTCAAAGAATTTTTCGATAAAACTGCACGGACTTCGTACGGTTGAGTTCTACAAGTTCATCTTAAAGCATTATCCGCTTCCAAGCCCTTTGTTTGACCGTGAGCTTAAAAAAGCAATCGATGCGGTGAAGATTTAAACCACAGATTTCACAGATTATTAATTTTTAGGACAAAAAAAATGAAAAAAAAGATTACTCTTAGCTTGTTGCTTATCGCCTCTTCCTTATCGTTTGTATTTGCCCGTGGCGCTCAGGAACTGGTTCGGAGCGGTCACTGGGTTTACGACGCTGTTACGGCGATTACCCTTGAGGCAGGAATCAGAAACTTCGCTGACTGCGCACCGCTTACAATTTCAGAAATAAAATCTTATCTTTCTGAGATTGATTATGATTCTCTCAGTGCTTCCGGAAAAAAACAGTGGAATAGAATTCAGTCTTATTTTGATGAGACGAACATTTCTTTCAGTTCTGATTTGATTTCCCTTTCGGCAGAGCCTTCTGTAAATCTTGAGGGATACTACAAAACGAATGACGACATTGACTGGGTTTACGACCGTTATTCCAGAAATCACCTTATCGACATCCCGCTTACTATCTCCGTAAAGGATTATGTCACTCTGGGAACTGAAATTCATCTGTCTGAAAACAAGGGAATGAGCCTCCACAACGACAATTACACGAACATTCCTTCAAAAGAGACTGAAGTTGACGTCAATTTTCCGGAATACGGCTATCTCTCAACCGGATATAAATTCTCTGAAAAAACAGGAATCTCGTTCCAGCTTGGAATGGGCGAGCAGTCAATAGGACGCACGGAGACCGGAAGCATCATTCTTTCTGATTATATGACGGGAGCGAGCTACGGAAAACTTGCGCTTTATTCTCCGAATTTCAAGTACACTTATGACGTGATTCAGCTCAATGTTGACAAATACATGTACTTTCACGAGTTTGACGCGCGCTTCTTTAAAAAATTCACTTTTACTTTTCTTGAAGCAACCCTTACGAACGCTCCGCTCGAACTGCGTTATATGAATCCTCTCACGATTTTTCACGGGTCGGCTCCGTGGCGTGACTATGACTCGGACGATGCTCACAACGGCGAGTTTATGGGGCTCCGCCTTGAATGGACTCCTGTGCGCTATCTGCGGCTTTTCGGCACTTTTGCTATGAACCAGTATCAGGTTCCATATGAAAAAAGAGATTTCGCTGACAGCCTTACGCCGAATTCCCTTGGAGGACAGGGAGGATTTGAGGCGATGATTCCTGCTTTTGACGGTTACATCAACATTGCGGCAGAAGGTTATTATGCACAGCCGACTTTGTACATAAAGCAGAGCCCGGACTGGTCCTTCTTCCGGACATATACCGACAATATCGGGGACAACTCAGTTTTCTACGAATGGACGGGCTCTCCTTTCGGTCCTGACACAATCGCCGGAGAACTTTCTGTAGGCTACGAAAATCCCGGGGTCTGGTCTGTCGATTTGATTTATCTTTTCCTCTGTCAGGGAAACTATGCCGAAAAATCAATTTTCTACGACGAGGCTTCCAAAACCTGGTACAGCTCGACTGACGGCGACAATGATGATATTTCGGGGGATGACCATACTCCCGACAACTGGCCGTATCCTACAACAACAAACGGCAAAGCTTCTGACGAGCAGACTCCGACGGGGGTTGCAAAATATACGCACCGCATTTCTGTCCGCGGAAAATGGCAGGCAACGGACTGGCTTTCGTTTACTTTTCAGCCGTCTTTTGTGGCAATTCTGAATAATACAGGTTCATCAGAAAATGCCGTTCACGAGAAGGGAAACAACGAATTCGGTTTCGAGGCGGCTTTCTCGATGAAACTTTCGCTTCCGAATAAATAAGACGCAGATGCACGCAGATTGACACAGATAAATAATAGGTAAAAGGTATAAGTATGATGTTTAATGTAAGAAAAATTAAAAAAATCGTTTTTTTTGGGGGGATGTTCTTCTTGGGCGTTCATTTCTCTTTTTCTCAGGCATCGGTTGATGTGACTGATCCGTTTTATAAGGAGGCGCAGGGCTGGGAGTTACGGGGCTTAACTTCGACTTTGCCTCAGCTTCGTCCATATCCTGTGAACGTCATAAAACGAATTCTGAACGATGTAATCGAAAGCGGAAACGAAAAAGATTCTGAAATTGCAAAATCTGAATACGAAAGAATTTTTGAAAAGACCTGGACTCCGTATTATAAGGCGACCGGCGGGGCTAAAATCGCTTCTGACAAATACGAAAATGAATCAGAAAGCTCCGTAAACAAGGACTTTCACACTGAAATTGGGGTTGGAGGTGACGTTTCCCTTCACAAACTGGTTTCTGTCGGCTATAAGCTTGGAATTTATGCTCAGAGAAATGAATTTTCAGAACATTCTCCGCTTTACACAAGCATAGAAGAAGACTCGATTTTCGATCCTGTAGATGCCGGTCCTTTAACTGCCTACCTCAACTGGAACATGAATCTTGCAGTCGGAAACGAGAGCGTTTACGGCGGCGGCGGAATGAACAGGCTTGGTTTTGGTCCTTTCATCGGCGACGGACTTGCAATCAGCGATTCGGGGTATCACTGCGCAAACATTTTTTTCAATGCGACTACAAAAAACTGGAGCTATGCTTCGGTCTACGAGACAATCGGTGCGACGAGAAATACAGGAGCTGATGCTTCTGACTCAGGCTGGCTTTCCAGCGGTAAATACCTCGCTTTCCACGCACTCAAGTGGCACGCTTACGAGAAAATCAATGTCACATACTACGAGAACATAATTTTCGGCCCTTACAATAACCTTTCTTATGTGACACCGGCACCTTTCTATGCGGTTCAGAATATCGGAGGCGCAAACGACAACCTTCAGATGGGACTTCTGTTCGAGGTTAAGCCTGTCAAAGGCATTAACTGGGCGACTGACTTTTTTGCAGATGACATCGACCTGAACGGACTTCTCCGCTTTAATTTTGACACGAAACTCCGCTTCGGTTTTCAGAGTGGCGTAATCTGGACTCCTGAAGATTCAATTCTTACCCGGGCGACATTCAATTACACTGCAATTATGCCTTATGTTTACGCTCACTGGGAATATGACGACGATAAAACGGCAACTTTTACGGGAAATACCTGGAACCGTCAGAACTACACGAACGGCGGAATCAACATCGGCTCATCCCTTGACCCGAACTCTGATAAGATTTCTCTTTCTGCGACGTTGAATCCGGTCAAAAATCTTTCATTGAATTTCTCCGGAAATTTCATCCGCCATGCGAACGGAGCTGAAGATTTTTCTGACGACGAGGCGGCTGAGTATATGCTTGCGGCAAAGGGAACTTACGCTACGAACGGAACCCTTTATATGCACCAGATGTTCGTTAATACCGAAGGAAGTCTTGGAAAACACGTCGATTCTGCCTGGGAAAAACTCGGCTTTATGACAAGCGACCACACGATGTATGTCACTCAGCTCGGCCTCAACGCTGAATACACTTTCGCCCGTACAAAGGCAGGAAGATTCAGCGTGTGCGCGGGCTACACCTTCGAGTATGTTAAGAACAACGGAATCGGAAACAACATTTACGAGGGCGGACTTAGTTACACTCACAACGAGGACGGCACTTACACTGCCGGCGGAAACACATATTCATCCTGGGAAGAGTTAAAAGCGTCAGATTATGTGCAGAGCGCAGTAAAAGCAGCGAAGGAGCAGTGGGTTTCAAACCTCTACGACAGTATGAATCATTACCTGTCAGTGTCAATGAAATACCGTTATTAAATTGAAAGGTGAAAATGGAAAATTGAAAATTATGGAATATACGAAATTTTACATTGGAAAGGTCGGGGAGCTTATTCTTAAAGGCTCCAACATTAAATTTTTTGAACGACAGCTTGTAAAGAATACGAAAGCGTACCTGAAAGACGTGAATGCGCGCGTTACTTTACAGGCCGGGCGTCTTTATGTTGAATGTGACGAGGCTGCTCAGGAACGAGTTGAGTTTGCGCTTTCTCACCTGATTGGAATTACGGGATGGGCTGAGGCTGTAATCGTTGAGAAGGACATCGAAGCAATTAAAAAGGAAGTTCTGAATGAGGCGATTAAAGCGCGGGAGAATGGTGCAAAAACTTTTAAACTTGAATCGCGCCGGAGCGACAAATCATTTCCTTACGACCACTACGGAATCTGCTCAGAGGGTGCGTCCCTTGCTTATAATCAGAAAATTCTTGATGTCGATGTCAAAAATCCTGATGTCGTGATTATGGTAGAAGTCCGCGACCGCTGCTTTGTCTACTCAAACCGCACGAAGGGCAGACGGGGACTTCCGGTAGGCGTAAGCGGAAAAGGCCTTCTTCTTCTTTCAGGCGGACTTGATTCTCCTGTCGCAGGCTACAGAATGCTCCGTCGCGGAATGACGATAGACTGCTGTTATTTCCACGCATATCCTTACACGAGCGACGAGGCGAGGGAAAAAGTCGAGCACCTTGCAGAAATTCTTTCGGGGTACGGACTCAGAATCCACATCAACACGATTCCGTTCACTGAAGTCCAGATGCAGATTAAGAAAAAGTCTCCTGAAAACTACACGACTCTCATGCTCAGGCTTTGCATGATGAAAGCGGCGAATATGCTCGCAGAAAGAATCGGAGCGAGCTGCCTCATTACGGGAGAAAGCCTTGGTCAGGTCGCAAGCCAGACAATCGAAAATATGAGTTGTACCGAGAGTATGGCAGAATATCCTCTTCTGAGGCCTCTGGTCGGAACTGATAAAGAAGAAATCGTTGAAATTGCGAAGGAAATCGGCACTTACGAAACTTCAATTCTTCCGTACGAGGACTGCTGCGTTCTATTTTCACCGCGTCACCCGGTTCTGCGCTCGACTGTCGAAGAAGCGCAGAGAATCTATAAAGAACTCGAAATCGATGACCTTGTAAAAAAAGCATTTGAAGAGCGCGAGATAAAGCTTTTTGAAACCGGAAGTGCATGCGAAGATGATTCTGGAGAAGCAAAAGAATGAAAAAAATCCTTTTTATCTGTCACGGAAATATCTGCCGCTCTCCGATGGCCGAAATGGTCATGAAACATCTCGTTAAAGAAGCCGGCCGTGAAAGCGAGTTTTACATAGATTCTGCGGCGACTGATTATGACGAAATCGGAAACGGAATGCACCGTGGAACTGTAAAAATTCTTACTGAAAAAAACATACCGTTCACAAATCACAGGGCGCGTCTCGTAACTCCTGATGATTACAATGATTTTGACCTTCTTGTTATTATGGACGAGGAGAATGAGCGCCACCTGAAACGACGGGTGGGTGAGGATACCGAAGGAAAAGTTCACAAACTCCTGGAGTATTGCGGGCTTTACCGTGATGTTGCAGACCCATGGTATACAGGAAATTTCACTGAGACCTGGAACGATGTAATATCTGGCTGTACTGCGCTTTTGAAAACCCTGTAAAATCACTTTTCAAAATCAAGCTGAGGACTGCTCATTAAATTCTGGAGGAAAAAATGATGGAAAAAACTGCTGAGAACATTGCCCGTGTTGCAAAAATGATTGATCACACGAACCTGAATCCGTGCGCCACAAAAAAAGACATCGAAAAACTTTGTGAAGAAGCGAAAAAATACGGTTTTGCTTCCGTGTGCGTAAATCCGTTCTATGTTCAGCTTGCTGCAAACCTTCTTGAAGGAAGCAGTGTCAAAGTCTGTACAGTTGTCGGCTTTCCTCTGGGGGCTGTCACAATCGATGATAAGGCTGGCGAGGCAGGCCTTCTTGTTGATGAGGGCGCACGCGAAATCGATATGGTCATAAACCTTGCTCTGGTTAAAGACGGCCAGTGGGATGATGTCTTTGAAGATATTTATGCAGTCCGCTGTGCTGTCAATGATGTCGTGGTTCCCGGGGATCCGAAAATCATCCTGAAGGTTATCCTTGAGACCTGCTATCTTACTGACGACGAAATCGTAAAATGCTGCGAATGTGCAAAAAAAGCGGGAGCAGACTTCGTGAAAACTTCGACCGGTTTTGCGATTCTCAAAGACAAAGACGGAAAACTTTTACCGAACGGAGCTTCTGTCCACGCTGTAAGCCTTATGCGTAAAACTGTCGGAGAAAACTTCGGCGTAAAGGCAAGCGGCGGAATCCATAACTGGGAAGAAGCGGTAGCAATGATTGAGGCCGGCGCCACAAGAATCGGAGCCTCCGCAGGCGTTCAGATAATTGCGTAATTTTTCAACACTTGCTTTAGTTATTTCTGCTCAGATTTCCGGGGAAAATAACCGGCGGGTCACGCTTTTTTCTCCGGATGAAGGCATTTTTTTTGCGACTCTCTACGGCGGCCCGAAATCACGCCTGCGTTCTCTGGTCTCGCCGATGAATTCCGGTGTCATTTATCTTTACCGTGATGAAGTCAAAAAACAGACAAAAATCACCGATTTCGACGTTAAGAATTATCATCTTTCATTCAGGGAGAACCTTTTTAAAACTTATGCTGCCTCTTTCGTGACGGAAATTTTAATAAAAACCCGCTGTGCCGGCTCTCCTCAGGAAGCCTGGAAAATAATAAACGGATTTTTAGATGGAATGGAGCTTTCAACTGAAGACGAATCACGGCTTGCCCTTGTCCGTTTTTTGTGGCGTTATCTTGCACTTTTAGGAGTGAAACCGGATTCTGCTTTTTGCCGTTGTTGCGGCCTGTCCCTTCATTCTGCAAAATTCAGTGACGAGACTTTCTCCTTGAAATATTATTTTCTGCCTTTTGAAAACGGATTTGTCTGCCCGGACTGTGCCCCCTCTTTTGAAAAGCGTGATGGTTTTTCTCTTTCGAAGAGTGCGGTCACTTATCTTGAGGCGGTTTCGAGCCTTCCACCGAAGGAAGTGCGTAAAATTCAGATTTCCGGAAAGACCCTTTTTGAAATGAAGCAGATTGCCTTTTATCTGATTGAAACTGCATGCGCATCAAAACTCAATTCTCTTGAAAGCGGAGCTGGGATTTTGTAACTTTCGTTGCTTTGTGATATACTTTTTCAAATGTCATTGAAAATTCGTCTTTTACTTTTTGTTTTTCTATTATGTCCTTTCTTTTTGTTTTCTTCTGAAAAATTTAATGACAAAAAATTTATGCCGCGTTCTGAAGTTTTCTTTACGCAGGCGGAGAACTGTTATTTTCTTGAACTTGAAGACGTTGAGCCCGGTCGAATTCAGATTGAACTTCCGGAACTACCTCACGGAGTGAAATTTTCTTCATCAAAGAAAGAAGAATTTATTTCTGCGTCTGGAAAAAAGGGAACGATTATTTCACTCTGGTTTGTTTTTTCAGAAACCGGTGAGACTGTCATTCCGCCGCTTAATGCAAGGATCGACGGAAAACAGCATTTTTTTGAATTTGAGCGAGTCCCGGTTCAAGAAAATCCGGCCCTTATCTCTCCGAAACTCGAAATCATCATTGAGCATAAAAATATCCCCGTTCAGGATAAATCCTGTGTCTTTCAGAAGGGCGAAAAAATCAATCTTCTCGTAAGGACTCAGTACGCAGTGCAGGTTCTCTCGTTCAAGTGGAATCTTCCCAGGAATTCGATTTTTTCTGAGAGCCGGCGCTTTGAATTTGCGAACGGAAATGAGAAACTTACGGCTTTTACTTCCGACAAGAAAAATCTTGCCCGTTTTGAGTGGAAAATCCTGAAAGAAGGCTCGTACGCGCTTCCGGATTTTTCTGTAGAGGTGCTTGCTTTTAACGGAACGAGACAAATCCTTACGACAGCTCAGAATATCAGAATCACTGTAACTCAAAAAGAATATCAGAAAGATGATACTGAAAATAAGGCTTCGGAACTTTTTTCTGATGCTTTCATAAACTCTGAGGGTGAAAAAATCGGTGAAAAAGTTAATAAAAATCCTGAAGAATATGAAAAATTTGCGAAAAGCATAAAACTTTCTTTCTTTGAAAAAATCTCCGGAACAAAGTATGCGGTTTTTAAAGGCGGCCGGATTAGTCAGATTCCGGAAGAAAAATCAAAGTCAGGAATGTTCGAAGGCGGTCAGAAAGTGAAGGTTGAACGGAAAACAAAAAACTGGTCATTCATAACCTGCGAAGAATTCACAGGCTGGACCAAAAATGAAAACTTGATAGAAATTTAAATCTTTGGTTAAAGATCAGGAGTAATATATGGATTTTGGTGATATTTTGAATCAGTGGGATGGAATTCAGAAAGACGAAAAAAAACGTGCGAAGGAAAAATCAAATGTTCCTCAGGTTTCTCACAAAATGGCCAATGCTCCGACTCCAGAAGAAAAGGCTGCCCGGAAAAAGGCAAAACTTGCCGCTGAGGGCCGTACTTATGAAGCTCAAATGGAGGAAGACTCTAAAAAGCAGATTAATCCGATGGAACTCTGGCTCAGACGGTACGGAGTGACTGACAAAGATAAGGCTGCGAGTGAATACGAAGAGCGAGCTAAAATGGAGAGCCGTGAGTATCTGCGTACTATGCGTCCCGAAGCCAGGATAGACCTTCACGGGCTTACGCGTGATGAAGCGTGGACAAGGCTTACCTCTTTTGTAAACGACGCTGTCCGACGGGGCTTAAAGAAAATTCTGATTATTCATGGAAAAGGAAATCATTCTCACGGAAGCGATCCTGTTTTAGGACCGATGGTAAAGACTTTTATCGAACAGAATAAAAATTTAGGAAGTTCAGGGCATCCAGACCGCTCAATGGGCGGAACTGGAGCTACATGGGTGATAATTAAATGACAGGACAGTCGGTGTGACCGGCGCTTGCTGACGCACTTTCTTTTTTCAGGCCGAGCATTTCGCGCATTGTCCGCCAGCCGAGTTCAGCGCATTTTACGCGGGAAGGCATATGCTGGATTTCGCGCAGGGCAGCAGCCTCGTCAAGTTCTTCAATCTGTTCGTCTGAGACTGTTCCCTGTATCATTCCCATGAAGATTTCGCAGAGTCGCAATGCTTCTTCTTCAGGCTTTCCGATAATCAAATCAAGCATCATGTCACAGCTTGCCTGGCTGATTGCGCAGCCACTTCCGGTGAATGCTCCGCTTACGATTTTACCGTTTTCAGTCTTGAGGTTAAGGGTGATATTGTCACCGCAGCTCGGGTTTACCCCCTGAAGAGTGTGGTTCGCGCCTTCCAAAACTGATTTATGAGCAGGATTGATATTGTGTTCGTTTAGAATCTCACGATAAAGTTCTTTCAGTTCCATTATTTTTTCCTTGGTATTACAAGAGTGAATTCAGCCCATTGTCCGACTTCGCTGTTAGCAGTCAAAGTTCCGCCGTGGTCTTCGGCGATTGTTCTTGCTATTGCAAGCCCAAGTCCGTAACCGCCGGTTTTTCGTGCCCTTGAATAGTCAGAGCGGTAGAAACGAAGGAAGATTTTTTCGAGTTCTTCTTTTGGAATACCGGCTCCAGTATTATGAACTTTGAAAACAATTCTTTTGTCGTCTCCGTTGGCTGTGACAGTGATTTTTGCACCTTCTTCTGAATTTTTGAGCGCGTTATCGACAAGAATAATGAAAATCTGTTTGAGGGATTTTTCGTCTCCGTTACAGATTATTCCTTTCTGAACGTTGAGCTCGAGTGTCTTCTGGCTTTCAAATGCCAGAACCTCAAACGGAAGGATGGAATTCTCGACAGCGTTAGAAAAGTCGAAGTCAAAGAAGTGAAGCTCGTTTCGGCCCGCATCGTTTTTCGCAAGGTAGAGCAAATCCTTTACGAGCTCTCCCATTCGTCTGTTCTCGGTTTTGATGTATTCAAGCCATTTGTTTCCCTTGATTTCGCTTTCAAGAACGTCGATATTCGCACCAATTACGGCAATCGGGGTTTTAAGTTCGTGGCTTGCATCTGCGATGAACTGTTTCTGCTTTATGAATGCATCTTTCGCAGGCTTGACCATAAATTTGGAAATCGGAAGTGAGATAAGAACTGAGACTATGATGCTGAGAATATATAGCAGCACCGAGTAAATGTAGAATTTTCCAAGGGTTTTAAGTTCTGAATTGCGGTTAAGGACACAGATTAATTTTTCAAAAGGGGAGAGGTCGAGGATATAAAACATTGCCCCGGAATACATATCACACTTTTTGCCGGTCGTGTGATATACGTTTAGAACTTCATCGACGAAAGTCTGGATTTCTTCGCTTGTGTAGTTTATAGGGAAATCCTGAATAAGCTCGAGGACTTTTCCGTCTCCTCCGGTACGGACTGAAAAGTAGTTTCTCATGTTAGCATCAAAGGTGTGCTGAATTCTGAAAAAGTCTGTAAGATTCCGGAAAAAATCATCCGGTCTTTCAAGGGAAGCTGAAGATGTTGCATCGATATCCCTGAGCAAATCGTCATCAGGCGGTATAAAATTGCCGTCGTGATGTTTTTTATTGTGAAATCCCTTTGGCGGTGGCCTGTGCCCGTTGTTTTTAGCAAGAAAAGTCAGAAATGCTTTTGCTTCGTTGTTGCTTCGTCTTGTAATCGAAAAATTCAAAGCGAAAATGATTGCCGCAAAGACAATCATTTCAATTAAGACCATTGAGTATATGAATTTTACCTGTAACTGTCTGATAACTTTCATTTTGTTTTTTTGGGCGGGAGGTGCTGATTAAGAGCAGCACATCCCTGATTTTTTTAGCGGGTTTCATCTTCGAGAGAATAACCGATTCCACGGGCAGTCCGGATTCTGATTCCGACTTTGAGGTTTTCGATCTTCTTTCGGATAAATGAGATGTAAACTTCGACATTGTTGTATTCTGCGTTTGAGTCGCCGCCCCAGATTTTTTCGATGAGCTGCTCTTTAGTGATAATCTGATGCGGGTTTTCAAAGAGAAGGTCGAGAATCTGGTATTCCTTGAGGGACAGCTTGATAGCCTCGCCTTTTGCTGACTGAAGCTCGCAGTTCTTTTTGTTGAGGGTGAGGTCACCGAAAGTGACAGACTCTTCTTTTAATTCTCCTTTTCGGCGGGAAAGGGCTCGTACTCGTGCAAGAAGTTCGTCGCTTGAGAACGGTTTTGTGAGGTAGTCGTCAGCGCCTGCATCAAGACCTGTGATTTTGTCTGTAATATCGTCTTTTGCCGTAAGGAAGATAACCGGGACATTGTTGTGATTTTCACGCAGAGTCTTAAGGATAGAAATTCCATCGATTCCCGGAAGCATGATGTCAAGAACGAGAACATCGTAGATTCCTGATTCGGCATATTTCAAGCCTTCTTTTCCGTCGAGAACTGCATCAATGCTGATTCTGTTTTTCTTAAAAATCTCTACCAGTGCCTGAGAGAGACCTTCTTCATCTTCTACTAATAATACTCGCATAATTTGCCTCCGTAAAAGTTTAATGAATTTTAACACGGACTCCATTATAGAATCTTAAAGTTGTATAAAAATAAACTTAAAAGTTATTCACCCATGTTGATTCTTATAGTCTTATTATAACTTGAATTCATACCTAAAATCCAGCAAAAACTTGCTGCGCTGTCGCTTCCTTTTGAAAGCGAGCTTGTTTTGTCGGTGAATACGCTCATGTGACTGAATGCGGATGAGTCGTATGCGCCGTACCAAAGCATGTCAACGTCATCCACGCCGTAAGCGTTTTTCAGAACTACGGTGAAGTTGTAGTCGTTTCCATTCATCACGAAGCCGTTGTCGGTGTTCGCGACTGTCACGCTGTCGTTGGATGCCTTTGTGGAATCCGCGACAGTTCCCACGAGCGTGTCGATTGAGGCACCGAGTTTTACGCTCTTTCCGCTCGTGTTTTCAAGGCTGAATGTGAGTCCGAGATACGGAGTTTCGCTTTCGTACTGGAAAACCGGCGTTACTGTGAGCGAGATTCCCGGATTTTCTGTTTCCGTGATTGTCTTGTTCGTAAAATCAACCGTGTAGAACGTTTCGGATTTGCCGTTTTCGTCGAGTTTTACCCAGTAGTCGTCGCCATCAACGTTCACGACAAGCTGGAAGCCGCTCTGTGCGAATGAGCTTTCGTACCAGGTTGCATTGTCACTCGTTCCGATGATGTCGATTCCGCCGAAATAGCTCTTTGTTTTTCCGAGGAATGTAGACTCGTCCGCGATTACCGAGCCGAACCTGTATGCGATTTTTGAGTCTGCTGTTATTGACGGAATAGTGTAGCTGTATTCAGATGAATATTCATAAGTGTCGAATTCCGTAATCGTCGTGAGTGACGGAATGTATATTTCTGCCGTGTAGCTGTTCGTGTACCTCTTGTCCTGAGCCTGCACTGTGTACGTTACGGTGATGGTTTTTCCGAGGTTTTCGCTGTAATAGCTGTACGGAATCGTAATCACGTTGTCCGAGACTGAAACTGAAGATTCGATAGATTCGTCTTCAGTTTTCACTGAATATCCTGTAATGCCTGCTTTTTCGTACGCTGTCGGAGTTATTACGATGTCGCCCGTGTAGCTCAAGCTTGCAGAGAGATTTTTGTATTCTGTCGTGTCTGAACTGAAGCTGTTTGCGAGAATCGGGTTCGTGTAGCTTGAAGTCGTTCCGTTCTGGATGATTTTGAGAGAAGTGAGCGTTGCGTTCGTGTCAGCCTCGACGTACACGAGAAGATTGCAGACGTGCGTAGTGCTGGTTTTTGATGTCACTGTGACTGTAAAAAGAAGCGTTCCCGTGTCGTTTTCGGTGATTTCGTATTTTCCGATGAATGTTCCGTTCGACGTGCTGTTGTTCGTGAGCGCTGCCGCTTCTTCCCAGTCCGATGCTCCGTCAACAGAAGCCAGTGTTGATTTTTCGGAGCGCGACTTTGTGACGGAAATCGTCGCGTTTTCTGAGACCGATTTTGCTGTGAGCGTGAGAACTCCCGCATCGATTGTGTATGCGTCTGATTTAAGCACATAAGTGTCGCTTTCGGAAGAAGATGTCCAGTCGAAGCCGATTGGAGCAACTGTCGTTTTTCCGTTTGTGACTGTGAGCGTCTTTAATCGTGATTCTGAGTCGTCTGCGCGGACGATGTAGTAGGTGTAATCTTTCTTTGTGCCATTGTTCAGAACATAAAGCACAACTTTTGTAGTTCCGACAGGGAGAATCGTGTTTTCGGAAGACTCTGTTTCAGGCTCGGTGCGCGTGTAGCCGTCATAAGCGTAGCTTGCGTTTCCGATGCACACTTTCCATGCGTTTGAGACGATTCCCGTTGAAGAAGCATCTTTGTGCAATACGCTGTAGCTTGCGCTTGTGGATTCAGTGACTGCGCTTTCATTTGCGCCTGCTGTCTGAGTTACAGAATCTACAGTTACAGTTGCGTTCTGCTGTGTCACGTTAAGGGAAAGCACGACTGACTGCACGCTGTTTTCTACATAGATGTATGAAGTGCGCGATGTATTGTCTACACCGCCGCCAGTTCCGTCCCAGCCGCTTACGCTGTAACTTGTGTCATTTAGATTCGGCTTTACGAAATCGTATGTCACGCCGCAAATAGTCACTGCTGTCGTTCCGTTCGGCAAATCTTTTGTCTGCGAGTCCGCTCCCGTTCCCTGCGCGATTTCTCCGATTGCGAAGTGATAGTATTCGCTTGCTCCGTCGTTAAAATAATCGCCAGTTTCTTTCGTGAGAGATTTTGCACTTGAAGCGTAGCCTGTGAACGTCGTGTTCTCATCGCTTCCGTCGTACTTTGTGTTTTTTGCCGTGTACGTTGCAGCTGTGTCCTTGTCGAGCGGGCGGAAGTAGAAGTCGAGCTTGTCCGCGTAAGTCGTTACGTTTGTCGATTCGCCCGCCGTCTTCCATGCAACAGTGTCATTTGAAGTCTGAGTGAGAATCGTTTTTGTCGTGCCGTCCTCGTAAGTTGCGATGACTTCAAGCGCGGTAAGATTCGTGTTCGCGTCGCCTGCTTTTGTGATTTTTACAGCGTGATATGTCGTGTCGCGCGTTTTTGTGCTTGCGTAGCCGGAAGATGAAGATTCGTCCGTGTGGTAATATTCGCCGCTTATGGTTTTTACCCAGAGAATGCGTGTCACGTTTTCGGAATTTTCATCTCCAGTCTGAACTGTGTAAGATTTTGCGCTTGTTCCGTTCTGAGTTGCGTAAGTGTAGTTTTCTGTCCATTCAGTTGGTAATGTAGCGATGTCGCTTGAATATCCGTATGCGACAGTCGTGCGCGAGTCGTTCGGAACTGCGGTGAATGAGACAGCCGTAACGTCTTTTCGGCTGTCCGCGCTCAATGTCATTTCGTATTTTGCTGTTCCTGCCGCGCTTTCACCAATGTAGCTTGTGTCTGTGCTGAATCCTTCGACTCCGTTTGAAAATGAAGTTGAAGGCGTGTGTGAAAGTGACTTTAAGCTCGTGTCTCCGTCGTTCGGTTTTACGACGTAAATCGTGTATGTGCGCGGGATTCCTGTTTCGTCTGTTACGGTGAGCGTGATTCTTGAAGTTCCGCCTGCAAGCTGAACAGTGTTTCCCTCTGCTCCCGGAACAGTTCCGTATTTTGTAACTGCGTCAGAGAATTCGATTTCCGCGTCTTCATACGCTGCCGTCGCGTCAATTGTGATTGAATCTGCGTTTTCATCGACTTCGAGAGTGTAGGAGTATGTCGTTGAGCTGAATTCAGGTGTGAGGGTTCCTGTTGAAGAGTTTGATTCTCCGTCCGAAATGCTGATTTCAAGGTCAGAAAGAAGAGAATAAGTGTCTGATGAAGATGATGAGCTGCCCGTATAAATGTTTCGCGTAAGGGTGATTGTGTATGATGTCTCTTCTTCTCCAGGTGCGCTTAAAGTGGCAGTGACTACGGTTACGCCGTACGGAATTTCTGCCGTAATTGCCTGGTTGTCGGTGTAAGAGTCATCAACTGTATATTCAATTTCGTTTGAGCAATCCTTTACTGTCTGTCCCGTTACGGTTGTCGTCGTTACTTTCGTTGTCGTTTCCAAAACGCTGTCTGTCACTGTTTTCTCGGATGTCGTTGTCTGTGCCGTGAAAGTCTTTGTCTGTGTTATGTTCCAGGTAATGGTCGCCTCGGAATCTGCAAGGAAACAGCGGAAGCCCATGTCATTGTCCAGCCCCGTAATGCCGTCCACACTGTAGTTAAGCGTGTCTGCCCTGAAACTTATCTGGTTTACGTTTGGTTCCTGAGCGCTTATAACGACAAGTCCGCTGTCCGTTACAAGGCTTATGTTTGAGTTGTCGTCAGAGATAATATTTGTGCTTGTCGTAATATGCTTTTTCTTAAGGGTTACGGTGTAGGTGTTTGCGTTTGCTGAACTCTCAGGGTCTGCCGTTGAAACTGCCGTTACAGTTACGACTGTTGTTCCGTACGGAAGGTCTCCTGAGCAGATTTCGATTCCCTGGCCGTCAACAGGGCATGAGATGACCATAGTTCCGTCTGCAATTAAATCTACTTCGTCGCAGTCCTGGTAGTTTCCGCCCGTCTGATAGGTGTAAGTGACGGTCTCACCGTTTACTGTTGCAGAATATGTGCTGGTCTCGGCTTTGTAGGTCTGAGTCTGTCTTGCAGTCCAGATGAGCTCTGTATGTTCGGGTTCTTCCGGCTTAAAGGTAACCATTACAGGGTCTGTTCCGCCGTTAAAGCCCGTTACGCTGTAATTCCTTTTTCCTGCGCTGTATGTAATAAGGTTTGTACCGCTTTGTTTGCCGTTTACGGTTCCGTTGGCATAGACGCCAAGACCTGTCATGCCGTCTGCACTTTGAGATGTAGCTGATGTTATGATATAGCGTTTGGTAAGCGTGATTTTGTACTGTGCAGTGTCAGTGACCCGTTCTCCGTCTATGTTGATATTCTCGGCGGTTATGAGTGCGTAAACCTCTGTTACGCCGTAAGGCAGGTTTGACTTGATTGTCGTGATGGAATCTGCCTCAGTCTGTTCGAGGTACGGAGTTGTACCGGTATGCGTTTCGCCGTAAGAAGTCCAGTCAAAAATGATGTCTTCTTCCAGATCCTGGAGTTCCTGGCCGGTAATGCCTCCGGTCTGTTCATCGTAAGTGAGGGTATATTTTTTTGTCTGCTTTGCTTTCCAGGTGAGGGTAGAGTTTTCGTCAAGCAGGAAGCACTTGAAAATTACAGGATCGTCTCGTCCTATTAAGTCGTTTGACTTGTCTGCTCCTGTTGGATCTCCGACTTCGTATTCGTATGTCGTGCTTGAGTAGTTGATTGCATTGATTCCCGGCTGTGTTGCTTTGATTACGACAAGACCATGGTCTGTGACAGTGTTTAAATTTTCGCTCTGGCTGTCTGAATCTGCGGAAGTTTTAACGAAACTCTTTGTTACGATTATTCGGTAGACAGATGTGTACTGGCTGTCATCTGCAGTGATAGTGCAGGTAAGCACCGTAACTCCGTAAGGAATATCTGCGTGAACGCGGCTCCAGTCTCCTTTAGAAAGTGGAACGACGTGTACATTTTCGCTCTTTGCGAGTTTTTCCGCTGTTTCGCTTATAATTGAGTTGTATGTGACTTCATTTCCGTCGCTGTCTGTCGTACGGTTTGTTTTTACTTCCGGAATATAACGCCAGGTCTGCTCTGCTTTCCAGGTGACCGTTGCGTTTCCGTCATTTTTGTAGCAGCGGAATTCTGCAGGGTCGTCTTTCGCAAGGAATTTTACGCTTGTTCCGTTTTTGTAGCCTGTATCGTCAAACCAGTCGTCACTGTAGCAGGAAGGAACTTCGCCGACATAATACGTGTGCTGGCTTTCGTTGTAGGTAATCTGATTTACAGTCGGAGCACTCGCTTTTATTACGACAAGACCGCTCGTCGTATCGGTGTTTTCATCGGCTGCTGAAAGGGATGCGTCTCCGGTCTTTTCAGTTCCGTCTTCGTTATAGATAGTTTCAAAGAGATTTGAACAGCCTGTCAGTAATAAAATTCCGAATAATCCCGTTAATTTCCGTAAAAATTTCATAATTCTCACTTTTTTCCTTATTCTTCTCTTGTTACGATGAATTCAACCCGCCGGTTTTTCCACCAGTTCGCGCGGTCTTCCCAGGCTGCAAGCGGATTTGCTCCTCCGCGTCCCGCCGCACTCAGCGTTTTTATGTCAAGTCCGCGTTCAACCAGTTCCTGCTGAATTGCCTGTGCCCGAAGCTTTGAAAGCGGAACGAGTTCTTCCCGGTCTTCCCGCACCGTATTGCTGACATTGTTCGCATATCCCTCGATAAGGACGTTGACATTTCCTGTCTGCTTAATCTGGCGTGCGATGCTGTCCAGGGTTTCCCGGTTTTCTTCCTGCTGTTCCTTCGGAATACGGTCGAAAGTTGCCCTGTCCGCATCAAAATGAATCGTGTTGACGATGATTTTCCATTTCTTTTCCGGGATGATTACAATCATTAAGATTCCGGTCTTTATGCTGCCACTGTCCGTAAGCTCATTTTTTCCGCTTCTTTTTCTGTCGTTTTCTTTCGGAATTACTGTGAGGTTAACCGTGTAAATGTTTCGGGAGAATACGACTTCTCCGCTGTCGGATTTTCCGTCCCAGTCAATGTTCTCCGGCAAAGCTCCGTTTCCGCTCCATTTTCTGAAGACTGCGCCTTTCGGGTCAAAAACCGTAATGGTCCAGCTCTCGGGTTCTTCCGTCAGGTTCTGAACTGAAGGTTTTAAATGAACTGTGTCTCCGTTTCCGTCTCCGTCCGGAGTAAAATCCTCATTCGGAGTGATTGAGAGGCGCGCCAGAGGTTCGCCTGTAACAGTTTTTTCTGTTTCTGTTTGCGGAGGAGTTGAGCTTTCAAGTTCCTGCAGCTTTTTCTTCTCACGCCATCTCTGAATATCATTTATGACTCCAAGAGGATAAGTCCTGAATCCGAGATAGACACGTCCGAATCCTGCAAAACCACCGCCGATGCTTGTGTCGTAAAATGCATTGTAGTCTGCACCAATAAAAGGAATTAAAGTATCACTTCCGACTGGAAATGCAAGTTCAAGAGAAATGTCGTAGAAAAGACAGTTAGCCCCGCTTTGAAAAAGAGAAACGCTGCTTAATCTTCCGTCATCCTTTGCATGTTTTGAAGGATAATAATCTGTAGTGATGAAATTAATGCCGATTCCTGCTCCTGGAACAATTTCAAGCCACTCTGGAAGCCAGTTGATGCTTTTCTGTGAGAGATTCCGTCTCAATTTAAACTCGACGATATTGTTCCTGAAATTCTGCATGAGCGAGTATTCGCCCTTTCCTTCGCCCCACATATCGTGAGTATATTCAAGTCCTAAAAGCCATCCGCTCCAGTTATAGCCGGCTCCTGCGAAAAAATGACCGCCGTAACTTGTCATGGCAATGTTTCCCTGACTGAAAAATTCCAGCGGGAAGTCCAGGCCTCCGCCAAGCTCAAAAAAAACGTGATTTGGAACGATTAATTCTTTTGATGGTAGAAATTTACCGTTGTCAGGCTCTGCACCTATAGACAATGCTGCTGATGAAAGTGCAAAGGCGAGTAAAAACGTACGAAGACGCATAAAACCCCTGATTTTGAAATGAATTTATGATTTTTTTTGTTGATTTTTTAAAGTGTCACTTACTATATGTATGAATTTTTAACTTGTCAATACGGTATATTGCGGTTTATTGATAAATAACACAAATTTATGTATATGGTCGCAAAAACTAAGAAAACTCTAATTTTTTAATCTGAGATAAGGGCAAAAAAAATACCGCCCGAAAGCGGTAGAAAAGCCGGCACGACAGGATGTCGTGCTGCAGTAGACACGCAAGAATTTTGCAAAGCAAAATTCTTGACGGGAACTAAAAAATACAAGGATGTATTTTTTAGTTCCATTTACTCCCAGCCGAAGGTTGCAGGCGGTTTGTTGGTTGCGTCAAAGTAGAGCGCATCAACGAACGGAAGCTCTGCGATTTCGGCAACGATTTTGTTGAGCAGATCCCGGTCGAGCTGTGCGAAGCGGGCTGTCATGACATCCTCTGAGCAGACAGGGCGCAGAACAAAACTTGCTCTGTCCGGGGCAGAGGCATAAGGCAAATCAATCGTGAGATGCTGGAAGATTTTATTGTACCAGCCGCTCTCGTGAAGGTTTTTGAGAACGATGTTATCAACTTCCCGGAGCTGGTCGAGTCTTCTCTTGTCGCAGTAGCCTTCCTGCAGTTTCAAGTCTTCGTCCTTGATTTTCGGGTTCTGCCAGAGTGCGATTACACAGCGGTTTACGAGCTTTGAAGAGTTCGTGATGTTGCTTGACTCGTCCTCGATTTTCTTCCAGTGCTTAGGGAAGTGGCAGAAGCCGTTTTCCTCGTCTTTTGTGAAACGGAGAACTGCCGGAAAGCGGTAAGTGCGGAAATCGCCCTGAACGCCGACTGATTTTACCGGAAGAACGAACTTGTGCATTGTTGCCTGACAGTGCTCGCAGAAGTGAGCGAGTTTGATTGATTCAAGCTCTTTCTGTGCCTCTGCCATCTCTTTTTTGTCCTCTTCGGTGAGAACGCCGTTTGAGCAGAGAACATTGATTGAAAGTCCAGGGCCAGGGAAGGGATGGCGCATTACGAGCTGGTCGTCAAGGCCGAGCTTTTTACCGATTGCACGGACCTCATCCTTGTACAAATCTTTGAGTGGCTCGATGATAAGCCCCTTTGCGATTAGTTTCTGGATTCCGTCAACACGGTTATGGTGTGTCTTGATTGTGTGAGAATTTTTTGTTCCGCCCGACTCGATGATGTCCGGATACAAAGTGCCCTGAGCGAGCATCCAGTCGTCTTCGTTGAGTTTCTGCGCCGCAACGACTGAATCACGGACTGTGATGAAGTTCTCGCCGACAGCCATTCGTTTTTTCTGCGGGTCGGTGAGGCCCTTTATTGCGTTAAGGAAGCTTTCGCTTGCATCCTCGACGATGAAATTATTGAAGCCGAACTTCTTGTAAGCATCTGCGACATTCTTTGATTCGTTCTTCCGCATGAAGCCGTTATCGATGTGAAGGCCGAGAACACGCTCCTGACCGAGTGCCTTGTTGAGAAGCGCGAAGGCAACTGTTGAATCGACACCGCCCGAGAGGAACAAAAGAACATTCTTGTCTTTTGAGTCTTTTTTGATTGATTCGAGGATGTGGTTTAAGACCGTGTCTTCGTCCCAGTTGACTTTCATTCCGCAGATGTCTGCGAAATTCTTGAAAATCTTATTTCCCTCAGGAGTGTCCTTTACTTCACAGTGGCACTGGAGGCTGAACCGTTTTTTTGAAAGGTTCTGAACGGCGGCATAAGGACAGTCTTTTGTTGTTCCGATGACCTCAAAGCCCTCGCCGAGAGCAAGAACTCCGTCCTGATGGCTCATCCAGACCTGTGTTTTTGGTGTTACATTTTTGAAAAGAGGAGAAGATTTACCTGAATCGTTAAGATTAAGTTCTGCAAAACCGAATTCTCCGACCAGAGCCTTTCCGACCTTTCCGCCGTAAGAGTGAGCCATGAGCTGGTGCCCGTAGCAAAGACCCAGAATCGGTAAATCAAGGTCAAGAATCTTTTCATTGAACTCAGGAACATCTTTTTCGTAGACAGAAGAAGGTCCGCCTGAAAAAACAACACCCTTTGCTCCCTCAAAAACGCTTAAATCAGCTGAAGGAAGGGCAATCTCTGAGTAATATCCCAAAGCACGGAATCTTTTAGCGATAAGATGTGCATACTGTGATCCAAAGTCAAGAACTACGATTTTAGAACGATTCATAATTTCTCCCAAAAAAAATTATGTTGAATTATACAGAAAAAACATCACAGAGTACACAGAAACACTGAGACTTTTTTCATTGATTATGATTTTTGATTATTCTATAATATAATCGTATGAAAGGAATTATTCTTGCCGGTGGTAGCGGCACCCGCCTTTATCCTGTTACAAAAGCAGTTTCTAAACAGATTCTTCCGCTTTATGACAAGCCGATGATTTATTATCCTTTGAGCTGTCTTATGCTCGCCGGAATCCGTGAAGTCCTTATTATCTCGACTCCACGGGACATTTCACTGTTCAAGGAGCTTTTCGGTGATGGAAAATGGCTTGGAATGAGCTTTGAATATGCCGTTCAGGATACACCCCGTGGCTTAGCAGACGCATTTATCGTCGGAAAAGATTTTATCGGAAATGACGATGTAGCCCTTGTTCTGGGGGATAATATTTTTTATGGGCAGGGATTTACCGGCAGCCTGCGTAATGCAACAAAAAAACTTGAAAATAAAGAAGGTGCGACGATATTTGGTTACTATGTAAAAGATCCGACTGCTTATGGTGTAGTAGAATTCGATTCTGACGGTAAAGTTCTGGGAATCGAAGAAAAACCAAAAAATCCAAAGTCAAATTATGCGGTTCCTGGCCTTTATTTTTATGACAATGATGTCGTGAAAATCGCAGAAAATGTAAAACCCAGCGAAAGGGGGGAAATAGAAATCACGGCTGTGAACAATGAATATTTGAAACGAAACAAGCTTTCTGTTGAACTTCTTGGCCGTGGCCTTGCATGGCTTGATACGGGAACTTATGACGGACTTCAGGAAGCGGGAAACTATGTCGCCACAATTCAAAAACGACAAGGATTATATGTAGCTTGCATTGAGGAAATCGCATATCGCAATAAATGGATATCAAGAGAAAATTTACTTCAGCTTTCGGCTGCCTATAAAACAGATTACGGCGATTATTTAAAACATATCGCAGAGAGTTTCTAATGTTTGAGATAAAGGAATGTTCATCTTCTGACGGAAAGACTTTCGAGGGCTTATATGAGATTCAACCAAAAATTTTCGGGGATGCACGGGGATATTTTTTTGAATCATACAACAAAAAAGAGTTCAATCTGGTTGGAATTTCTGATGATTTTGTTCAGGATAATCAGTCTCTTTCACACAAAGGGACATTAAGAGGTCTTCATTTTCAGACAAAACATCCACAGGCAAAGCTCGTCAGAGCAATTTCTGGCAGGCTGTATGATGTTGCTGTTGATTTGCGTTCAGGAAGTCAGACTTTCGGTAAATGGTATGGAGTAATTTTGGATTCAGAAAAGCAGAATATGCTTTATATTCCAAAAGGATTTGCCCATGGCTTCCTTGCGTTAACTGAAAATTGTATACAGTTCTATAAATGCACCGACTTCTACGACCCGAAAGGCGAGGGGGGCTTAATGTGGAACGACCCTGTAATCGGAATCGACTGGAAGAGCGTCGCCCCAGAAATTGAGCCGCTTCTGAGCGAAAAAGACGGCAACCACCCGGCGTTCGATAAAAACACAGACTATTTTGACATCAACGGTACTTGGATTAAAAAATAAATAAAACCACAGATTACACAGATTAAACGGATTATAATTTTTATCTAATCTGTGACATCCTAGATGCGGAGCATCATGGTAATCTGTGGTTAAAAATTATGGAGAAAAACAATGTCTAGAAAACTGAACAATATATTAATTACTGGTGGAGCGGGATTCATCGGCTCTAATTTTATCAACTATCTCTTTGGACTCAGTGCAACCGGCTCAAAGGAATTCATGGATTCTGGTTTCAAGGGCAAAATCGTTAATGTTGACTGCCTTACCTATGCCGGAAACCTTGAGAACCTTTCTATGGTCGATGAAAAATTCGGGAAAGGTGCTCCTGAGAGCGAAAGACGATACTTCTTTGAGAAGGTTGACATCTGCGACCGTGCAGAAATCGAGCGCATTTTTAAGCAGTACGACATCGACACTGTTATTCACTTTGCGGCAGAAAGTCATGTTGACAGATCTATTCTGGGACCAGAGGCTTTCATCAGGACAAATGTAATGGGAACTTTTACCCTGCTGGATGTCGCACGAAATTACTGGGGAGTCTCGCTCGACAAAACTCGTGACGATGTTCTTTTCCATCATATTTCTACTGACGAGGTTTACGGTTCCCTCGGCGAGACCGGCTACTTCACCGAAGACACTCCTTACGACCCGCGCTCACCATATTCATCTTCAAAGGCAAGCTCTGACCACATCGTAATGGCTTATTATCACACTTACGGTCTTCCAGTCACACTCTCAAACTGCACGAACAACTACGGACCTTATCAGTTCCCGGAAAAACTTCTTCCCCTTATGATTTCAAATATCCGCGACGGAAAAAATCTCCCGGTTTACGGCGAGGGCAAGAACATCCGTGACTGGATTTATGTTGAGGACCACAACCGTGCGGTCTGGAAGATTGTAAACTCAGGCATTACCGGCGAAAAATACAACATTGGTGGTGAGAACGAATGGCAGAACATCAGGCTTTTGCACAAGGTTATCGAACTCACAGCTCCAAAAGTCAATAAATCGCCTTCTGATGTAGAAAACACAATCGTCCATGTAAAAGACCGGCCTGGCCACGACGCCCGATACGCAATCGACTGCACAAAAATCAAAAAGGAACTCGGCTGGGAGCGCAAGATGACCTTCGAGCAGGGCTTACAGCTTACTGTAAACTGGTATCTTGAGCACAAAGAATGGGTAGACCATATTTTGAGCGGGGAATACAAAAACTGGATTAATGCGAACTACGGTGACAGAAAATAATGGTTTGGATTATCGGCGCAAGTGGGATGCTCGGCTCTCAGGTTTGTCGCACCCTTTCAGAAAACAAAATTGATTTTACTGGCACTGACAGCAATGTCAGCATTCTCGATTATCAGGCACTTGAAAATTTCGCTTCTGATAAGGAAATTTCGTGCATAGTGAACTGTGCTGCATACACCGCTGTCGATAAGGCGGAGAGCGAGATTGATGCTGCCCGTGCTTTGAACGCAGAAGGCCCTCGTAATATCGCGCGTCTCGCAAAAAAGCTCGGTTGCCCGCTCATTCATATCTCGACCGACTATGTTTTTGACGGTGCTTCGACTCCGCTCTGCAACCAGACTCCATATACGGAAGACATGCCTGTTAAGCCGATTGGTGCTTACGGTCTCACAAAGGCTGAGGGGGAGAAGGCGGTTTCCGAAGAAACAGGCGACTTCTACATTCTCAGAACGGCATGGCTTTATGGCTTTAGCGGAAAGAATTTCGTCTACACGATGATTCGTGCGATGAACAGCCGTGAGAGCGTAAAAGTTGTGAGCGATCAGAGGGGGACTCCGACAAACTGCGAGACTCTTGCAAACGTGATTTTGAAAATCATTCAGAACAGGACTGTGGAGCGGACGTTGAGCGGAGGCGAAATGCCAGAAATCCCGAACGGAATCTATCATGTCACCGATTTGGGAGAGACGACATGGTTCGACTTTACGAACGAAATCAAAAAACAGGCTCTTGAAGCAGGAATCCTTAAAAATCAGAATTGTATCGTAAACCCCTGTTCTACTTCGGAATACCCGACACCTGCGAAACGACCTGCATATTCAGTTCTCGATAAGTCAAAGATTCAAAAAGAACTTGGAATTACGCTGCCTGAATGGCAGAAAAGCCTCGGTAAATTCATAAAATCCGTCCGTTTTGACAAAAATCGTGCAGAATAGTACAATAAACCGTGTTTTTAGTATTGTTCATCACTGTAATTTGTTTGTTTCTCGTAATCAGGCTGCTTGTTGTTTTTCAGGTTCCGATTCAGTTTTTTATGATGGGGCAGGACAAGGGCTTTAAATTCAGCGAAATCACGCTTCTCTGGAAGCTTGCTAAAGAAGCCGAGATTGCGGAGCCGATGCAGCTTTATGTTTCGGTTCCCACCCTCAATATGGCTATTTCAAAAATCAGCCTTGACGCAAAAAGTCAGGGCACTGAGACTTCTCCTGAAACACAGGAATTTCTTTCAAAACTTTACGAATACCGCACAAAAATCGACCTTGATCATGACAATAAAAAGGGTCTTGACTCCACAAAATATCTCGAAAAAGGTCAGCGCCTGAGAATCATCATGAAGGGCGAAAAACCGGGCGAAGGCAAGGGAATCTTCGCTTCCGAAATCCTGAGTAACGGTCACGAACTCATTATCCGGGTTCCGCTTCAAAAAAATGTACGCACTGTCGATGCAAAAGAATGGGTAACTCGTGAAGTGAGCGTTTATCTCTGGCGCAAAGGGGACGCCGGCTATGTTTTTGATACCCGTGTTACAAACGAGGGCATTTTTCAGGGGCAGAGCGTTATTTACCTTGCCCACACAAATCAGATGGAACGAGCCCAGAAACGCAAGAGCGTGCGTTCAGCCTGTGAGATTTACGCTCAGCTTTATTTCATCGACACTGAGGAACCTGATTTTGATGCCGTTGAGGTCGAAGCGGGCTACAAGTGTCTTCTCGAAGATATTTCAGAGGACGGTGCTATGATCCGCATCGGTGGTAAAGGCCGTCAAAACATAAAAATCAAGATTCAGTTCGAAATCGACGAAAAACTCATCATCATGTTCGGTGTCGTTCGTGCCGTCGAATACAACGAGAGTCAGAATCAGTCACGGCTTCATTTTGAGTGCCTTCACATCGAAAAAGAAATGAAAAATGCGATTCTTTCCTTTATCTACCGCGATATGTCCGAGGATAAAAAGAACGAACTTGAGGCTCTGGCCGAAGTTGAGCAGGAAGAGCAGGAAGAAAAAATTCAGGAAATGAAGGACGAAATGAACAAGTCTGCGGAAGAGCGGCTGGACGAGGCTATGGATTCACAGCCGGCGGTTCCTCTTGCAGAAGAAATTCCTTATCAGGTTGAGAATGTGTCATCGGGGATGTCAGAAAATCACGAGTCTGAAGCAGAACCTTCTGATGGAGCAAAACTGGAGAATGCTGAGTAATCGCGTTGCTTGTCTGACAACAGGCAGAAAGTGTTAATCAGAATTTCCAGGGGGAGATGATAATTGAAAGTCCGGAGTTTTTTTTCAATCTTTTCTGTATTCATTTTTCTCTCTCTTCCCTTGTTTTCAGAACTTTCCAGGCCCGCTGAAAATCTCTCCAGCGAAAAAAAATTCGTAAAGGGGAGTATCTCAGAGAAAATTACGATTCTCCAGAGCCTTAAGGATGATGAGATAGTCCCGGTCGGAAAAAAAGGCCTTGACTTTGCGATTGAGAATGCGTCAGTTCTGGGAGATGACATTGAGCTTGCCCGGCTTGCAGCCGCCAGTGTGCGGGTTTTTCCGAATTCAAACGAAGAAATCAAGTCTAAAAAGATAGATTCATCAAAACTGAAAGACATCGCCGAAAAATTCATGACGATTTTCCGCCTCTATAAAAATTCTGATGTTCGTTCTGCGGTTATGGAACGGCTTGAATTTTACAGTGCCGGTGAAAATACAATGCTCGTTGCTTTCATCAATGATTATCTCACTTATGCTTACAAAACTGCCGAAAAATCATCTACGGAACTCGAGTCCCTGATTTCTACAATCGGAAAAATCGGAAACGAGGAGTCGCTTACTGTTGTCTACAATATCTGGGCATCAAAAATCTGGCCTGAATATAAGGCTGCGGCGGACGAGGCTCTTGTCAGTCTTTCAAAAGATTCTTTTTCAGATGTAATAAAAATCTTTTCCATATCAAAAATTGGAGATTTTAGAGATTTCTTCCTGCTTTTTAAAAATTCTTCAAAAATTTCACCAAATTTTTTGTGTGATGTTGCCGAAAATGCACTTTTAATAGCAATAAATAATGCAGAGAAACTGAAAGAAAACAGTGATTCTGCAAAAAAAGATTTCGCTTCTTTCCAGGTGGAGGCGGGCGAAGTCCTTGCGGAGAATAAATGGTCTCATTCTGCAAACGTAATGAACGAAAATATTCTCCTTGCAAAAAAAGCTTATGAAAAAGGCGAGATGACTCAGTCTGATTTCGTTAAACTGATTCAGCTGTCACCCAAAGTCCCTTCAAATGCGCTTGCAAAGACCCTCACTGAATTTCTTTCAGAATGCAACGGCAGAGTAGAAAAATTGTCGGCTGACAATAAATCCGAAATGCCTGCCAGGAGCGTTGTTCTTGCTCTGATTATTGCGCTGGGAGAACTGGGAGACAAAACAGCCTTTGACACTCTTCTTTATACCTCATACTTAAGTTACCCGGTCGAAGTGACCGACGAGGCTAAAAAATCTCTCGCTAAGTTAAATTGGTAAAAGTCTTAAAAAATCCGCTTTTTCTTTCGTGCCTGATTCTTTCACTTCTTTTTTATTCTGGATTTGTGAAAGTAAAAAAGCGCGCTTCATTCTGTACGCCTGCAAAAAAAAATGAAATTGTGCGCCTTGAAGGTTTCGTCTCCGGAAATCCTGTGAAATCAGCTTTTTACGGCTCATCCTATAAAACCGAATTTTCAGTTTCTAAAGCGTTCACGAAAAACGGGGCCTTTTCTGCCTGCGGAAAACTGAACCTTTTTTTTCCGTCTGAATTTGTGGAGGCCTTTTATCCTGGGAAAATTTACAGTTCGGTTTCCGGAAAGTCTTGTGGTGGTTTCCTGGTCGAAAGCGGGGCAGTTCTCTCAGTTGAAGTTGTTCATATACAAAAATCTGAAGAAATTTCGTATCTCGTAAAAGGCGGAAAATCACTCGGCTGGAAAGGAGGCTTTTTGGGGGCGCCTTTCAGAAAATTCCGGGCTCTCTGCCGCCTTCAGTTTAAAAGGCTTATGTATTCCTGGGGAGAGGCGGGAGGTCTTCTTCTTGCACTTCTTTCGGGAAGCCGTGAGTATACCGAAAAATCAGTGTCCGATGCTTTCCGGGACTCAGGGCTTTCTCATATTCTTGCGCTGTCCGGCATGCATTTAGGACTTTTCGGCTCCCTTGCGCACTTTTTCGGCAAAAAGGCGGGCGGCCGTAATTTCGGGGACGCGCTTCAGCTCGGAGCTGTTTTGTTTTTTGTGTGGTTCGCAGGCATTTCCCCGTCGCTTTTCCGTGCTTTCCTTGCAGCCCTCATTTTATACCTCAACTCGCTTTTCAGGATGAACCGGCCTGACTCTCTTTCACTCCTTTCTTCGTGCTTTCTCATTCATGTTATGATTTTCCCTGCCCATATTTTTGAGCCAGCCTTCATGCTTTCATATTCTTCCCTCGCAGGAATCATTCTTTTTGGAATGTTTCTCAGAAAAGTGTATCCGTTTTTTATCCCCTACAGAACCCGGCTTTCTATTTCGGATTCGACCGCAGCCCAGATTGCGACCTCTCCGGTTTCAATTAAGATTTTCGGGAAAATCATGCCTGTCGGAATTGCTGCAAGTCTTTTTGTTTCCCCGCTTGTTTTCCTTTTTCTGTACCTGGGGCTTTTCGGAGTTATGGTTTGTCTTGTTCTGCCTTTTCTTTCAGGGGCTTTTTGTGATATTATGAACTTACTGTATTTTTTGATTAAAAAATTCGTTTTATTTTTTGGAAATTTTAGGGGAATAGAATTTTGAAAACTCCGGACTATAACAGCCCTCTGGCTTTGAAAGCCTTTCTTGACGAAAACGGCATGGCGATGCAGAAAAAATTCGGTCAGAATTTTCTGGTGAATGAACAGGCCCGAAAAAAAATAATTGACTTTCTCGACGTCTCTGAAAATACAAAAGTCTGGGAAGTTGGTCCCGGGCTTGGCTGCATGACAAGCGAGATTCTTTCGCGTGGGGCAGCTCTCACGGCCTTTGAGATTGACCACGGCTTTGCGCGCCTTGTGAGGCAGTTTTTTGAGGATTATTCTGCAAAAAATAAATTCTCCCTGGTTGAGGGGGATGTCCTTAAAACCTGGAAAAAATTCTATGATGAGAACGGGGGCGCTGACAGATTTTTCGGAAACCTGCCGTATAATGTCGCTGCTACTATAATCGCAGACACAATCAATGAGGGCGTCCGCTTTGACAAGGCCGTCGTTACGATTCAGAAAGAAGTTGCACAGAGAATGGTTGCAAAAGAAGGCACCGAAAACTATTCTTCGTTCTCGGTTTTGTGCCAGTGGGCGTACGACGTAAAAAATGCCCTCGACCTTGCGGGCGGTAATTTCTGGCCGGTTCCGAATGTTGCGAGCAGGGCCGTCCTGATGACAAAAAAAGAAGATTTTCCGCGCTGTGAAAATCCTGAATTCTTTATGAAAATGATACGCCAGCTTTTTTCTTCCCGAAGAAAAACAGTCCGGAATAATCTTCTTGCTCTTGCTGGTGCTGAAAAAACTGACGCTGCCCTTGAAAAATCCGGAATAAAGCCTTCTGAGCGCGCCGAAAATCTGAGTGTGGACGCTCTTTTGACTCTTTCGGACTGTCTTAACGAAATGAGCGGAAATTCACTGTGAAAAAGAATATGAAAAAAATTTTGCTTTTCATTTTTCAGCTTTCAATTTTCATTTTTCAGTTTCCTCATAATCTTTTTGCGGCAGATTCCTCATCTTCTTCAAATTATGACGATATAAATTTCCCGCAGTGGACAAAGGATTTAAGGCGGACTGAGATTATCACTTTCGGCTCACTTCCTTTTGTGACAATCTGGACAACTCTCGGTTATTCGCTTTATGAGTACGGGGAGTTCAGAAATCCCCTTAGCAAGGATACTGATGATTTTACAGAAGATGACATAAAAAAAATAATCGGGATTTCCGCTCTTGCCTGCGTAGGCCTTGGTCTGACAGACCTTACTATAAATCTGTTCCAGCGTTCTCAAAAAGAATCAAGACTGCAAAAACTCCGTGAATCCCAGCCGTTTACGGTGACAGGGGCTTCCGAAATGCAGAAAATCAGACTGAAAGAGGGCGAAACTGATGAACAGGCCGAAGAGCGTATAAAGCGCGAAAAAGAAATGGAAACGGAGCTGATTCCTGAAGGAAAAATTGAAGGTGTCGAAAGCGCGTTGTTTTAAGTTCTTAATTCTTATCTTTCTCTTTCTTTTTTCTTCGGCAGTATTTTCCGAGGCTCTTTCTCAGAACGAAGAAAAGGCTCTTGCTTATCTTAGGGAATTAACTTTTGAGGTGACCCGCTACAATATCACGGGGCATTCACCGCTTCCTGAAAGTTCGGCGCTTTCAAAAATCTCCCGTACTGGCACTGTTCTTTTTTCACGGCACAAAATCTCTGATTTTGCAAAAAATCCTGTTTATCTTTGTGAGTTCTACAATCCGGACTATATGGGAATCATCGACTCTACTTTTTGTGACGAAGACTTGTATTCTATGAGTGAAGATTCTTCAGAACAGTCAGAAATTCTTGAATTTGACTGGGTTGACCAGGTTATAATGGGACTTCTTGTTCCGGAAGGTTTTGTTAAAAATCCTCAGGCCGGCGTAGATTATGGAGTCATTGACGGTGAGAAACTCCTTGAAATTCTTGAAAAAGGCAATGACCGCGGGGTAGAGACCGAACAGGAAAAGACTACTGATGTTCCGAAAGAATTCTCGTATTCAAAAAATGACGGTTCCCTCAGAAAATTTATGTATGACGGAGAGCAGTTCACTGTCTGGAATGAGGGTGAAAATACGGTTCTTGTCAATTATTACGACGGAAATTTAATTCGTAAGAATTTCGACCCTCTCTACAGGCTTGAAAAAGCTGAGAAATTTAAAACCGGAACTACTGCCAGAAATATGATTCTTCAAAATCTGACGGAATATGAATATTTCCCGGAGACTAATGTTACTGAAAAGACTGTAGAAGAGAATTACGCTGCCAGGAAAAGAACGGAAAAGCATTTTAATGAAAAAGGTGAGAATGTTTCTGTTCTTGAAAGTCACTATGAAGAGCGGGAAATCAAGTCAAAAAAGAAGAAAGCATCTCAAAGTTCAGACGATAAAAAAGATGAAAAAGCGGAGACTGAGACGGTTCTGCTTGACGATAAAAAAATCCTTAGGTCTTACGATGAGCAGGGCAGGCTGACCGAAGAAAATACGACCTTCTGGACGTACAAAAAGAATCTTCTCGGGCGATGGAACACGGAAGAAAGAACAACAAAGAGTGTTTTTGATTATTCTTCAGTGAGCGATGAAAATAAAAATCTCCCTGACCTTAAATTCTATGAGAATGATGAGCTTCATCTTGAGCGTAAATATAAATCTTTTTCTGATTATTCGGAAAGGCTTTATTTTGACGGCGGTTTTTCTGTAGAAGTTCTGTACGAAGACGGCCTTAAAAAGACCGAGATTATTTATCAGAACGACAAGGAACAGAGGCGAAGGGAATTTGAATACTAGGTCAAATACAAAAATAAAAGTTCTGAAAATCATTGTGCTTGCCGGCTGCAGCGTGGGCGAAGTTTTTGCTTCCCCGAGCGTAAATGACATGCTTTCTGAAACTTTTAACTAATGCGTTCGTTATAAGGAAAATGTTAAAAAAAGGGACTGTCCGTTTTTTCCGGGCAGTCCCTGTTCTTTTTATTGCTTATTTTCCTGTGTTAAGGAAGTCTGTAGTGAAGTAGCGGTCTGAAAGCGGCTGGTCAACTGTAACGTTTACCATTTTCATTGCAGTTACGTGTCCTGTCTGAACGTTTGTCATAACATTCTCCATCGGAACATTGTAAACGCGGCCGTTTGTACCAGGCATTTTTTTGAGAGACTTGATCTCGTTAACTTTAAGGAGTTTGCCTTTTTTGTCGTAAAGCTCGATGTAAGTCGGGATCCATGCATCTTTTGTGACATATGAGATTCTGTAAGAATACTGGCTTGATTTTGTATCTTTTGGTGTTGATTTTACGACATAAAGGTCCTTGAAGTTTCCTTTGTCTTCGCTCTCTTTAAGAAGCTCGTGTGTGTCCTCTTCGACTTTGCGACTGCTCATATCGTCGTAAGAGAAATCTGTTCCGACGAAAGCCTTTGAGCCGTCACTTGCTGCGACACGGCGTGTTGATTTAAGGGTAGGAAGATAAATCCATTTGTCATCGTCTTTTCCTTCATTTGCTTTTACGAGGAAGCGTGTGTCTTTTACCGAAGCCGGTGAAAGGAAGATCATAACGACATCAGAAAGGTTGTTTTTGCAGCGGCCGTATTCGCCGACATTGCGTGTTTCCTCAACTTTTCCGTTCTTTGAGAGAACGACCTGAACTGCTGCCTTTGAGAAGTCCGGTTTCTGACGGTCATATACCTTAGTCATGATTTCTGTTCCGTCGATTGCAAATGCAGATGCTCCCATAACGAGAGTAAGAGCAAGTGCTGTGAGTTTTTTTGTAAGTTTCATAATATTTCCTCCTGGATAGCGGCTCTGTCTGAGCCGCGCCATACTATTTTGTTAGAAAGCAACGCTTTCTTAATCCGTTCAAATAATTAAACTAATAAACCTTTTGAAGGTTACAGTCAAAATTATTTTTTTTATTTTTCTTCTGCCAGTTTTTTACTGTATGCTTCTTTCTGCTCTTTTGACCACATGAATTTAGGATCAAAAGCGTTCAGAAGACCCCGAATTACTGTCATCGCAAGGGTAGAGCTTGTGAACATTACGACTGCGACCAGTGCTCCGATGTAGCGAAGAATGATGAACCGGCTGAACAGAAGTACACAGAAACCGAGTCCGACTGCGATTGCGTTCGTAAGAATTCCCTTGCCACTTGTCTTGAATGTATTCTTTGTTACTTCCTCAAGATCGTCTGTGAGGGCACGCTGAGCGCGGTAAGTTTCCATGAAGTGAATCGTATAGTCGATACCGACACCGATAGCGACAGAAGCGATGATGCTCGTACAAAGGTCAAGTGCGATACCGGCATAACCCATTACCATGAAGTTAAGAAGGATTGTAAGTCCGAGTGGAATTGCTCCGATGATTCCTGCCCATACGCTCCTGAATGAGAGTGAAATAATGATGAAGACCATTGCCAGTGAAAGCAGAATGCTTGTTGTCTGGCTGTCAACGACCATCTTTGTCATGGTGTATTCCATCTCACCGTTACCGGTTGCTTCAATTTTGTAGCCTTTCGGGAAATGTTTTGCGGCATAAGCCTGTGCGTCTTTGATGATTGCGGCAGTGTCGTCCGTAGAGTGGGTTCTGAGCTGAACCTGAGTACGGATTGCTGTCGGCATTGTCATATTGTTTGCAAAACGCTGAATCTGCTCGCTTGAAAGGAGGTAGAGGTACTGTGTTACGAGGTCTCCGAGCTGTTCGCGGGTATCAACAGGATATTTTGCTACGTCATAAGGAACTTCGTAGTAGTCAAGACCGTTGAAATTGAGCTGCTTTTCAAGTTCTGTGACGATTGTACTTACGTTTGCCTTGTCTCCGCCGGCTTGAGTGTAAGCCTTGTGAAGCATATTAAGGCCTTCTTCGATTGTGATTGTCTGAGAGAGTTTTTCATCGCCAGGAACCGGTGAATTCATGACCTGGTTCATTCGCTTGATAAACGTTGTGAATGAGACCATTTTGCCGATACCTTCATGGCGTGAAAGAAGATATTCCTGCATTCCGTCAACTGCCTTAAGAATTTCCGGATTTGTGAGCATGTAATACTGCTTCGGTTCTTCCTGAGTTTCTGCAGTTTCTGAAGATGTGCCTGTTCCGAAACCAAAGTCGTCCGTTGCACCCTGAGCCTCTCCGAAACCGAAGTCGTCTGTCTGTGCGTCAGATGGTCCGAAATCAAAATCATCAGCGACTGTGTCTGCCACATTATTTTCTGTTGTTCCAAAATCGAAATCGCTGGAAACTGCGTCTGCCACGGAATTCTCTTCAGCAGAAACTTCTGAAGCTTCTTTTTCTTCACCGCTTACGATGAGATAAAGGGTATTTGAGCCTGCAAGGTGCTCGTCAACATAAGAAATGTCCGTGCGGAATTTTGAATCAGGCGGGAAGTAGTTTACAAGGGCTGTGTCAACGATGAGCATTTTAAATCCGATTCCTGCAACCAGAAGAAGAACCAGAGTTGAGACGATAAGACGCGGTTTTGTTCCCGAGAAGAAGTGGTAAATTGTGTAAAGCGTGTTAGTAGTAGCTTCTGCGGAAGTTTTTCCGCCCTGCCGTTTGAGCTGCTTTTCGAGTCTCATTCTGATTTTTGCAGTGAGGTGGCTTTTGTTGCGCCAGTGTTTTCCGACTTTAGAGATCGGAGTGACGTAGAGCATTGCCGGAATGAAAGTCATTGAGAGAAGAAGTGAGAATACGACACCTGCTGCTGCAAATACTGAGAATGATTTGAGCGGCATGATCGGGCTTGTGATGTTGGAAATGAAGCCTGCGACCGTTGTAACACCTGCAAGAAGAACTGCAACCCAGACGTCTTTGAGACCATATTCGATGGCATCTGCGTGGTTTTCTTTGTTTATTTCACCGTTGATTTTATCAAGACCAATGTAGTAGTGGGTGAGGACGTGGATACCGTAAGCAGAACCACAGGCCACAAGACAGACCGGGATGACGCTTCCGATGATTGTGAATGTGATGTTGAGCATACACATGATACCGACAGACCAGATTGTAGCCATAAGAACGGTAATCAAAGGAAGAAGTGTTCCGCTCCATGTGTGGAATGAGAAGTAAAGCGAAAGAAGAACGACAAGCGCAACAAAAGGAATGAGAATGAGAAGGTCTGAGACCATGAATGTGTAGCCGTTGTCGCTCAAAACCGGGTCACCGAAGTATCGGACTTCGAGGTCTGAACCTTCGAGTGCTTCCTCGCAGATTGCCTGGATGTCGTGCAGGGCTTTCATCTGCTTTTTTGAGTTGAGCATGTCGCCGTTCTCGTCTTTTGGCTCGAGGGTAATCATAAGCTGGGTCGTTTTTCCGTCGTCAGTGATGATTACGCGGTTGTACATTTCCTGCCAGTCAACGAGACGCTGCTTGATTGCTGCCATATCCTCAGCAGAACCAGAGTAGTCCTCACCGAGAATGCCTGAAGCCTTGAGACTTCCTTCCTCGCCGACGATAAAGTCCATGTTTGCGATTGAGTCGATACTCTCAACGTATGCGACGTTCTCGATTTTTTCGGTGACATCCTGAACAATACGGATATATTCAGGGGTGAGAATTGTCTCTCCGCTTGTTTCCAGCGAAATACCGAGCACCATCATGCTTCCGTAGTCTTCTTCGGCCTTCAGCATGCGCTGGTAAGACTCGGAGCTTTGCGGCATGTACATTCGCACAGTGTTCTCGATAGAAATTTTGCGAAGCTGCCAGCCGAAAAATGCGGTAATTGCGAGGCTCGCTGCGATAATGAGCCAGGAACATTTGAGCATCTTTTTAATCATAAAGCATCTCCTGTTGCAATTCATTGTAGAATTGTGTATATCAGTTTAAGTAATTAAACTGATAAACCAAAATATAACGACATCTGCAAAATGTGTCAAGCAAATTCTTAAAAAAAAGTTGAACTTTGATATTTTACTACAATTTTAAGAATCAATAAAGTTTATTTTTGCAAAATGGAGGTAAATATGATTGACCCTCAGAAAATCGAGCTTGCCCAGAATGAGTTCAAGGGCTGCTCAAAAATCTTCCTGGCTCTTGGTGATACCACCAGGCAAAAAATCTGCCTTGACCTTGCGGCGGCTGGTCCTGACGGAATAAATGTCGCAGATCTTTCCGGAAAGACTATTCTCTCCCGTCCTGCTATTTCCCACCATCTTAAGGTTTTGAAAGATGCGGGAATTGTAGAGCCGATCAAAAAGGGGACCCAGATTTTTTATAAACTGAGGCTCAAAGAATCGTTTGTCTCATTAAAGGGCCTTATGGAAACGGTTGAGGAGATTCTTTCTGAAGAATCTGAAAATAATCCGTGAACACAAGGGGACGCTGATTAATTGCGTCACATGTCTGACGGCAGGCAGATGTGTTTGTCAGCATATCCATGGAATATCTCTATTGTTGAAAAATACCTTATTTTATATAATACTTTCCGCTTATGAAAATAAATCTTGAAAAAGAGACCGGGCTTGTAGAGGCGGTTTTGTTTCTTGAAAGCAAACCCCTTTCTGTCGATGAGCTCGCTTCTTCTACAGAACTGTCAGTTGATGTCGTTACTGAATGCATCGAACTTCTAAAAGAAAAATACGCGCAGCCTGTTTCCGGAATGGAACTTTCTGTAATCACGGGCGGCTATGTGCTCACCCCGAAAAAAGTTTTGTGGGACTGCCTCAAAGAAAAATACGGCAACAAAAACGAAGGAAAACTTTCCCGCTCTGCTCTTGAGGTTCTCTCAATAATTGCTTACAAACAGCCGATAACGAGGGCCGAAATCGAAGCTCTGCGTGGCGTTTCACCGGACAATATGATTCGTCTTCTTGTCGAAAAACTTCTCGTTAAGGAAGTAGGACGACGGGATACCCCTGGACGACCGGTCGAATTCGGAACAACAAAGGAATTCCTCAAATTCTTCAGGTTGAATTCTATCTCGGAGCTCCCGCAGCTTGACGAAACAGAAAATGAGAGGTTCACACTTGCCCGATAATTCTACTTCCGGAAAAAACGAAGTCCGTCTTCAGGTATTTCTCGCTCATTCTGGCGTTGCAAGCCGGCGGGCTTCGGAAAAAATCATTCTTGACGGCAGGGTCTCGGTAAACGGAGTTGTCGTTACTGAGCTTGGCACAAAGGTCACGAATAACGATAAAATTCTTGTCGATGGAAACCCTGTTTCTCTTGAAGAAACAAAGCGCTATGTTCTTTTAAATAAACCTCTCGGAGTTGTCTGTTCTCAGTCTGATGAAAAGGGGCGGCCGGTTGCCGTGGATTTGCTCCGTGAAAAATATACTGAGCGGCTTTATAATGTCGGCCGGCTCGATATGTTCAGTCATGGAGCGCTGCTTTTTACGAATGACGGAGATTTCGCTGCAAAACTCAGTCATCCGAGCGCCGAAATCGAAAAAGAATATATTGTAGAAAGTTCGCTTCCTTTGCCCAGAAATCTTGCGGAAGACTTTAAAAAAGGAATCCGTGTTGAGGGGATTTTTTATAAGGCAAAAGATGCAGAAGAACTTAATTCCCACAAAATGCGGGTGGTCCTTGTCGAAGGCAAAAACCGTGAGATCCGCAGGGTCTTTGAGGACGCCGGTGTCGCAATCAGAAACCTCTGCCGTATAAGAATCGGAAATGTCCTTCTCGGAGAACTGAATCCCGGAGAATTCAGGGATTTGTCAGGCCGCGAAGTCCGTGAGCTTTTGAGCCTCTGTAAGAATTAAGAGCCCTTCTTTAAGGAAGGGCTGTAAAGACAGTCAGCAGAATTTACGGCTGTCTTTTTTTTGTCCGTTTTTGTTTTCCCCATATAAAAAAAATCCTTGACAATTTGCGCAATCGGTTGCACAATGTTATCAGAAGAATTGCGCAATCGGTTGCGCAGTCTGTTTGAGGAAAAAAAAGTATGGCATATAGTTTTGACAGTATCAGCATATTAAAAGACGGAAAGCGCATTTTCCCGGTAATGGGCGAGATTCACTATTCCCGCGTTCCCCGTTCTGAATGGAAGGAACGGCTTTTAAAGATGAAGGCGGGAGGCGTTACGATTGTGAGCGCCTATGTTATCTGGATTCACCATGAGGAAATTGAGGGAGAATACGACTGGTCTGGCAACCGGGATTTGCGCGCTTTCATGCAGGAAGTCGCCGGCTGCAAAATGAAAATGCTCCTTAGAATCGGACCGTGGAGTCACGGCGAGGTTCGTAACGGAGGTTTCCCGGACTGGCTCTTAAAAAAAGATTTTGAGCCGCGCACTAATGACGAAAAATATTTTGAAACAGTCAAAAACTGGTATAAAAAGATTTATGAAGAGGTGAGTGAGTTCATCTGTAATCCGGAAGACGATTCAACTAAAGAAAATCCGATAATCGGAGTTCAGATTGAAAATGAGTACGGTCACTGCGGCGGCCTTTACGAAAAAGAGGGGGGCGAATCCCATATGAGGCGCCTTCAGAAAATCGCAAAAGAGTGTGGTTTCAATGTTTCTCTTTACACGGCAACAGGCTGGGGAGGAGCGTGGACGGGCGGAATGCTCCCCGTGATGGGAGGTTACTGCGACGCTCCATGGGATCAGCGCACGACTGAGATTGAGCCGAGCGGAAACTACACTTTTACGCATGAGCGGAATGATCACAATATCGGAAGTGACCACGGTTTCGGCTACGGAATAACTTTCGACCTCGAAAAATTTCCTTACCTTACAGCAGAACTTGGCGGAGGACTTCAGGTCACAGGTCACAGACGGACGATTGCCACAAGCCGTGACATTGCGGCAGTCGCGCTCACAAAACTTGGAAGCGGCTGTAATCTTCTGGGCTTTTATATGTATTGTGGCGGAACGAATCCTGAAGGAAAACTCACGACTCTGCAGGAATCAACTGCGACAGGCTACCTCAATAATCTTCCCGTAAAATCATACGATTTCCGTGCTCCCATCCGCGAGTTCGGTCAGGTTTCTGACACTTTGCGCGAACTTAAGCTTCTTTCGTATTTTACGGCGGAATGGGGCGAGGATTTATGTACGCTTCCGTGCGAAATTCCATCTGAAGTTCGGCCTGATGATTTAACTTCACTGCGCTACGCATACAGAAGTGATAAAAAACGCGGCTATGTTTTCGTGAACAACTATGTTCGACACCAGAAAATGGCTGTTCATAAGGCAGTACAACTGCAATCTTACGATAAAAATACCGTTTTTCCGAAAACCGATGTTATGGACGGAGACTTTTTCTTCTTCCCGTTTAATATGACTTACGGAAAGACTCTCGTAAAGACAGCTTCAGTCACCCCGCTTACAAAAGCCGGAAACGACAAAAATAAAGTCTTCGTATTTTACAGCCGTGAAAATGACAATTCTGCCGGAAATTTCTTTGATTTTGGAGAAAAAGGCACGGAACAATTCCTTGTCCTTTCAAAAAAAGATGCGCTCAATTCCTGGAGAATGAGTGACGGACGCCTTATCATCACGGATTCTGATTCTTATGCTGTTGAAAACGAAAATAAAGAAATTGAAATCACTACACGTTCTGACGGAGAAATATTTGTCTATCCTGATTTAGAGAAAACTCCTTCAGGGTGGAAAAAAACAGGCTTCGTGAATAAAAATTCGGCGAAAGACCTTGATGAAGTTCTTTTTGCCTGTTATGAACCTGAAAAAAACGGCGGTGTAGAGGTCAGCGCTTATTCTACAGAAAAAATCACGGAAGAAAACGGCTCTGCTTTCTACAAACTTGATTTAAGCGGCCTTGTTGAGAATCTGCGCTCTGGTTCATCAGATGAGTGTAAAACGAATCTGAACGATATTTTTGTTTCAGTCAGTTATACGGGCGACAGTGCGAATCTCTACGAAGTCAAAGACGGTGAGAAAAAACTTCTTCTTGATCATTTTTATCTTGGCGAGGACTTCCCGTGGGAAATCGGCCTGAAGCGCTTTGCTGAAGGCAAAACAGATTTTTCGAATCTCGTGCTGGAAATCCTGCCGCTTAAAAAAGACGCGAAACTTTACCTTGAAAAATGGCCGGCTTTTGACGGTCAGCAGATTGCGGCGCTGCATTCAGTGAGCTGCGAAACAGAGAAAAAATACACAATTTCGTTTGTTAATTAAAAATAAGGAGGAAAAATGAAAAAGGTTTTGATGACGCTGGCATCTGTTGCTCTTGCTTCATTTGCCTTTGCTGCAGGCGGCACTAAGGCAAACGAGGCTGTGAAGCAGAAAATCGTTGTCGAGAAGGTTGACGGTCTTTCGGAGGAGTTTATGAAGGGCGTTGACATTTCTATGATTGATCAGATTGAGAGGACCGGCGGAAAATTTTACAACGCACGCGGCGAGGAAGAGGATATTTTTAAAATCCTGAAAGACCACGGCGTGAACTATGTGAGAATCCGTCTCTGGAACAACCCTGTTTATGAGGAAGACCAGTACGACAAAAACGGAAAGCTTGTCGCAAAAAAAGGGGAGAAAAGGGGCGGCGGAGACAACACGATTGAGACCGACCTCAGAATTGCAAAGAGAATTAAGACAGCGGGCTTAAAATTCATGCTCGACTTCCATTATTCGGACTTCTGGGCTGACCCTGGAAAACAGTACATGCCTCAGGACTGGAAAAATCTCAGCCCGAAGCAGCTTGAAGATACTGTCGAAAAATTCACGCGCGAGACAATCGACCGTTTTACGGCCGAAGGCTGTACACCTGACAGCGTTCAGACAGGAAATGAGCTCAACTCAGGCTTTATGTGGCCTGTCGGACAGACCTGGAGTGACGATAAAAACGCAAAAATCGGCGGAATGAAGGAATTCATGCGTCTTCTGGACCGCGCAACGAAGGGGGTCCGGACTGCAAAAGGCGGCGACAAAATCAAGATTGTAATTCATCTTGCGGACGGCGGAAAGCAGGACCTGTACAAATATGTTTTCGATGAAGTAAAAAAAGCAAAAATCGACTACGACATTATCGGTCTTTCATTCTATCCGTACTGGCATGGTTCAATGGCAGACTTAAAGGCAAACATGGAAATGTGTGCGAAGCGCTACGGAAAAGAAATGGCAGTCGTGGAGACGGCTTATGCTTTCACCGAGGAGAACGGAGACTTTCAGGGAAATGTCTTCCAGGTCTATTCTGACGAGGCGAACGGCTATGTTCCTAGCGTTCAGGGACAGGCTACGGAACTGCGTGACATTATAGCAACTGTTGCGGGCGTCAAAGGCGGATGCGGCGTATTTTACTGGGAAGCAGACTCAATTCTGTGGAAGGGCGCGAATCTTTCTGCAACAGAGGGCAATACCTGGGAAAATCAGGCGCTCTTCAGTTTTGACGGAAAGGTCCTTCCATCCCTTGCAACTTACAATCTCGTAAGCGGGAGGGGCGAAATCGAAAATATCTGGGGCGGTTCTGCAAAAAACGGAAGCGGTTTCGTTCCTTATGCTCTTGCCGAAGCGATTGAAATTACGGCAAAGCCTGGCGACATTCCGCCTCTTCCTGAAAAAGTAAAAGTAATTTACACGAACGACAGCGAAGGGCTTTTGGGCGTAAAATGGGACAGCGTTGACTGGAAATCTCAGAAAGCTGGAAAAATCACAGTTGCAGGCACGGTTACTGGAACGGACTTCAAGGCAAAGGCTCTGGTCACTCTCTCTAACAGAATGAATTTAATTGAAGATGCGTCATTTGAGAGCGGAAAATTCGGAAAATGGAAGTTCAACGGACCCGGGGCTGCCTGCTTCATGGAGAACAACAAGGGAAATGCCCGCACTGGAAAATGGACTTACAAATACTGGCTTGCACAGGGGTTCCGTTCAATTCTCTCTCAGACTTTTACGGGACTCGAAAACGGCACTTATGAACTTTCTGTCTGGGCAATGGGCGGAGGCGGAGAGAACAATATCCGTCTCTTTGCGGCAGGTTACGACGGTACGGCAAATCAGATTACGTCAAAAATCGTGAACACCGGATGGAACGAATGGCATCAGTACAAAATCAGAATCCCGGTAAGCACGCAGAATGTCACTGTCGGAATCTATCTTGATACAGCTCCAGACTGCTGGGGCAACTTCGACGATATCGAACTGATAAAAGTCGATTAGAAATAACAAACGGATTTGCTCAGGATTAACGTCCTTCGCCGTTTAAAATGAGTGCCGTCAGGCACGGACAAATCTGTGTGTTAATAAAAAAAACTGGGGGAAATATGAAAAAAAATAAATATATTCTTCTTTTCACGGCACTTTTCGCATCTGTGCTTTTTGCTCAGGAAGCGGATGATGGATTTATCGTGCCTCTGAACGAAGATTTGAGAAATGCGGTTTCACAGGCTCCTTCTGCCGGCGGAAACGGTGGAGAAACTGCTTCAGGGCCTTTTAAAGACCTTAAAATGGGAATCTGGATTGAAACCCAGAGCGTGAATGAGTCTCTGATCCGAAACATCAGCGATAAAACTAAAAAAGGATACGAATTCGACAACTCTCATTTTAAAACTGAGGCAAACTGGTGGTTCTGGGGAAAAGTCAGCCAGAATGTCTTCCTTTCTTCAGAAGTTTCTGTCCTGGATTTTGACAGAACCCTTTACCAGGAGAATACTTATGCTGATAACGTTCCTGATGTAACCTGGGGAGACGGCTTTCAGTCTGTCCTCGATATGTTCTCTTCACCATTCAAAAAAGGAAATGACGAAGGGCTTGGCTGCTTCAATAAAATGGGCGTGAACCTTACGACACCGTATCTCATCACAAAATTTGGTTACGGAGATACCGGCAAAGACGACGGAATGAGCCACTTCGACGGAATTTTCAACGTAATTGACTACAAGGACTGGAACGGCTACACCGAAATCAAAAACGGACCTGAAATCCAGCAGTTCGGAGATTTCAAAATTGACGCGCTCCTTGCTTTCAGCGACAAGGTCGGTACCTACGGAACTTATGACTGGCTCGGAATAAAATACAAAGATTCTGCGGATTTCATGTTCACTTTCGGAAGCTCCACCACGGAAGAGCAGCTTTTCTTCTACAACCGCACGAATACGAACGCGTTCTCAACCTATCTTGGCTTAAAACCTCTTGAAAAACTCAAGGCGGAACTTCATCTTCTCGGAACTTTCGGAACTGACGAAGATCTTAAGCTGGGAAATGACACTCTTGCGTATGCCGGAAGAATCGGCTGGACGGCTGACAGCTGGAATGTAAGCTTAATGCAGAGCGTCGCAGGAAAATTTGTGGATTCCGTATGGGGAAGTGACGGTGAGTATTATGATGACATCAATGCGAACACTGCTACAACTCAGCTCGACGCAAAGAAATCGTTCGAAATTAAGGGAACACCTTTCACTCTCGGACTTGATCAGGGATTCACTTATTACAGGGAAGATTTCAGTGATAACGGAGATTACGAGGGAGCCCTTTCTTTCAGAACGGAGCCTTTCGCAGACTTTGATTTCTCAAATGTTCTCGGAAAAAATCTCACTCTCGGACTTTACGGAGTTATGAATTTTGACAAACTCTCGGAAAATCAGGATAAGGACAAGTCTTTCATAGCAAGTCTTGACGAAGCAGGTATTGAAATCGTTGCGGAGGATTCAATTCCATACATAAAAAAACTTACTTTTGACTATGCTGTAAAACGAACTTACGGGGCATGGGAAAGCGGCTCTTCTTACCCGCTCGAAAAAACATATCACTCGTTCATGCTTAATACTGATGTGACAGACAGGCTGAACACGACGCTCGGAGCAATTATCAGGAATGACAATACTGACGACAAAACAAACGTTCCCCTTGCATTTGCCCTTGGATTCAGCGTAAAAAGCCTTCCGCTCCCGGGAAAACCTATGCTCTGGACACACTTTACTTACGGAATGTTCCCGTATACTGACAATAACTACACTTTACGCCGCCTTGACGAGGAGCAGGATATGTCAACGCACAGAACTTATCTTCTCAACGACCTGACGGATTATTCTACAGTCAGCAGAATCAGCGTTGGTCTGATCTGGAATCTGTAAGGAGGGTAGAAAAATGAAAATTAAAAACGAAAAACTGAAAATTGTACTTCTTTTACTTTTTGCGGCTGTCTGTTTTGGATTTTCTTCTTGTGCGGATGCCGGAGGCCTTCATGACCAGAAAGCTCTGATGGTGACTTTTGAATTCACAGGCTTTGGGGATAATATTTCGGGCTCCTATTCTTTGCCCGGAAATTTCTCGGGTAATGACGCAGACGGCTGGGACAACACAGGCTCGGATGTCACCATGAAAAAAGGTGAGGGAATTTCAAATCCTATTGCCGTAACCTGCGCGAACATCCAGTTCTCACTTTGTCCGACAGGCGAGTGGACACGACCATGGTATTCAAAAGGTGTTCTCGAAGGAAATGGCAGCGATGCCGGAACCATGTGGAATTTTTACATTGACGGACTTGATTTGAATGCCGGTGAGGTAACTCTTCTAATCGACGCTTCAAGCGGTGTTGCGACTCCAGTTGAGAAATAAGGAAGGTGACAAAAATGAAGATTAAAAATGAAAAATTGAAAATTGCTGGCAGCATCATAGCTCTTGTGTTCGCCTTCACTTCCTGCTCCCAGCTTCAGGACAGTCTTTCGAGTGAACAGAATGCAAAAATGACGGAAGAAACAGGAACTGCCTCTATCGCCGGAAAAACCTGGTATTTTGACGGAATCTCTACGACTGATTTTTCCAGCACAACCGGGGCTTCTCTTGCTGTAGATTTCAGCCGTAAAGCCGCAATGGCAGGAACTGTCACAGAAAACGATGATGGAACTGATTCTTACAGCTACGAGCTTTCCGGAAGTATGGCGGTTAATTTTACTACACCAACCGGTCAGTCAGCAGTGGTTACTTACAAAATCTCAGAGGGAAAAATCATTCTTGATTCTGATTCAGACCCGAAGGTTTCTGTTTCTGCTGGTGAAATGAGTGCAGACGGAAAAACTTTCCGGCTTAATATGACACCGGTCTGCTATTTTCTTGATGCCGCTACGGCAAAAGGAAACTCTCTTGATTCTGTTGAAGTGAAGCTTTCTGGATTTGTCTGCAATGAAGGAGCGCAGAAAGGCCGGGCAATTGCTTCTTTCAGCCAGAAATTCTCGGTAAAGCCTTTTTATGAAGATGAAGTCGTTACGGAAGGGGTGATTCTTTCTACAATCGGAAGTACATCCGGCAAAGTGATTACGATTCCGACAAACGGGTCTGTAACTCTTACGGACAATGCATCAGTTGTTTTTTCTTCAGAAGATAGTGATGCATCTTCCCTTACAAGTTCAGACTTTACGCTCGGAACAAGCGAAGATGGAATCACGATTTCGTGCAGCGAAGACTTAAAAGGAAAATCTTTCACGGGCAGTTTCACAATATCAGGATTTATTCCTGAATTGAATGCTTCAAGCTACACAAGAACTTTCACAGTAAACTTTTCGCCGGTTTTAATAACTCTTGACGGAGTTCTCGACGAAGAAGCCTGGGAATCAGCAGAAAGCAGTTCGGAAAGCCTTGCAAATCCGTCTGGATACAACCTTACTGAAGTTGCCGTCACAAACGACGATGAAAATCTTTATATCGCAGTAAAAGGTGATTTCAGTTCGTTTGCAGATGATGACAGATTAGTAATTATGATTGATAACACTGCGGTTTCTTCCGGAGGTAAGGCTTCTTCTGATTCTGCCTACAATAGTTACTATGGTCCTGCTACGAGTACCGAATTCTCTGGAGTCGACTGCTTTATATCTGATTTTATTTATAAATCTCAGATGCAGGACTATCGCTGGATCTCTGACAGCGGGCGTACTGATGTTTATGCCTCAGAACGCACTTCTTCTTCTGGGGTGATTGAGTACAAGATTCCGCTTACTGTGATTTCAAATGCAGCAGCAGGAAACATACTCAAAGTCTTTGTAACGGCGACTTCATATGAATGGACAACAATAAATGAAATGACTGTAAAAGACTGTATTCCTTCATCAGCAGCAACGGTCAGCGACGGCGGACAGAGTGTTTCAATCGACTTTGGAAATGCCCTGAGCTACACGGTAAAAGCGGGAGAATAATATGAAAAAATGTGCTAAAAGTTTCCTTTTCGCTTTGACGCTTTTGTCTCTTATTATGTCTGGCTGTGATGTGCCGGAAAATTCAGATTCTAAAGTGAACATTGACCCTGCGGCTACAGGAACGAATGAAATACCTGCGGCCGACACCAGCAGAAATACCGACACTGAGGAAGAGAGAAATACTTTGACAAAAGACGCACTTGATGATTTTGACGATTTTGTCCTTGGATTTGATGCAAGTTCTGTTGATTATTATGAAAATAACGTTGATGGAAACGGTGCTGTCACTTGGAAAGATACAGACGGCACAGAAACAGAATTCTTTGCACTTCTGAAAAAGCACGGGGTAAATACTGTCCGCCTCAGAATCTGGAATGATCCTTCAAAGGCGCCTTCCGGTGCAGATACTACAGGAGACTGTACGCTTGAGCGGGTGGTTGCAATGTCAAAGAGAATAAAATCTGCAGGACTCAAACTGTACCTTGATTTTCATTACTCCGACACCTGGGCTGATCCTTCAAAACAGATTGTTCCTTCAGACTGGGCTTCCCTTACATCAGCGGATGAGGTAGCAGAGGCGATTTCTGAATATACGACAAGTGTTCTTACAGAAATTAAAAAGCAGGCAGATGTCACTCCGTATTATGTTCAGATTGGAAACGAGATAAACCCTGGAATTCTGATTCACACAGGCTATAATTCTTCTACAGACTACGGAAGCGGAAGTTTTGCTTATGCCGGCGGAAACACTTCTGAAAATATTGTCAGTTACCTCAAGGCTGCAAGCGCTGCAATCCGTGCATTCAATGAAAACATAAAGATTGTAGTTCATGTCGCTTCAAGCAACAATCCTGATAATGTTTTGTCTACACTCAAAAACGGCTCCCTCGACTATGATGTAATCGGTCTTTCATATTATCCGCGTTATACAAGCCATGGAACAATTTTGAAGCTGCAAGAAAGAGTGTCGGGCTGGAGGACGACCTACGGAAAAGATGTTCTGATTGCAGAAATGGCTTTTGACGGTGACTGCGATACATCTTCTGCAGTTGTTGAAAGACTTAAGGCTGCTACTTCAAATCTTATAGACCCGGAGACAGAGCAGCTTTATTCAGACCTGACACTGGACTCAACTTCAACCTATGTATTAGGCTCTGTTGAAAACCAGAAGAAAGTCCTTATTCACATTACGGATGCGTCAAAAGATTCCGGGGCAATCGGCGTGTGTACATGGGGCGGAGAGACCAGGGACTGGCCACATGGAATGTTCACATGGACTGGGCAGGCTTTTGACAGCCTCGATTTCTTCAAAAATTATTCGCCTGAATAATTTTTTATCCTTGACAAACTGTGCAATCGGTTGCACAATATAAACAGGTAAAAGCACGTAAATCGTGCTTTTTATTAGAATTATTTGCGCAATCGGTTGCGCAAAATTATTTCAAAAAAATGGAGGAAAATATGAAAAAAATCTGGAAATCACTGGCAGTTATAGCTGCCCTGTCAATGCTCTTCTCCTTTGCTTCCTGCTCTGATTCTGACGATAATGGTTCAAGCGTTGATACTACCTCAAATTCCAGCGTTTCAGAACTTACTGTATCAGAAGAGACCGTTACGCTTGGGCCGAAAGGCGAAAAGGTGATTACCGTTACAGCTCTAGGAACTTTCCTTGCAACATCAGATAATGAGCTTTTGACTGCAACTCCAAGCCAGTCTGCAAAAACTGTAACTCTGAAAGCCGCTGACACAATCTCTGAACGCACGACTGTAAACGTAAAAGTTTATTTAAAATCCGATCCAACTGTAAGCAAGACAATTGTCGTTACGCTTGATCCTGAAGTAATCGACGCTTACGAACTGACGCTCACTCTTGATGAAACTGTGGCGGCAAGCGCTGCTTCAATTACTGTATATGCCGAAGGAAAAGAAGATTCTGAATCCTCTGCTGCACTTTATCAGACAGTAACGGCCGAATATACAGCCGGCGAAACAACAGCCGTTGCAAAACTCGATAAGGCAAAGGCAAATTCCTGGAAATATTTCAACAATATTGTCGTTACGGTAAAAGATTCTTCTGACAATGAAATTGATGTCGAATTTACACCTGTCTATTTTGATTACAGTGATGAATCATTTACGGGAATCACAGTTTCTGCCGCAACCTCTTCAAAAACATTTACGATTAATTTTGATGGATTTACGATTGCCGGTGGAAGTGTAGAAGGCCTTAAATATTCAACAGTCTGGGCTGAGACTAGTTCTGGCTGGGCGGCAGACACAACTTTTACACCGACTGTAACTGTTTCTGATGACGGAACAAAAGCAACTTTCAGCGTTGAAAACACAAATGCATTCTACATTGACTGGACACAGATTGTCGTAAAAAATTCAGATGGAAACGAGCAGACAATATCTTCTGGAAATACCGAAGCAAATAAATGGTACAGCTATGCCGGTGATATCTGGTCAAATACCCTTACCTATGTAGATCAGAGCGGACTTACATTAACACTTATCGCCAGCGGGGAACTGACAATTACTAAAGAAGGTACTTATCAGTATGCTGTTTCTTATGACGCAATAAAAGACTATGATTCTGTTTACATCACTCTGGCAGAAATTACGGCATATGGAAGTGGTTCTTATAGTAAGCCTTGCCTTGGCACAAAAACTTCTTCAGAAGATGATGCAACATGGAGTGCAGATACAGTCTGGCAGGGAAATGGAGCCTTTACCGACAGCAATGTCGGCGGAGAAACAGGCGGTTATTTTGCAGAAATAACTCCTTCTGACTATGAAAACGGAGTTTATATCACTGGAAAAACTGGACTGGCCGGAACATTGTATGTAACTGGAGTAAAATCTAACTAATCTTAAAAAGAATCCTCCCTGGTGAGTTTATCTTTGAGCCTCCGCAGTTTTGCGGGGGCTTTTTTTTGTCTGTGACAGGAGGAGAATGATATAACTTCTATTAATTATCTGTGAAAATCTGTGCTAATCTGTGGATAAGATTTAAAAAAATCATTATAATTGCAGAACTATGTTAGATAAAGTTTTATCGGTTATTTTCGGCTCTCAGAACGAGCGCGATGTTAAAAAGTTAATTCCAATCGTAAAGGCAATCAACGATAAAGAAGAATGGGCAAAGTCACTTCCACCAGAGGATTTCCCGAAGCAGACACAGATTTTTAAAGAGCGTCTTTCAAAAGGCGAGACTCTTGACGATATTCTCCCTGAAGCATTTGCATTGTGCCGGGAGGCTGCTTTCCGTGTTCGTGGCGAGCGTGCCTATGATGTTCAGCTCATGGGTTCAATCAACCTGCATCAGGGTAAAATCACCGAAATGAAGACTGGTGAAGGAAAGACCCTTGTTGCCGTTGCTCCTGCCTACCTCAATTCTTTGAGCGGTCTTGGAGTTCATGTCGTTACCGTAAACGATTACCTGGCCGAGCGAGACGCAAACACCATGCGTCCGGTTTTCTCTTATCTCGGATGTACGGTCGGAACAATTCTGTCTAACATGGATAACGCCGTCCGAAAGGAAAACTACGACTGCGACATCACTTACGGAACTAACAACGAATTCGGTTTTGACTACCTTCGTGACAACATGCAGATTGAGCTTTCAAGAAAGGTTCAGCGGGGATTCAACTATTGTATCGTTGACGAAATCGACTCTATCTTGATTGATGAGGCACGAACACCTCTCATCATTTCTGGTGCCGGCGAGGACGACACCTTCAAATTCTACGAGGTCGATAAATATGTAGATTTGTTCGAGGAAGCCGAAAAAGACCCGAAAACCGACGACTACTTCGACGAAGTAAACATGCTCCCGGAAGAGCGTGCGGCCCTCAAAGGCGACTATAAAATCGACGAAAAATCAAAACGAGTCTCTTTCACCGACAAGGGTATGAACAAAATCGACTCAATTCTTCATCAGCACAATTTGATTTCTCCGGAAACGACTGTTTTTGACGAAGAGAACTTTGAGTATGTTCACTACTTCACTCAGGCAATCCGTGCTCACAAACTCTACAACAAAGATGACGAATATGTAGTCCGTGACGGAAAGGTTGAGATTGTAGACGAGTTCACAGGTCGTATTCTTGAAGGCCGCCGCTACTCAGACGGCTTGCATCAGGCTATCGAAGCAAAAGAACATGTAAAAATCGCTCAGCGAAACCGCACTATGGCTACGGTAACATTCCAGAACTTCTTCCGAATGTACACAAAACTTTCGGGCATGACTGGTACGGCAGCCACAGAGGCAGTTGAGTTCCAGAAAATCTACAAACTTGATTGTGTCGTAATCCCAACAAACCTTCCGGTCGCACGAGTTGACGAGCAGGACGAAGTTTACCTCAACGAAGAAGACAAATGGAACGCAATCGTCAAGGAAATCCGTGAGGCCCACACAAAAGGTCAGCCGGTTCTTGTCGGTACGGTCTCGGTCGAAAAATCTGAGCATCTTTCAGCCCTCCTCACTCGAAACGGAATCAGACACGAAGTCTTGAATGCGAAAAACCATGCCCGCGAGGCTTTGATTATCGCTGAGGCAGGAGCTAAGGGAGCCGTAACTGTCGCAACGAACATGGCAGGTCGAGGTACTGATATTAAGCTCGGCGGAAGCTATGAGCAGCGTGCCCTTAGCAAGGTTGGAACAGATGCAAGCCCTGAAGAATATCAGAAAGCGGTAAAGGCCGAAAAAGAAAAGTGGCTCAAAGACTACGAGGAAGTAAAGGCTCTTGGCGGTCTCTATGTAATCGGTTCTGAACGGCACGAATCACGCCGTATCGATAACCAGCTCCGTGGTCGTTCTGGACGACAGGGTGACCCTGGACGCTCAAAATTCTTCATCTCAATGGACGATGACCTCATGCGTCTTTTCGGCGGCGAGCGAATGAAGAACATCATGAAGCGAATCGGTATGGAACCGGGAGAACCAATCTATCATCCGTGGCTTACAAAGGGAATCGAAAAGGCCCAGAAGAAGGTCGAGGAACGAAACTTCGAAATCCGTAAGAATTTGATTGACTACGACGATGTTCTCAACGAGCAGCGTGAATTCATCTACAAGCAGAGAGACGACATTCTTGCAGACGAAAACCTTTCTGAGCGAATTATGAATACAGCCAAAGATTATCTTGATGAATGGTTTTCAGAATTTGCACACTCGAAAAAAGGTGAGGGAATCAAGGCTCTCACTGAGAACATCAAGACTAACTTCGGCGTAATGCTTCCTCCTGAAATGCTTGAGGAACAGAAGGTTCTCTCACTCCTTCAGAATGACATCACTGAAAAGGAAACTCTGGTCGGACACGAGCAGTTCAATATGTTCATCCGCTATCAGTACATTCAGGCAATCGACCGAAAATGGCTCGATCAGCTCGAATATCTCGACAGCTTGCGTGAGGCGGTTCATCTGCGTGGCTACGGTCAGCACAACCCGCTCACAGAATACAAAATCGACGGCTTCAATCAGTTTGATGCAATGATCGAAAAAATCCGAATCGAAATCGCAGGCCGTGTATTCAAGGTACGAATCCAGATTAATCCGGCTCCACAGCCGCCTCGTCAGGCTATGCAGGGTAACGCCCAGCACTCAGAAGCACAGAGTATGAGCGAGCAGGCCCAGGCTCAGGGACGAGGAGCAGCGATGGCAAGAAACGCCCAGCAGGCCGCCGGCCGGACAATGGCAGGAGCAAGCACAGGTCAGAGCGTAACTGTAGTTCGCACAGGCCCGAAAATCGGTCGAAACGACCCGTGCCCTTGCGGTTCCGGAAAGAAATACAAAAATTGCCATGGAAGATAATGCATAATTAAACGGGACTTTGAGCACTTGCTTAAAGTCCCGTTTTTTTTCTTTTTTTTCGACTAAAGAAATAGGCAAATTCCGACGATAATATAAATGTCGGGCACGCAATTATCCCCTCCCACCCATTGGTGCCCGACTTGCCTGATGGGCAACTGGGACTGTCAAATGCTTGGCAGCCCCTTTTTTTTGTCTTACCGGTTTGAACAGAAAAAATAACTGGAATTTTCGGCATTTAAATAAAAAAAGACTGTCCCGGAATTTTGGAACAGTCTTTGTCGGGCTATCGGAATTCGAATCCGAGACCTCTTGCCCCCCAGACAAGCACGCTAACCAGCTGCGCTATAGCCCGAATAATGTTTCATAAACATATCATAAAATTGTTTTTTATGGAAGTGAATCAAAATGTGAGCAAGGAACCCGGCCCTATCGTTCGTAACTTGAATTGATGTTCAGTTCACTGCGGTATTTGGCCACAGTTCTTCTGGCTATTTTGATGCCTTTTGCGGAAAGAATATCAGAAATTTTCTGATCCGAAAGCGGTTTTTTGTCATCTTTATGTTCTTTTAGAATTTCAGAAATCACATATTTTACGCTTTCTTTTGAGAGAGCCTGATTTTCTCCTGGTTTTCCTGAACCTTCGGCTGCAGCTGTATCAGGTGAAGGAGTTCCGCCGGCCGCATTCGTAAAAAAGTAACTTACTGGAAAAATTCCCCATTCGCAGGAAATGTATTTTGAAGAGGCCATTCTTGAGATAGTCGTTTCGTGAACCCCAAGCTTAGCTGCTATATCTTTCTGCCTGAGCGGAGACAAAAATCTAGTGCCTTTTCTGAAAAATTCTGCCTGAACTTTTACGATTTCTTCTGCTGCTTTTAATATTGTGTTTTCCCTGAAGAAAACACTGTCGATGAAAACTTTCGCTTCGTTAACGCTGTTTCGCGCAAATTTTAATTCTGATTTTGTTTTCTCGGACTGTTCGCTTCCGTCACTGCTTTTTTCTCCGGCCTCTTTTATGATTTTCTCATAATCCTTTGAAATAGAAAGTTTCGGTAAAAATTCCCTTGCAAAAGAGACTGTGAATTCTGTTTCATTTTCAGAATCAAACTCTTTGTTCCTTTTGACAATTACATCAGGCGATATGAAATTTGTTTCCCTGCTGCCGAAATTACGTGCCGGGTAGGGATCAAGTGTCTTTATGAAATTCAGTGAAATAACGATTTCTTCTTCGGTGAAATCTTCTTTTGTGAGAGGAAATTTTTCTGATTCTGTATCGTCGTTTTTGTATTCGAGTTTTTTCTGATTTGTAAGATAGTCAGAAATCTTTTTTTGAATTTTTTTTGGCTGAGGAGGATTTAAAAAATCAAAATGTTCGTAAGATTCAAGAAGAAAAAGTGTCAAATCGCTGGCAAGTCCTGAAAGTTTTGCCTGAACAAAAAGACTTTCAACGTAATTATTCGTGCAGGTGCCGACGGGATCAAGATTTTGAACCAGGCAAAGGCATTTGTTTAGGAAGCCTTCAGTGTGAAGCGGATTGGAAGATTCAAGAAAAGAAACGGGTGCAAGAATATGAAATCCTTTTCTGTCAAGGTTAAAAATCAGTTTTCTGCACATGGATTTTTCTTCGTCAGGAATATTCATTGCATTAAGCTGGTGTTCCAGATGATCAGAAAGACTTTCCCTTTCGTCAGAAGCGTTTTCAAGTGCTGCCTGAAAATTATCACTGGCAAGTTCTCCTGAGGCCGAGACTGATCCGTATCTGGTATTGTCCGAAAATCGCGAGGAATTTGAAAATTCTGTTCGGGATGAAGAAACTCCTGCTTCAAGTCTGTCAGATTTTATTTCCAGGGCAGGATTTTTCGCGGCGTAAGAATAAATTTCCTCACGGAGATCAGCTCCGCTCATTGCAAGCATGTTGAGTGACATTATCTGTGTCTGACTCATCTTCTGAACCTGCGACTGAGACATGTTTTGAGAAACTTTCTGCTGCATCCTCATATTCGGAAAATCTGGCATAAGGAAATTATAAAATGAAAAGCAAAAAGAGTAAATTATCTTGACAGAATGTTTCTATTTGTAGTAACATAGAGATGAAAAATGATTCTTAGGAGTAAAAAATGAAAATAACTAAATTTTTTGCAGTAATTTCAGCATTGGTTTCAGTTGCGGCTTTTTCCGGCTGTAACAAAAAAAATTCTTCTTCAGATAACAGCGGAACCCAGCCAAAGACTGTAAAAATCGGCATTGCAAAAATCGTTCAGCATGTCGCACTCGATTCAGTAGAGCAGGGAATTGTCGATGTTCTGCACGAAAACGGTGTGAATGCTATTTACGACCTTCAGAATGCCAATGGTGACCCAAATACAGCTGCTCAAATAGCAATGAAGTACCGGGACGAAAATGTAGATGTCGCAGTCGGAATCGCAACCCCCGTCGCACTTGCTCTTGCAAATACACTCGACGAGATTCCGGTTGTTTTCGGTACTGTGACAGATCCTCTCGGAGCCGGCCTTGTCACAAGTCTTGACCATGGTGAGCGAAATATAACAGGAATGAGCGATGCCATACCGACTGAACAGCACATTGCTCTTTTTAAAGAAATTACGGGAATAAAAACTCTTGGTTACATTTATACAGCGAATGAGTCAAACTCAGTTTCTTCACTTGAACTCGTAAAAAAAGGATGTGCAGAGGCTGGTCTTGAACTTGTAACTCAGGCAATCACGAACTCAAGTGAGGTAAAACAGGCCTGCGATTCTATCGTTTCACGGGTTGACGGCCTTTATCTGACGACTGATAATACAGTATTCAGCGCACTTGCATCTGTAAAACAGGTTTTCTCAGATGCCAAAAAGCCGGTGTTCTCAGGTGATGTAACAGGTGCTCAGGACGGCGGATGTCTTATCGCCAGCGGATTTAACTATTATAAAGCCGGTCGTGCAACTGGGGAAATTGTTTTGAAGATTCTTGGTGGTGAAAAACCTGCTGATATTCCTGTAAGATTCATGACAGATCCTCTCGATTCGGACCTTCTTTTTGATCTGGACAGCGCAAAAAACTGCGGAATTACAATTCCACAGGAATATCTTAAAAAAGCAAATATGATTTTCGAAAACGGTAAACTGTCTAAACTGTAATTATTGAAAAAAGTTCATTTTAATAGTAGAATCATGGAATGTTCGATACGAAAGATACTGATTTTTTTGATGTAGAGGAAGAAGATTTTGATACAATTTTAGCCCCAGACATCAATTTCAAGGGAACTATTCGTTTTAAAAAACCTTTCATGATTCGCGGCAAAGTTACAGGTTCAATCGACGCTACGAGTGATTTAGTTGTAGATTCAAATGCTCTTGTAATCGCAGAGATTAATGCTGAGCGTGTGCTTGTACGCGGAAAGGTCGAGGGTAATATCACTGCAAAAAATGTCGTCTTTGTCACTGCCAGCGGAAGCGTAACGGGCGATATCGTTTCAAAAGAAGTCGTGCTTGAGCCAGGTTCTCATTTTTCTGGAAAATGTACTATGACAGCGGAGTAATTATGAAAAAAATATTTTTAATTTTAGCTTTTGTTTTTTCATTTGGAATGCTTTATGCACAGTCAAAACCTGATGCTCTTGTACTCTACCGTCAGCAGAACTATCCTGAAGCAATAAAGATTTGTGAGCAGGAAATTGCAGTTAATCCGCGTAACATCGACTCATACTGTGTTCTTTGCTGGTCACTTGTCCGTAACCGCCAGTATGCCGAGGCTGAACTTCGCTCAACCGAGGCTCGAAAAATTGCTCCTGCTGATGTCCGCTTAATGGAAGTTTTAGGCGAGGCTAAGTACTATCTTGGAAAGAATAACGAAGCCCTTGAGATGTTCAGAACATACATCGCAAGTGCTCCGGCTAATGCTGCACGAATCGGAAATGCCTATTATTATATGGGCGAGATTTACATTCGCCAGGGAAAATACCAGCATGCAGATATCTCAATGACGACAGCAGTTTATACAGAGCCTCTTGTTGACATATGGTGGACCCGCTGTGGTTACGCCCGGGAAATGGCCGGAAGTTACGCTACGGCTCTTGACGCGTACAATAAGGCTGTCGAACTGAAAGCGTCAAACGCTGATGCCGTACGCGGAAAAGAGCGTGTTACGGCCCGTTTAAGATAATTGTATGCCAGAAACAATTCATTTTGAAACTTTGGGCTGCCGTCTCAATCAGGTTGAGAGCGAAGGGGCAGCCCGTTTTTTTACAGATTCAAACTTTTCCGTCTCAATGGAGCCTTTCACGGCAAAATCTTATGATGAATCAGTTGTATTATGTGTCGTAAACACATGCACAGTGACTGCAAAGGCTGAGCAGAAAGCCCGGCGAATTATCAGAATGCTTTTGAAAACATGTCCTAATTCAGCAGTTCTTGTAACCGGGTGCTATGCACAGGTAGAACAAAAAGAAATCAGGATGATTGATGAGCGGGTTTGTGTTTTGCCAGGGCAGAAAAAAGGTGGTCTTGCTGATCTTCCTGTATTTTTAAAAAAATGCCTTGAAAATCATCAGCATCTTTCAGGTAAGGAAATTTCCGTCGAAATACAGAAATTTTTTGACGAAGAAAAGTCTGCCTCTGCTCTTGATAAAGTTACCTCTCCGTTCAGACTTGCTACAGAAACTTTTATCAGTCATTCCCGCTCTTCATTAAAAATTCAGGATGGGTGTAACTGTGTGTGCACTTATTGCCGTATACGTCTCGCGCGTGGAAAATCTGTTTCTCTGGATGCTGCAACTGTCATTGAGCGTGTTAAAAAACTTGAACAGGCAGGTCAGTCCGAGGTGGTTATAACAACTGTTAATATCGGCCAGTATTTGAGTGAATACAACGGTAATACAATAAGGTTTGCCCAGCTTCTGGCTCTTATTCTTGAAAATACTTCATCGATTGGAATTAGAATTTCAAGTCTGTATCCGGAAATTGTCGATGAAAAACTTGCACTGGTACTAAAGAATCCAAGGGTCAGGCCTTATTTTCATATATCTGTTCAGAGCGGAAGCAATTCTGTTTTAGGCAGGATGAAACGTCCGTATAAGATAGAGGCTGTTTATAGAGCTGTCGAACTCCTTAAAAAAGCAAAGGTTAATCCTTTTCTTGCATGTGATATAATCGCTGGTTTTCCTGGTGAGACAGATGAAGATTTTAATTTAACTCTTAAAATGCTTGTTGACTGTGGCTTCACCTTTGTTCACGCGTTCCCGTTCAGTCCAAGACCTGGAACAGAAGCATATTCGATGCGGCCTATGGTTCCGAATTATGTAACGGATAGTCGTATTACAGCCCTTGAAGAATTCAATAAAAAGTCTAAAACAGATTATATAAATTCTTTTATTGGTAAAAATCTTCCTGCTGTATGCGAGACTGTTCACAGGGCTAAAGTTTTCAGGGATAGAATAATAATTCATGCAGTTACCGAGAATTTTCTGCACTGCCAGCTTGTTTTTAATAAAGATGATAAAAATCTTCCGAAGGCGGGGAGTGTAATTTCTGTAAAGATTGTGCGGCCTCTGAATGATTCGGAGAAAACCGGAGAAAGCGATACTTTTGCAGAATTTATCAGTTAAAACTGTATGTGAAATAAAAAACGCGGTTTCAAATGAACCGCGTTTTTTATGCTTTGATTAGATTAGTCTTCTACAGCAACACCAAGGTGCTTTTTCTGGAACTTTTTGAGCATTGCAACTCCGTTGCGTTTGCCGTTATAAACATAACCGCCGTCCCAGTATTCGAGGGCTGCGAAAAGAGCGTTACCGCCGTCCTGATCATCTGATTTCTTTGTTCGGAATGATACATAGTTTGCAAGCTGTTCGAAATCTGAATTGTGGAGAGCTTCAAGACGTTTTCGGTTGAATTCATTCCATTTTTCCAGGTCTTTGAAACCTTCGCCTTCATCCTGAACGATGATATGTGCATGTGAAGGGCTGAATGAATACCAGACTTTAACCTTTTTGTTGATATCGCAGTTGTTTCCGTGTTTTACAGCGTTTTTGATTACCTCAGAAATCTGCTGCTCAAGAAGGTTGATTTCTTTGATTTCGAGAGGTGCTGACTGAACTATAAGAAGTGTGAAGTATCGAATCTGTCTGAAATCTGAAGGGAATTCCTTGTAAAGCATGTTCGTTGTATCGAACAATGGGTCGTTATCATCTGAGCGAAGTTCTTTAATCTGTTCCATTTAGTTTACATCTCCTTTGTAGTTTTTTTCAGCGGATTATTCATTTACCATAAGAAGTGCTTCTTCAACGCTGTTTGCGATAGGGAAGTAGCCCATAAGTTTTGTGAGTTCGATAACCTTCTTTACTGAGCCATGAATGTTTGAAATTGCCAGCTTGAGGTTCATCTTTTTGATTGTTGAACAGATGTAGATAAGCGCACCAATTCCAGAAGAGTCGATGTAGTCGACCTGTTCAAGGTTGATGATGAAGCTCTTTACATTTTTCTCAAGCATTTTCATGACGAGTTCCTTTAATTTATAGGAGTTGTAAAGATCCATTTCGCCGTTTACATCAATGATATAAACTTCTCCATTTTTTCTAATTTTCAGTTCCATAAATTTAACTCCTTTAGTTACTGAATTTTAATCACAAGAAGTGTCTGGTCATCGCGCAGCGTTTCGTTTCCGACAAACTTCTTGACGTCTGTTTTGACAAGGTTTGCAATATCCTTGCCTGGCAGTTTAGCATTCGCTTTGATGATGTTTGAAAGGCTTGCAAGGGAGTATTGCTGACCCTGTGCGTTGAGTGCCTCTACCAAACCATCGGTATAACATATTATAATGTCTCCGGCGTTTGCTGTAAACTCTATATCTTTATAACTTGTTGTTTTTTCGATGCCTATTGGCTCACAAGTCACTGATACCTTTTCTACGGTTCCTTTTGCTGAATTAAAACGCATTACAGGAACGCTTCCTCCAGTTGATAACTGAACTTTCTTTTTGGAAGGATCATAATTTATCAGGGCAACAGAAGCAAAGTGGTCTGCATTCGGTTCGGAACAGATACCCCTGTTTGCCCAGCTCAGAATTGTTCCGGCGCTCTGTGTTGTGTTTACGATAAGACGGAACATTGAACGGATCATAGTCATTACGAGCAGGGAATTCATACCTTTTCCTGCGACATCCATCATGACGAATGCAATCCTGTCGGCACGTGCCGGAATAACATCGTATATATCTGAACAGACACCTGATGTGTGTTCAGCGTAAGTTCCAATGTTTAAGCCTGCGAGAGGAGGCAGCTTTTTCGGAAGGAAAGAAACCTGAATGTCTGAGGCAATGTCAGCTTCTTTGGTAAGTTCCTGCTTTTCGTTGTACTGCTTGAAATTAAGTATGGTTTTGAGGGCTGACTCTGCAAATCCTGCAAGTGTCTGAGCCCAGTCGAACTCTTTATCACCGAAAGGATCTGTTCCTGGATTTCGTGACAGTGCAAGAACACCAACGACAACATCCTTGCCGGGCATGCGCAGAGGAATGAAGATGTAACTTCCGAGTTTTAAGAAATCTTCAGGTTCGTTCTCGTAAATGCGGTCATCGAGTTTTGGGACGGGGATAAGTTCTGCCTTACCTGCTGTCGCAACTTCACCAAAAATATTGTCGCGAAGCGGGAACTGTGCGTATTTGAAACTTGTTGAAACGCGGAGAGGCTTGTGAGGCAGGTCCTCCGGAAGTTTGTATGGCGGAGGAAATTCCCCGTTGAAAGATTTTACGGTGATGAGGTCTTCAAATTCGTCGACCATAAGAATTGCGCCGCCGTTTGCCTGTGTTACTTCGATACAGGTTGCGTTAATAGCATCGAGAAGGGTTTGCATTCCTTCGTCTTTGTCGCCTTTCATTGCGAAGGTGTCTGAAGCGAGGGAAACAAAAGCTTTTCCACGCTGAATGAGGTCGATTTTTTCGACCTGAATTTCTTCGATTTCGATTTCTGGTTTTGATTCTTCTTCGATTTCTTCGACTTCTGCAGCTGAGATGTACTCCTGAGGCTTGCCGAAGACAAGAAGAAGGCAGTAAGGAACTAACAAAAGTGATGCGAAAAGGATGAGAAGTGCAAAAATAAGCATGCTCGGGTGCGTTGCCGTATAAACGCATGCAAAAATCACTACTGCAAGTGCGAAGTATGAGATAAAACTGACTTTTGCGGTTTTTCTGATTTTGATTATTGTAAGAAGAACTCCAATTGCGACGGCTACGAATGCAGTTGCGAACAATGGAATGTAAGAAATTGCGTCTGACATTTGACTCCCTTATTTTCAGATTTTATAATTCTAACATCGTAATATGTTACCGTCAAGTTTTTTTTCCTAGAATTCGCTTAAAAATCACTGACAACATCTTTGACTGCTTCGAAAAGCTCGTCGATTGCTTTCTGTGTGGTAGCCGGACCGAAGCTGAAGCGTACCGCACTGTCCTGAATGTCTTTTGGTGCGTTCATTGCGGCGAGAATCGGACGGCTCTGTTTTTTGGCAGAACATGCGCTTCCCGTTGAAATGGAAAAACCTTTTGCGTCCAGCGCCCGTACCATAACGTTGCCGGGAATTCCTGAAAAAGCCGCCTGAACTACCCAGGGACTGAATCTGTCCTGGATGTTTTCGCTCAAATCTTCTCTCATTTCAGGAACGAGACGGCATCGTCCGATTGTTGTGAGCTTTTTGATGAACCCGGCTGTAATGTGTTTCTGCTCTTCAAAACGTTTTTTTGCATTTTCTGAAGAATTATTCTCTGAAAGATAGTAGTTTTCAAGGCATTTTGAGAATGCGACTGCTCCGAAAAGATTTTCAGTGCCGCTTCGAATGTTCTGTTCCTGACCGCCGCCGACAAGAAATGAATTTATCGGCTTAGAAAGGTAAAGAAGGCCGATGCCGCGGGGACCTCCGATTTTGTGTGCACTTAATGCGGCGGAGTCGATCCCGGAATGAGACAAATTAAGCGGGATTTTTCCTGCCGCCTGAACGCAGTCGATATGAAAGTGGGGCTTTTTCTTGCCGGCTGATGCTTTTATGAGAGTATCGGCGATTTCATAGACCGGCTGAATGCAGCCTGTTTCGTTGTTTACCGCCATTACCGTGACAAAAAGTGTGTCCGGGGTGAGTTTTTCGATGATAGATTCTACCGTGATAAAGCCGTTTTTGTCTGGATTTACGCTTACGACATCGAAGCCCTGCTTTTTGAGCATTGAACATTCTTCCCGGAGGGCGGGGTGCTCAATCGCTGAGAGAATGATTCTGCCTTTTTTGGGGGAGTTCAGTACGGAAAGAAGCGGAATGTGGTCGCTTTCGGTTCCGCCGGATGTGAAAATTAACTGATTTGATTTTACGCCGAGAGATTTTGAGCAGGATTCCCGTGCTTCCTCAAAAATTTTTCGTGCTTCTTTTCCGATTTTGTGGGTTGCGGATGGGTTTCCGTCGTATTGGATTGCGGTTTCAAGAGATTCCCGCAGAATATTTTCATCGCAGGGAGCGGTTGCTGCCCAGTCAAAGTAATGTTCTGAGTTCATAGTTGAAGTATAAAGAAATGATGGAAAAGTGAGAAGTAATTAGGTATTGAGCATAATGTTTGTGGTGATGGCACCGGCTATTATGTTTGTGCAATCCGTTCTTTCAACTGGCAGTATACCCGGTGTTTTAGGGCAGAGCCCTAGGTGATGGGGGTGTGTCGAAGACCGTGTGCGGGCTGAGACCAGGGGGAAGGCTTTCCCCCTCATCTTTCCATTTTCCGTTTTCAACTTTCAACTTTTCCTGCGTTTCGCTATAATGTCTCCCCGTGAGTAACATTATCGATAATAAAACCATCCATTCCGTTTCGGGCGAGAAGATTGTCATTCGGGGTGCCCGTGAGCATAATCTTAAGAACATCAGCGTTGAGATTCCACGAAACCGCCTTGTCGTGATTTCGGGTCTTTCCGGCTCGGGAAAATCTTCACTTGCTTTTGACACTCTTTTTGCAGAGGGCCAGCGGCGTTATATGGAGAGCCTTTCTTCGTATGCACGGCAGTTTTTGGGCAGCATGGACAAGCCCGATGTTGATTTAATCGAAGGCCTTTCTCCGGCTATTTCTATTGAACAGAAAACTACTCACAATAATCCCCGCTCAACTGTCGGAACTGTCACTGAGATTTACGATTACTACCGTCTTCTTTTTGCACGAATTGGTCACGCTCATTGTCCAAACTGCGGACGAGAGATTAAGGAGCAGAGCGAAGATCAGATTATAGACACGATTTTGGGCTGGGGCGAGGGCACTAGGCTTACTCTTCTTGCTCCTGTCATCCGTGGAAAAAAGGGTGAGCATCAGAAGATTATCGAGGATGCGCAGAAGTCAGGCTTTGTGCGTGCGAGAATTGACGGCCTT
>JAFPUF010000098.1 GCA_017395545.1 Treponema sp. | reverse complement strand
TTACAGATTCATGATTTTCGTTCAGCACGACATTATTTTTCCTCGTGTCTGGCGTAATTAAATTTAGAAAGGATTTGAGATTTATGCGCCTATTTATTGCTGAAAAGCCCAGTCTTGCAAGGTCTATCGCCGCTGTCCTGTCTAAACCGCAGGAGAACAATAAACTTTACATTAAGGCAGGTGATGATATTGTCGCGTGGGCGGCTGGGCATTTACTCGAACAGGCTATGCCTGAAAACTATGACGATAAATATAAACGCTGGAATATTTCTGATCTCCCGATTTTCCCTGATGTCTGGAAAATGCTCGTCAAAAAGGAAAGCAGGGACTTATTCGACAATCTCAAAAAGTTATTGAAGCAGGCTGATGTTGTCGTCAACGCTGGCGACTGCGACAGAGAAGGGCAGTTGCTCATTGATGAGATTCTCGAATACTGTGGTTACAAAGGAGAAGTTCTGCGTATCCTCATAAGCGATACTAATCCTGAAGCCGTCAAAAAGGCTCTCGATAACCTAAAGCCGGATTCAGAGTTTCACGGAGACCGCGATGCCGCTCTCGCTCGTAGTCGTGCCGACTGGTTACATGGCATGAATTTAACTCGCCTTTATACAAAAATGGCTGAAAAGAACGGTTACAACAGCGGCCCTCTCAGGATTGGAAGGGTCAAAACTCCAGTTACCGCTCTCGTCGTCAGGCGTGATGAAGCTATTGAAGCCTTTACTCCTAAACCCTTCTGGGTTATCAGGGCAAATATTCAAGTTTCAAAAGGCTCTTTCAATGCTACTTGGAAACCTAAAGATGAACAGCAGAGGCTTGATGAAGAAAAACGTCTCATCGATAAATCTGTCGCTGAAGCTCTCGTTACAAGACTTAAAGGAAAATCCGCTACTATCACTCAATATGAGAGCAAAAAAGTAACTTCAAAGCCTCCCATCGGATTCTCGCTCCCGAAATTACAGATGATTGCCTCAAAAAAATATGATTTATCTCCTGCTAAAACTTTGGAGATTTGTCAGAATCTCTATGAGCAGGGTATCCTGACTTATCCACGTTCGGACTGTGAATTTCTCCCCGACGCTCACCATGACGATGCTGAAAATATCTTTGCTGTCATTGAAAAATTATCCTCTATCAAAGTTCCCGAAACTGTCGATAAAGGACGCTCAACTCCTGTCTTCAATTCTAAAAAGGTTGAAGAACATCACGCCATTATTCCGTCGGCTTCCTGTAAACTCTCAAAACTACTTGAGGGCGATGAGGCTTTAATCTTTGAATTGGTCGCAAAGCGTTATATCTCGTTTTTCATGCCCGATTATGAATTTTTGCAGGTAAACATCAATGCTGATATTGACGGCGAATTATTCTCTGCTTCTGGTCGGCAAATTCTTAATGAAGGCTGGAAGTCCGTTGAAAAAGATTCTCAGGACAAAGATGACGAAAAAGAAAATGACGAGGAAAATAATTCCGCTCCCTTGCCTCAAACTTCAGAGGGTGAAAACGGCTCTTGTCATGCGATTAACCTGCTGGAGAAGAAAACTAAAGCTCCAGCAAGATTCACTGAGGCTACTCTGCTCAAAGCTATGAATGAAGTTTATCGTTATGTCCTTAACGCTGAAATTAAGAAAATCCTCAAGGAAACTGACGGCATCGGCACAGCCGCTACTCAGGCTGGAATTATCAAGGAACTTATCGACGGCGGTATGTTAATTAAGAAGGGTAAAAACTTGATTTCCTCACCTGCCGCTCGAAGTCTCATTCACGCCCTCCCTGAAAATATTACGCTTCCCGACCTCACCGCTATTTGGGAAACTTATTTCAGGAAAGTTAAGGATTCCGAAATGTCCATTGACGAAGTTATTCACTACATTCAGGACA
>JAFPUF010000097.1 GCA_017395545.1 Treponema sp. | reverse complement strand
GTGCCGCCGCCCTTGACAAAGGGTTCGTTTCCCGCTTAAAATGTAATTACGGGAGGCGGACGGAGCCGCCTCCCAAAGAATAATGTTTGTTTTTGTTTTATACCACAAGTTCAGCTTTACACAAAATTCGGGATAGACCCTCTCTATCGGTTGATTGTCGCTGGGAGTACCCGGTCGTGACATACTTTTGAGAAATCCGCTTTCTTCTATAAGCTTTTTCGTCCTTTTCGCTGTGTACTGGCTGCCCCTGTCGCTATGATAGATCGCACCTTCCGGTATATCGGGGTTTCTTCCCAGTGCCATCTTAAATGCATTCTGCACAAGCCGCTGGGTCTGCGTTTTGTCTATTGCCCAGCCCACAATCCGGCGGGTGGCAACGTCTATTATGCCGCACAGATACAGCTTCGATCTGTTGCATGTCAACTCGGTAATATCGGAACACCACAACATATTGGGGACAGTAACCGAAAACTTATCTTTTATCAGATTATCCTCTGTGTACTGTTCCTCTGTCGGCTTTTTCGGCTTCCTGCGACCGCTTCTGCCGCATTTTGCCTCAAGACCGTTCTTTTTCATCAGACGACTGATTTTGTTTTCACTGATTTGTATGCCTTTTTCCTGCAGTGCTTTCCGTATCCGGATTCTCCCATATCGTCCTTTGTTTTTTTCGAAACACTGAATTACCGCTTTTTCTATCTCATTTTCTTCAGTTTCTGCTGTCTTTACGATCCGGTAGTAGTTGCTTCTTGACACCCGGATGATGAGGCATACCGTGCTGGTGTCATATTCTTTCAGTTCCGTTTTGGCAAATTTTATTCGCCGTCCCGGTTTTTCGCAAAGTATGCCGCTGCTTTTTTTAGAATCTCATTCTCCATTTTTAATCGCTCGTTTTCCTTGCGCAGTTTTCTTAGCTCTGCATCTTCCGGGCGAAGGTGACCTTTTCCTACAAACGCATTTTCTCCGTAGGTTTCGTACTGGTCAATCCATTGATAAAGCATGATCTTATTGATTCCCAGTTTTTCCGCCACTACTGCGTGCTTGATCCCGTCTTTTAGCACCAGTTCGCACGCCTTGATTTTGAATTCTTTGCTGTACGTCCTTTTCATGTGAACACCTCTTGTTTTGCATTTTATCATTCATTCTTCCTTGTGTCCACTTTTATTGTACAACTTTCCATTTTTCAGTCTTAAGTCTTCAGTATTCATTTAGAAAATCCTGTCGCTTTTTACTTAAGACTTAAAACTTAAGACTTAAGAATGAAGAATACAAAGCAAAAATCCCGCCGCTTACGCGACAGGATTTTCGCTTTGGTGGAGACGGAGAGGATCGAACTCTTGACCTCATGACTGCCAGTCATGCGCTCTCCCAGCTGAGCTACGCCCCCAATTGGTTACTGGGTTATTATACCACAGCAAAAAACAAAAATCAATACTTTTTTATCCGAGTTTTTCCGAAATAAAATCAAGCACGTCAGATTCTCTGTCAAAAAACGAACAAAGCTCGGTCTCGCCCGGGCGCATAAAGCCCTCGTCGGCGGTCTTTTTTAAAAGTCTTTCTATGTCGTCATAGTAGCCGTCGGTGTTGAGCACAGCGATGGGCTTGCCGTGTCTGCCGAGCTGCTTGAGGGTAAGGATCTCAAAAAATTCCTCAAAGGTGCCTATGCCTCCGGGAGCGACTATAAAGGCGTCAGAGCGATCCTCCATTATCTGCTTGCGCTCACGCATGGTATCGGTAAATATAAATTCGGTGCAGTTTTTGTAAAGTATGCCGTCGGTGTCAAAAAATCTGGGAGCAACGCCGACGCTTTTGCCTCCGTTTTCATCCGCTCCCCGCACCGTCGCGCCCATAATCCCGTTAGCGCCGCCGCCGAAAACCATTCCGTAGCCGCGCTGAGCCATCAGCTTGCCGAGATTGTACGCCGCATCGAGATATTTTTGCTCTATATTACTGCTCGAAGCTCCGAAAACACATATATTCACGCGCATTTTTCCTCCTTGGCACCGCCCTTAAAGCGGTTGACGATATAAATTCCCAGACACACAAGAGCAAGCGCGCCGAGATAGCG
>JAFPUF010000096.1 GCA_017395545.1 Treponema sp. | reverse complement strand
TCACGAGAAAAGATTGCGGCAGAAGCAGGAGTGAGCAAGAAAACTGTCGCCCGCCAACTTGCAAAAATGCAAAATAAAGTTGTCTTTATCGGTCGTGGTTACAGCGGTCACTGGGAGATAATTGAATAACAGAATTGCGAAACAATTTACCATGTTCCTGCGTTAAGGATACGGAAGGCGGCGTAGCCGTTCCGAAGCGTAGCGTAGGAATGAAGCGATAGCGGAACCTGTAGTAGCCTGACCCGCCGAAGGCGGGTAACGCCCATGATTGTCGGCGTTATTTGGACATCCTGTTATTCTTCCGGGGCGTTGCCTTCGTCGGGTTCATCCTCTTCATCGTCATCATACAGTTCAAACAGCATGTCGCTGATAAGTGAATATTTTTCTTCATCTTCTTTTAGTTTCTGGGGGTTTGTTCCGTCGATTATAAAATTTTCCTGATAAGTTTCTAGACATTCCAGAATGAATTCAAATTCGTCTTCTTCCAGTTCCTGATAAAGTGATTCGATTCCGCTGATTTTTGGAATGAGATAGCCTAAAAGTTCCAGAACATCTTCATACTCTTCGCGGATTTCTTTGCTTATTTCATCATTTCTGGTTTCGTCTGCCAATTCATCCTTTACAAGTTTTTGTATCGCAGCTAAAGATTCCAATAAAATTTCATCATTGCTCATAGTCCGCTCATTTTATCACCTTTTTCTTTTTACTTAAAGTGTGATACAATCATCTGAAAATTTAAGAAAAAAACTCCACGATTCATATAAGGACAAAAAAATGAACATTCGTATTCTTGAAATGCCGCTTGATTTTGGTGCAAGTCGTCATGGTTCTGATATGGGACCTTCTGCAATTCGTCTTGCCGGAATAAAGGAGCGGCTTGAAGGTCTGGGGCACAAAACTGTACGTTATTTTTCCCCGATGCAGATAAATCCTCAGGAATACGAGTCAGTCGGTAATCCGAAAGCGAAATATCTGGGGCCGATTGTCAGGGCGAATACTCAGCTGGCCGAAGAAGTTGAGAAATCTGCTTCTTGTGGTGATTTTCCTTTGATTCTTGGCGGTGACCATTCCATTGCACTTGGTTCAATCGCGGGCCTTTCTGCTGCTTACAAAAAAAAGGGGCTTAAACTTGGTGTTTTGTATGTTGATGCCCATGGAGACTTCAATACAACGGAGACTACTCCAAGCGGAAATATTCACGGAGAATGTATGTCTGCTAACTGTGGCTATGGAATTCCTGAGCTTACGAACCTCTATTTTGAAGGACGGAAACTAGACCCGAAGAATGTCTGCTATGTCGGTCTTCGTAGCGTGGATGAGGGAGAGAAACAGCTTATGAAAGAAGCTGGCGTTCGGGCTTATTCAATGAGCGATATTGACAGGCAGGGATTTAATGAAGTCGTACGTCATGTTCTGCGTTTTTTTAAGCAGAAAGTTGATGTTGTTCATGTAAGTTTCGATATGGACTGTCTTGATCCGATGTATGCGCCTGGAACCGGTTATCAGCTTCCGGCCGGAATGACGAATCGTGAGGCTCTCCTTCTGATGGAAGAAATGAGTGAGCTTAAAATGGTACGCTCTGCAGAAATCGTTGAGGTGAATCCTGTTCTTGATGTAAGAAATCAGACGGCGGCTTTTGCTGTAGATTTAGTTGCACGACTTTTGGGCGAGAAGATTTATTAAACGGAGCGGACTGGTGTATGACCACAGACATTTCGGTAACAATTAAGCCTCAGGACGAAAAGAATCAGGCTCTCATCGATGCAGAAATCTTTAAATCCCTCGACAAAAAGGGAATTGCTTTCAAAAAAGAAGAAGTCACGAGCGTTTTTGTCAAAAAATCAATCGACGCAAGGCATGGACAGATAAAAATCCTTTTACGGTACAAAGTCTACATCGGCGAAAAACCGAACGGAGACGGTGAAAACTTGCCTGTCTGGAAAAAAGCCGACGGAAAGCACACGGTCATCATCGTTGGCTCAGGGCCAGCGGGATTGTATGCGGCGTTCAGACTGCTCGAAGAAGGAATCAAACCTGTCATCATCGAGCGGGGAAGCTGTACGGATGAACGCAAAAATGATGTCGAAGAACTCGAATCGAGCGGAAAACTCAACGCTGAGTCAAATTTCTGCTTTGGCGAGGGCGGAGCCGGCACTTTCTCGGACGGAAAACTCTACACCCGAAGCAACAAACGGGGCGATATCGGAAAAATCTACCGTATTTTCGTGGAATTCGGTGCGAGCGAAAAGATTTTGACGGACGCACACCCTCACATCGGCACGGACAAACTTCCAGGAATCATCAGCGGAATGCGGAAAAAAATCATCGAACTTGGCGGAGAATTCTATTTCGACACGCTCTGTACGGGATTACTGACAGAGGCGGTTTCGACTCCTCTCAACAACCATGACGATATGCTCAAGCACTGCAAAGTTACAGGCGTGGCTCTCAAAAACTTGCGTACAAACGAAGAATTCTCGCTCACGGGCGATGCGGTAATTCTTGCGACAGGACATTCTGCTGTTGACATCTACAAAATGATTGCAAAAATCTCGCCTTCTTCACTCGAAGCAAAAACTTTCGCAGTTGGCGTTCGGGTCGAGCATCCGAGGACTTTGATTGACTCAATTCAGTTCCACGGAAAACCAATGCCACAGGCTGCGGAATACCGGCTCACAACTCAGGTCGAAGGACGGGGCGTTTACAGTTTCTGCATGTGCCCGGGCGGTTATATCGTTCCGTGTGCGACGGCAGAAAATCAAATCGTAATCAACGGAATGTCTGCTTCAGGGCGAAACAGCCAGTGGAGCGACGCCGCAATCGTAGTTGAACGCCGACCAGAGGATATTCCCGAAGAATACCGCAAAAAAGCGGAAGATGACGGATGCCCGGCTCTCGCAGGACTTTACTGGCGAACGGAACTTGAAGAAGAAACCTTCCGTCAGGGGAAAGGTCAGTTCGCACCTGCACAACGTCTTGTGGATTTTTTGGGTCACAAAGATTCAACGACTCTACCCGAAACAAGCTACAAGCCGGGTGTGGTCGCAAGCCGCCTCGACAAATGGCTTCCCGCAGAAATCAGTTCCCGACTCGAACAGGGCTTCCGCGATTTCGACAAAAACATGCATGGCTTTATCTCAGAAGACGCACTTTTGATAGCGAGCGAGACCAGAACATCAACCCCGGTGCGAATTACCCGTAATAAAGAAACGCTCGAATGTGAGGGAATCGCAAATCTCTACCCCGCAGGCGAAGGCTCAGGCTACTCAGGCGGAATCGGAAGCTCAGCGATGGACGGGGAGAAAGTTGCGGCGAAGATAAGTGAGAAACTGAAATCGTAAAACGAGCGTTTTTAATAAACTCCGCTTATTCCTTATTTTCCCTTCTTTTGGTAAAATAGCCGAATGAATTATGGAATAATTAAAAAAATTGATATAGCAGATGGTCTTGGCGTTCGTGTTTCACTTTTTGTTTCCGGATGTCGAAATCACTGTAAGGGCTGCCACAACCAGATTACCTGGGATTTTAACTTTGGAAAGCCTTTTACAGTCGACACAGAAAACGAAATTCTGGAAGCGCTGAAACCTGCTCATATTGCCGGTCTCACAGTGCTGGGCGGTGAGCCTTTTGAGGAAGAAAATCAGGAAGTTCTGGCTCCGTTTTTAGAAAGAGTCAAAAAAGAATTTCCACAAAAGAATATCTGGTGTTATACCGGCTATCTCTATGATAAAGATTTGCTTCCTGCTGACGGAAGAAAACATACACCTTTTACCAACCGTATGCTTGCGTGCATCAATGTTCTGATTGACGGGCCGTATATCGAAAGTGAGCGTGATTTAACCCTCAACTTCAGGGGCTCCAGAAATCAGCGGATTATTGATCTTGAACATAACTGCCTTATGAAACTTTAGGGAAGTGCTGTATAAAAATGATTATCGAACACGAAGAACTTTCAAAAATTCTCCCGCACAAAGGAAAAATGTTTATCATAGGCAGAATTACAAATGCAAATCCTGCTGAATGGACTATCGAAAGCGAAACAGAAATAACTCCGGATTTTATGTTTTACGACAAAAATGCGGGCGGAGCGCCAAATTATGCCTGTTTTGAGATTGTCGCTCAGACTATTGCCGCACTTACGGGTCTGATTGCCCGCGAAAGTGCAGCAACCCCAAAAATGGGATTTATTTTGAGCGTTTCGAACCTGCATTTTGACTTTGACATTATAAAAAGCGGCGAAAAAGTAAAAGTCCGTACATTCAGGGACAGCCAGGTGGAAAATGTATACTCGGTCAAAGCCGAAATTTATATCGATGATAAGTTCAGCGGAGAAGGTAAAATAACAGCAATGGTGGCAGAAAATGACAAATGAAAACAATGAAAAAAAAGTTTTAGTAACTGGAGCATCCGGCGGAATCGGACGGGCCATCGCTCTGGCATGTGCAAAAGAAGGCTATGAAATTGTTGCACATTACAATCACGGAAAAGAAAAAGTAGACCTTCTAAAAAAAGAAATCGAAGAAGCGGGCGGAATCTGTTCACTTCTGCAGTTTAATATTTCTGACCGGGAAGACTGCCGTTCTAAACTTGAAAAATGGACAGAAGAAAACGGTGCTTTCTGGGGAATCATTCTTAACGCAGGAATCTGCCGGGACAATGCTTTTCCCGCGCTCAGCGATGAAAACTGGGATGATGTAATTCACACAAATCTTGACGGTTTTTACAATGTTCTAAAACCTCTTGTAATGCCGTTGTGCAGGAAGAAAAAGGGACGAATCGTTACGATTTCGAGTGTTTCCGGAGTTATCGGAAACCGTGGTCAGGTAAATTATTCTGCAAGCAAAGCGGGAATCATCGGAGCTACGAAAGCGCTCGCCGTTGAACTTGCCAGCCGAAAAATCACAGTAAACTGCATTGCACCAGGGTTCATCGAAACAGAAATGATAAAAGATGCGCCTGTCGAGCATATTCTTCCGACAATTCCAATGGGAAGAGCAGGAAAGCCGGAAGAAGTTGCATCCCTGGCGGTATTTTTGCTGAGTGAGTCTGCCGCTTACATCACCCGTCAGGTAATCGGTGTGAACGGCGGAATCATTTAGCCAGAACTTCTTATTCTTCCATAATTGACCAGAAAAGAGTCATAGCATTTATGCCGTTGATTTCTTTTCCGGAAGAATAGCTTTTTAAAATATTGTCCCTTCCTGTTGTAAGCTGTTTACTTGTCGTTCCGTGCTTGATAGAGCTGTCTGCTTCGATAAAGGCACTCAAATGATCAGCAAGACGAACAAGTTTTCCGTCCACAGGCGAGTAATTGTTAGAATTGTAGTTGTCGCACAAGTCTTCCCAGGTCGTTTCTTGGGCTGATTTTTTTCCGTCAAGCTCGCTTATCAGAATGCGGTTCTCAAATTCATCATTCGTGAAATACAGAATTTCATCAACATATGAAGAATCCATCAGCGGAACGAGTTCCTGATGAACGATTTCATCTTCAATCTTTTTGACAACTCCTGGAAGTTCGTTCGTAGCCTGCTTTACCGGCGATATTATGTCACGGGTGACGCTTTCCGGCAAATCATGGAACAGCGCGCAGAAAAAATCATTGTAAAGCCGTTTTTTACAAGGGTTTTTTCCGGTATCACGAAGAAGGAGAAGCGTTGTGACCGCAACGAAAAAACAATGCCCGAGAACGCTTGTCTGAGGAATCCTTGGGGTCTGGTTCCATCTTGTCTGAAAACGGAGCTGCTCGATTTTCATTACGAATTTAAAAGGTTTCTCCCTGTTCATAAGCATTTTCAGGCCTTTTAAATCAGTGTAGTTTTTGAGGTTTTCGCTGAGTTCTTTATGAATTGTCTGAGTACGTTCTTTTTCGTTTACCGGAGAAATCATCTCAAGTTCACGCAAAGAAGAGAATTTGTGTGCTGCTTCGAGAACCCGTTCGGTAAGGTTTTCGTTTCTTTCTAAATCTGATTCAGCTGTGAGGTAATTTTTGAATTTTTCGAGTAATTCTTTATCTTCGATAATATTTTCGTATTTTGAGTAGACCCATTCGTTCAGTCTTTTATATTCTTCCGGATAATTTTTGCGAATCATCTGCTGAACCGGTGATTTTATGTCACAGAGCGTAATTTTTTTGAGAAGGTCAAAAAGAGCTGCATAAATCATCTGTTCCCAGTCGATTACATTGCCGGCTGATTCTTCGTATTTTCCGATGATGTAAGCGCATGCCATTTTTTCGGCAGCTTTGTCCATTTCAACGAGGTCGAACGGGCGTACAAGGTCATTCCATCGCTGGATGGAAAAACCTTCAAAGATTTTGAGAATGAATTTTTTGCTGAGCATTATCTTGCGATTCCTTTTTTTTGGTCGGCTTCAACTTTCTGCTTCCAGACGCCGCCCTTCTTTTTGATTTCTTCAGCTTCTTCTGATTCACCCAGAGCGATTGCGATTCTTCTTGCGCCTGACAGGAACTGAATGGCGAGACGCATGTCATCAATACGATGGGTTGTAAGTTCGTATCTGTCCCGGTAAGCAGTTGCAGATGTGTCATAAAGCCGTCGGATAAGCCTTATGTAAAGGATTGAAGTTTCGTGATTTGGAGAATTATGATCGTAACTGTCTTTGATTGCAGATTTTAAATCGAGAAGGTTTTTTGCTACGGTCGCAAAACGTCCGTTCAGTTCGACAAAAGATTCTTTCCATTTTGAATTGTCGCCGAATGCTTCGATAAGGAGATCAATAACAAGACCTAATTTGCGGATAAGATAAAATCTTTTTTCGACAGAAGCCTGCTGAATTTTAGCAAGTTTTTCTTCCATATCGGTTTGAACTGCATCAACTGTGGCTGAAACAACTTCTTCGAGATAAATTATTGCCTTATAAATAGTTTTTCGTGCATTATTCAGAGCATCATTGTCTTTGGTGTTTACAAATTCGACAGTAAGATTGTTGATTGTGATGTAATAAGTTGCGATTCCAATCATTTCAGTGCAGAGATCGAGTTTTTTGTACTCCGCGCCTGCCGGATTTTTTTCGATTGAAGCAAGAGACTGTTTTTCACGCTCGTTTGCTTCATTTATCATTTTTTTGTAAGGCTCGCACTTGAGTTCGCAAAGTTCGCGATTTTCATTCAAAACTTTTGCCATAGTTTACCCCCCAAACTTAGACAACATCATTCTGGCGTGATCCAGAGACTGTGAACTGTCAGCGTCTCCGGAAAGCATTCTTGCAATTTCGGAAACCCGCTCTTCGCCCAGAATTTCGTGAACATGTGTGCTCGTTTTTCCGTCGGAAACTGCTTTTTCTATCTTAATTTGATTATCGGCATAAACTGCGATACTTGCAAGATGTGTGATACACAAAACCTGACGATTTTTTGCCAGACCTTTGAGATGACTGCCTATTGAGACCGCAACTTCACCGCCGATTCCAGTATCAATTTCGTCGAAAATCATCGTTCCGACGGTTGATTCACCTGTTGTGTCGGATTCGCACAAAATCGTTTTAAGAGAAAGCATTACACGGCTGAGTTCACCGCCTGAAGCGATTTTTGCAAGAGGTGCGAGCGGCTGACCAGGGTTTGCACTGATTAAGAATTCGATATCGTCTATTCCGTAAGGACCGCATTTCTGGGTGATTTCGTTTCCCTGTTTTTCAGCAACGTTTACTGAGAAGCGGGTACCGTTCATTCCGAGTGCGGACAGAACTTTTACAACTCCCGAAGCCATTTTTGCGGCTGCTTCTTTTCGTGCAGAAGAAATGGCCTTTGCCTCAAGATAGACTTTTTTCCCAAGCTCGTTTATTTCTTTTTCGAGTTTTTCTTTTTTATCGCTCGAATTGTCGAGTTCATCCAGAGTTTTCTGTGCATTTTCAAGATATGCTGTAACTTCTGAAAGCGGAGCTGAAACAGAAGAAGCGTATTTCTTTTTGAGGTTGTAGATTAAAGTCTGGCGCTCCTGAACATCTGCGAGACGCTGCGGGTCAAAGACAAGAGAGCCTGCGTAAGATTTATATTCGTCTGCGATGTCGGAGATTTCGTAAAATGCGCTGTCGAGCCGCTCACTGAGTTTTTGAAGTGATTTGTCTGAAGAAGCGGCTGAATCTGCGACAGAACGAAGTTTTTTAAGAATTGAAACAACGGAAGACGTTTCACCGCTTCCTGAAAGTCCTTCGTTAAGCTGTTCGACATCAGAATAAAGTTTTTCGAAAGAAGAAAGTTTTGTTTCTTCATCGTCAAGCTCAACATCTTCGTTCGGTTTAAGTTTTGCCTCGGTGATTTCTTTGACGGCGAAGTTCAAAAGGTCGATTCTCTGAGTGCGGTCACGGTCGTCGGTGTTGAGTGCGTCAAGAATTTTTCGTTTTGATACGAGTTCAGAATAAAGTGAAGTGAAATCGGAAACACGCTCCGTAAGTCCGGCGTAAGAATCAAGGAATTTACGATGTTCAGTGACTTTCATGAGTGACTGATGCTCGTGCTGACCATGAATATCAATTAAAAATGAACTGAATTCGGCTAAATCAGCCCGTGTGACCGGCGTGCTTCCAATCCATGCGCCAGATTTTCCGTTCTCACGGATTACTCGCCGAAGGAGAACCCGGTTGTCTTCAGATTCGATTCCGTGAAGATTGAGCCATTCAAATGCGTTGAGAGGTTCATCATCTTCACCTAAGTCGCGTATTGTTGACGGGGATTGGCCAAGATAAAAAGTTCCTGAGACTACGGATTCATGTGCTCCCTGCCGGATTTGCTCGACACCTGCTTTTCCGCCAAGCAGAAAAGTGAGCGCACCAATCAGAAGTGATTTTCCTGCGCCCGTTTCACCGGAAAGTACGGTAAATCCAGAGCCGAATTCAACATTCGCTGAATCGATGAGTGCAAAATCTTTAATTGTTAAATCTTCAAGCATGTTGCGGCCCTCCCGACCAGTTTAGTTTTGAACGAAGCGCATTATAAAATTTTTCTTTTGTACAGCCGATTAATTTTGCTTTTGCTTCGATTTGTTTGATTCTGATTATGTCACCGACATGTAAATCAACCGGAATCTGACCGTCAACGCTGATTACGACATCACTGATTCTTGAAGGCAGAATTTCAATTTCAAGAATTCCTTCAGGACTTAAGACTATAGGACGGCTCGAGAGAGAGAATGCGTTCATTAAAGTAAGAACCATTGCATCCAGCCCCGGGTCAATGATAGGGCCGCCGGCGCTCGCAGAATAAGCCGTTGAGCCTGTTGCTGTCGAAATTATTATTCCGTCTGCCTTGATTTCTCCCAATGGAACTTTGTCGTAAATAACATTGAAAGAAATTGTGTGGGCTGCAGTTTTTCCGCAGATTACGATATCATTCAGGCCTGTTGCGCTTAATCTTCTCTGGCCACCACGGACTAGATCTGCTCCAAGCATGCTTCGTTCGTCAATGACTGCTTTTCCGGCCAGAAAATCTTCAAGCTCTTTTTTCCATTCGTTTCGCTGGACGCTTGCAATGAATCCGAATGAACCGAAATTAATCGGAAAAATTGGAATTCCAAGCGGGGCACAGCCGCGGGCAGCAAACAGAACTGTGCCGTCACCGCCCATTGTTATCACAAAATCGTAACCGTAAAAAGGATACTGCTCGGAAAAGCCGTTGAATACAAAAATATCAGCCTGAAGTCCAAGTTTTCTGAGATAGACCTGGATTTCTGCACCGAGACTTTTCGATTCTTCCTTAAAACTGTTCACTACGATAAGTGACTTTTTTATTTTCATAAATTACGGCAATGTTCCTAAAACTTTCGCAATTTTAGTGGCTGATTCCGAACCTAATCTTGGATAAAGCGGGAAAAGCACGGTACGAAGATAAAGTCCCTTTGCATGAATAAGTTTTGCCTGTTCTTCTTCGCTAAGTACTGAGATTACGGACTTATCGTAGGCAAGACGAATCTCAATTTCCTTTCGTGAAGAATATTGTTTTACATCCTTGAAACTTCCGTTAAGAACAACCGGGAAAGACCAGATTGTTGAGTTTTCTCCAGGTTCGCGGATGAATGTGCGGTTTTTTCCGCTCGCAAGTGATTTCTGGAAAATCGCATAAAGAGACTTTCGAATTTCTTCATTGCGGGCAAATTCTTTCATCTGGATGAAGCCCAGCGCACTGTTCATGTCTGGAAGAATGTCCGTGTCAGGGGCAGCGTCTGTGTGTCTCTTAAGCACGATCCATTCACGCCTTTTTGGGGCAATCAGAACAGCACCGCAGCCGGCGGTAACTGTATCGTTTGCTTCGAGTCCGAGAATTGAGAAAAGACCGGCCATACCCGCTTTTTTTGGAAGCAGGTCTTTTGGTGCATTCTGTTGAGCCGGAGCACTTTCTTCGTCGCCCGCTGCAGATTCAGGAAAAACAGCTCCGAATGACTGTGAAATATCTTCGATAACGGGAATACCAATTTCAAGAATTTTATTGATATCCGGTAAAATTCCCATTGATTCATGAAGGATAAGAAGTCTGCCGCCTTTTTTTGCTCCCTCGTGAACTTCTTCGGCTGTAACCAGGCCGTTTTCGTCGTGAACGTCGAGAACAAGCGGTGTAAATCCAAGATTTTTGATGGCCGTGTATTGCCAGGCTGGAGCAAGGGCAGAAATCATAATCTGAGTGCCAGCTTCCAGATCCAGGGCTTTTGCCACATAGGAAAAAGCTATGGCAGGGCTTCGGAATGCGACAGCCCCGTCACAACCTGTAACTTCTTTAACTGTTTGAATTAATTTTGCATTTAACTCGCCAGGTCCAAGCTTTTCGTCGACCATGCAAGTTAAAACTGCATCCATTTCTTTTCGGCGAATAGTAGAACTAAAGGTCTGAATCATCTTGGCCCTTACTCTTCATTTTCGCTGGCTTCACCAGGATTGACAATTTTTTGAAGCTCTTTGGCATTGAACAGACGGCGCATATCGAGCATGATGAGATATTTCTCGTCCTGACGGATAACACCATGAATGTATTCAGTACCGATTCCACTAATCATCTGTGGCGGATCCTTGATGTCTGCGGTATCAATTGCAACAACCCGCGCAATTCGGTCAATGATAATGCCGATGCGGTTGTTTTCGATATTTAAGATAATGAATCCGCCTTCTAATTCTTCGTCACCCTCTGCGACAGCGAGTTTCTGAATCTGAAAGCGTTTGTGCAGGTTGATTACAGGGATAATCTCGCTTCGGAGGTTAAAAATTCCTTCGACATAGAATGGAGCGTTAGGGATTGGTCGTACTTTCGTAACTTTTACGATTTCCTTTACATCCATGATGTCTACACCATAGATTTCTCCACCAAGCTGGAATGTAACTAACTGAATCTGAGTATTTTCTGCCATATTTCCTCCTACTCTCCCAACAGTTTCTTAGCTTCAAGGAATTCTGAAATACCGACCGCAACTTTTTTAGCCTCACGCATTGCGAGAACTACAGTTGCAGGTTTATGAACTACGTCACCGCCAGCAAAAACTCCGCGTTTTGTTGTCATGCCGTATGGTTTTTGTTTTGTGATGACGAATCCGCCCTCGTCCGCATCGATTCCCTCAGTTGTGCTGATGATTCGCGCTGCCGGGCGTGAACCGATGGCGATAAGGATTTTGTTTGCAGGCAGGATAACTTCGCCGTTCGGAGTCTGGCATTTAAGACCTGTGACAACTCCGTCTTTTCCGACGTATTCAAGAGGAGCATGCTCCCATTTGAAGTCGATTCCGTCAGAAATAGCGCCGTCGTACTCGGCTTTTGCAGCCTTCATAAATTCTGATGTTTTTCGATATGCAACGGTTACTTTTTTTGCCTTCATTCGGATTGCAGTGCGGCAGGCGTCCATTGCGACGTTTCCGGCACCGATAACGATTACTTCGTCTCCTTCTTCGACAGGGACTTCGCTCTTATCGACATTGCCGTCCTGATACAGGCGTACCATTCGGAGAAGGTAATTTGACTGGATGATTCCTTTGAGTTCTTTGCCTGGAATATCGAGATCTTTTGAGAGGGCTGTTCCCGTTCCGATGAAAACTGCGTCAAAGCCGTTTTTGAAAAGGTCATCAAGAGTTAAATCAACTCCGACCATTGTGTTTGTAACGAACTGAACGCCCAGATCTGCGATTTTTTTGGTTGTATTTCGGACTACATCTTTTGGAAGACGGAATTCCGGAATTCCGTAGAGAAGAACGCCGCCCGGTTCATTTTCGCCCTCGTAGACTACAACTTCGTAGCCTTTTCGAGCCAAATCGCCTGCGACAGTAAGACCAGCAGGACCTGAACCGATTACAGCAACTTTTCCGCCGATTTTTTCAATCTTTTTTTCGCGGTTAAGATTTAATTCGTTGTCGAAATCAGCGACGAAACGCTCAATCATGCCGATTTTGATGCCTTTTCCAGCGCGTGAAAGAACACAATGACCTTCACACTGATTTTCGTGCGGACAAACGCGGCCACAGATTGCTGGAAGATTGCTTCGCTGTGCGATAATGCTGGCAGCCTCACCGAAATTTCCCAGAGAAACAGCGTGGTTGAATGCAGGAATGTCGTTTTCGATTGGACAGCCAGTACGGCACATCGGTTTAGGACAGTTCAAACATCTTCGCGCTTCGGCAATAGCCTCTTGCATTGTATATCCTTTAATCTCTTCTTCCATAACCTATTAGACCTCGTTAAAAAATTTATAGTTCTTATATTATATCGAGAGTTTTTGCAAAAAGCAAACGAATTCTTAATCTACTATGAAAAGCGTCAGCGAATAAACCTGCTCAATGCCGAAAGATTTTAGCTCTGAAGCGCACGCCTCGATTGTGGAACCGGTCGTCAGAACGTCATCGATAAGAACGACTGCTTTCGGAGGGGCGCGCGCGATTTTCTGTAATTTTTTCTGACGTTTCAGGCGGTAAGATGATGAAATTCTTTCCAGGCGCTGAGCCATATCGAGTTTTTTCTGCTGGGTTTTTGAAAGTCGTTCGAGCAAAGGCAGAATTTTTACTCCCCAGCCCTTTTTGAGGTAAAAACAAAGCTCATCGATTTGATCCCAGCCTTTTTCACGGATTTTACCTTGCCGCGGAGGAACAGGCACAACAGGGAGGGAAAATCCAAGTTCATTTTCGAGGGAGTGCAGTTTGCGGTAAATAATCGCGGCAAAATAAGGCGACAGATTTCTTTTGTCTTCAAGTTTCCAGGCGAACAGAAGTGATTTTTTCCATAGCTGATAGCCGTGAAGAGAAAAAGATTTTGTGACGCTTTTTAAGACGGAATTTTCCCTGCAGAAAGAGCAGATTCCGATTTCACTGATGAGTTCGCGTCCGCAGACAGAGCATGTTTCCTGAAATGCCGGAGATTCCAGTTTTGGAAGGCATTTTTTGCAGAGCGGGATTCGCAGGGTGAAGCGGGAACAGCAAAGGCATTTTTCTCCGCCCATAAAGAGCGAGATTATATTCTGAATTACGGAACTGACACTCAGAAAGAGGGAGAATTTTTTGTTTATAAATCCGAAAAAGAAGTTTTTATTCATTTTTCAATACAGGTAATGAGAAAAAAAGTGATTTTCGGCAACAAAAATTTATAAATTTGTGTTATAAGCGCAATTTTTTAGTAGTTGAGAATAAATTATTTTTTCTATACAATGAAAAATCTATTGAATAATTTTCGAGGAAAATCATGCCAAAAATTGAAGTAAACGAAAAACTCTTTTTTAATCTTCTTGGAAAAAAATACGATTACGACACGCTTGAGAGAAAACTCACCTGCGGTAAAGCCGAGCTTGATGAAAAGCCGGATATGAGCCAGAGTGAGGACGAGCGTGTTATCAAAATCGAGCTTAACGATACAAACCGCCCTGATTTGTGGTCAACCGGTGGCGTTACCCGTCAGCTCCGTCTGCATGAGGGCGCAAAACGCTCTGACTACTCAAAATTCTTCTCAAAGGCCGGAGCAGTTAAAGACTGCGGTAACCGCACAATCACTGTAGAAAAAGATCTTAAAGATGTCCGACCGTTCATGGTAAGCTTCGTGATTTCGGGTAAACCTATCGACGACCCGATGCTCAAAGACATCATTCAGACTCAGGAAAAACTCTGCTGGAACTTCGGACGCAAACGAAAGTCAATTTCTATGGGCGTTTACCGCATGAGCCAGATTAAGTGGCCATGCCATTACAAGGCTGTTGATCCGGACAAAACTTCATTTGTTCCGCTCGCCTGCGATGCACCAATGACTTGCCGTCAGATTCTTACAGACCATCCAAAAGGAAAGGATTTTGGCTGGATTCTCGAAGGCCTCAAAAAATTTCCGCTCCTCACCGATGACAAAGACGAAGTTCTTTCTATGGCACCAATCATCAACTCTGCGACTTTGGGAGCCGTTCAGGTTGGCGACAAGGACCTGATGGTTGAGCTTACAGGCGACAACATGGAGAATTTGATTCTCGCTGCAAATATTGTTGCTTGTGACTTCCACGATGCAGGCTACGAAATTTTGCCGGTAAAAGTCGTTCATCCTTATGAAACAGGCTTTGGCAAAGAAATCACAGTTCCTTTCTACTTCCAGAAAGAAGCAAAGGCAACGCTTGCAGCAATCAATAAAAAACTTGGAAGTGACCTCACAAAAGAGCAGGTTCTCGACGCACTCAGCAGGATGGATAATGATGTTGAGTCAAAAGACATTCCGACAACCGAAAAAACAGCAAAATACTGCGCCGCAAACAAGACTGATGTTGAATTCACAGTTAAGCCGGCTCCATACCGAAACGACTTCCTCCACGAAGTTGATGTCATCGAAGACGTAATGATTGGTATGACTCTCGACTACTTCAAGCCACAGAAGCCGAACGACTTCACAATCGGTAAG
>JAFPUF010000095.1 GCA_017395545.1 Treponema sp. | reverse complement strand
GGAACATCGTAGCGGGCAAAATCATGCAAAACTTTTACTGCATCGTCAGGAGAAAAACCTGCGGCGTTTGCGTTCCACAAAGAAAGTGGCGTGAGTCGGTATGTGTGAAGATGCTCAGGAGAACGCTCAAGCTCCGCAAAGGGAATCAGCGCATTACGGCACTCGTTTGCTCTGGGAGCGTGCACATCGAGAAGAAGGGTTCTGTCACTCTGAACGATTAAAGGGTTTGAATAATCCATATTTTTCCAGGGGGGTATTATATCTTTAAAGCAAAGTTTTTTATATAGGGAAATGCCGGTTTTAATCGTCCCCAAACCTTTTGACAGTTTCCTTTCTTTCTGCCATAATTAAGAAATATCTTATTATTAAGGAGATTTTTCTTATGAAAAAACTTTTAGCACTTGCAGCCGCTGCAGTTCTCTCAGTAACAGCAGCTTTTGCAGAAAATCAGATTCACCTCGGTCTGGCAATTCCAGTTCAGAGTCTCACCATTGAATACCCGCTCAAGGATTTAGACTGCTCTGTCGCAGGCTGTGACTTCGCTTTCGACTACACACACATCGCAAGATCCGGCTTTACATTTAAAGTCGGCTTTGACTCAGGTTATATCAGCACAACTTCAGATGACTTTTCTAAAGATTATTCAGGTTCAAACTTTGCTTTCGGATTTGGTTTCGGAGGCTCAGTCATTCACGACGACAGATTCACTCTTTCTGTTTTGGGTTCATTCGGCCTCGACCTTTTCACAGTAGACCCTGAAAATTCAGCTATTGACGATGGCCTTGGAATTCTCTTCTATATCGGACCTGAAGTTACTTTCACATTCAAATTCGCTGACCATGTAGGAATCTTCGCAGACCTCCCCCTTCTCTACGCAGCAGGTACATTCTACCCGCCAACTCTTAGTTCTGATACTACTGACAGCTACACTATGGCTGGCGTAATCGTCAAGCCACGCTTGGGTGTTACTTTTGCATTCTAAAATCTGATTTTAAAATGCAAAAGGCTGTCCGTTTTCTGAAGTGCACTTAACGCTTCATTTACGGACAGCCTTTTTTTATGCCTGTTACCTTGCGCCTTCGAAAATTTTACGCATATCCTCTTCGTAGAGGACTTTCGCGCTTCCAACTTTTCCGCCCGTCGCGACAGCACATTTTCTGGCAAGCTCCGTAATCTGCTCGTCTGTCGGATTGATTCCGAGTTCCCGAAGATTCACCGGCATTTTTATCTCACGGTAAAAGTTTTCCATCGCTTCGATTCCTTTGAGCGCAATTTCTTCGTCTGAGCCCGTGTTTTCAACACCCCAGACTTCAAGAGCAAACTTCTTAAAGCGTGGAAGACAGTCTTTATAAACATACCTTGCCCATGTTCCCCAGAGTGCGGCAAGCCCTGCCCCGTGAGCGACATCAAACATACCGCCGAGTTCGTGCTCAAGCCGGTGTGTCGCAAAATCGTTTCCGCCGTTTCCAAGACCAGTCAGGTCATTGTGACTCAGGCTTCCCGCCCACATAATCTCAGCGCGGGCATCATAATCATCAGGATTTTTAAGAAGTATTCGTGTATTCGAAATCACAGTGCGCATAAGGCTTTCAGCGATTCCGTCAGTAATCTGCATGTTTCCCTTGCTTGTGAAATAACGCTCCATCGTGTGCATGAGAATATCCGTTGAACCGCACATCGTCTGATAGTACGGTAGTGTCATAGTGAGTTCCGGGTTCATAACCGCAAAACGAGGTCTGCAGGTGTCAGAATTAGAGCCGCGCTTTTTCCAGCCGTCCTCATTCGTAATGACAGCGCTGTTACTCATCTCACTTCCGCTCGCCGCTATCGTAAGCACTACACCTATCGGAAGGCATGCTTTCGGGGAATTCTTCTTTTCAAAAATATCCCAGACATCAAAATCGTTCGCACATCCGTAACCAATCGCTTTTGCGCTGTCAATTACAGACCCGCCACCCACAGCCAGAATAAAATCCACTCCTTCTTTTTTACAAAGGGCAATTCCTTCACGGACGAGAGAAAGACGCGGATTCGGCACAACACCGCCAAGCTCGACATAAGAAACTTCAGCCTCATCCAGAGATTTTTCTATGCGGCTCAAAAGCCCGGTCTTTTTAACGCTTCCGCTTCCATAATGAAGCAGGACTTTTTTACAGTTCTGAGAGGCGACAAGAGCACCTGTCTGGTTTTCAGTGCCTTTTCCAAAAATAATTTTTGTCGGTGAATAAAATGTAAAATTGTTCATAAAAGAACTATATAACGGTTTTGAGGACTCCGCAACTTTTTCAGGCTGTTCCTTATATTCTTACAATCAGCGCACCGGATTTTTTGTCTCTTTCTGACAATTCTTCTGGTGTTTTTATCTCAAGAAGCTCGCCGTTTTTCGGCTGAACATGGCTTTCATCAACTGCAAGAAGAAGCCCGAATCTGCTGCAGGCATAATACCCGGACTTACGAAGCTCTGGAAGTCTGATAAAATCTGAGGCAATGCGGATGAATGTCTTTTCGTCCGCTCCAGCTGATTTTTTTCCGGATGATACAGTATTTTGAGAATCTTTCTCCGAAATTTTCTTCGCCGTCACAAAACTAAGGCCAGCCCGCTCTTTCGGGAGTCCCGCTTTTTCGGAAAGTTTCAGAAGATTTTTCGGAGCGGTTTCAGTATCGAAAGCAAAATTGCACCACTTCGCATTTTTTCCGTAAGCGTTGGTCGTTCTTCCGTGGGTTCGCCCTGCCATAGGACATTCTTCCGCATGAGGACACGGAGCAACCGGAGAATAATTCTGCCTGATAAGGGCATCACGCATAAGGGAAATAAAACGGGCTGAGTGCGGGTCTCCAGGCTCAACAAGGAAAACGCCGGATTTTTCGTCTTTCAGATACGAAAGCAGTTCTCCAGTGTATTTTTTTGCCAGAAAATCAGTCGGCATTTCGTTTCTCTGAAGAATCTCATTAAAGACATTTCCGCAGGTAATAAAATCCGCCTTTTCTTTGATTTTTGTGCCGAAAGCGCCCTTCACGCGGATAATTTTCCAGGGAAGGATTTCGGGAGCGCTTTCCCGGGAGACTTCCCCAGTCTCCTTTCTGATTGTTCTCGCCGAAATCGAAAGATAGAGCTCCTCGCCGGCACTCAAAGCGGTCTGACTCAAATCCAGGCAGTACCAGGTAATTTTCTTTGCACGAAGTTCCGGACGGGCAAGCCAGAGGGCAGTCACGACAGTAAGTGTACCGCTTCCGACATCAATTGCGACTGGATTATCGTTCTTTTCGAGAGATTCAAAAGCTGTTTTCGGAAGATTTGCAAAAAGGCGCGTGAGTCTCACAAGATTCCACCACATAAAATAATTGATGTACGCGCTTAAATATCCCGCTTCGTTCATATACCCGAGACGGCGGCTGTTACGGTCGTCTGTAAGCTGGTGCGAGAGATTTTTGATAAGGCCGAAAAGCGCAATCTTCTGCTTTCCGCTCAAACCACGGACATCTGCGACAATTTTGTCAAAATCAGCGATTATTTTTCTGCTTTCCTCCGGGATTGGCTCTTCACTGAACATTTCCCGCCTGATTGAGGAAGTTTTTTTTCTCTGAGAAGATTCTTTTCTGTGTACGTGACTTCGCTTTCTTTCGTCAGTCATCAATATTCTGCTCCGTCAATCTCGACCGCAGCCCCGCTGCCCGCTTCGTTTACTACAGAATTTTTTGTTTCATCCGCAGTTTTGAGGCTGTACTGATACAGAGGACTCCAGGGCTTTTCTGTGACTTTATGAGAAGTGAAACCTTCGGTGTTTCCCGCTCCCAGTTCCGGTTTGTTTCCGGCGGCATAGATTTTGTAGAAAGTCGCTTCCGAAGATTTAGATCGGTCGCTCGCCCTGAGAATTTTACCCGCATGCTTTCCAAAAAAGTTGTTCTCAACGATAAACTGAGCACCAACGCCAGGCCCAAGGCTTGCTCCGCTGTTATTTTTTGTTCCGATGTTATCGAAAACATTGTTGTAAAGATGGAAATAACCGGCTCGTGTGCGCGGCATTCGCTGAACGCATCCGTGATAGTAGTTGTCATGGAAAGTTACTTCGCGCTCTTCCGGTTTTGTAAACTTATCACTCGACCCGATGAGAGAAACTTTGTCGTGGTTTGTAAATTCACAGAATGAAACCGTGATGTTTTTTCCGCATTTGATGTCGAGTGCGCCGTCATGATTAAAATTTCTATCAAGATCTACACAGGTTCCGTCAGAAAAAGTGCAGTGGTCAATCCAGATATCCTCAGGAATGTAAAGATAGCTTGCTTTTGTAGATTTATCCTCAGAGCCTTCGATAACGAGCTGGTCTGCACTAGCTTTTTTGTCCATATACTTTTCGACTTTTGTGTCATATTCAGTAGAACCATGCGCATCCCAGAAATTAATGTTACGGATTATGATGTTTCTTGCCTTGAAATCTTCTTTAGCACGGATTCTGAGACCGCCGAAAGCGACTTTTGCGTTGTTCACTCCGATAATAGTTTTATTGGAGCCGATATCGTACATAAAGTCCCCGTGTTTTCTGGCATGTGAAACAGAATCGAATTCATCGAAATATGAGTGGTCAGAATCAGAAACTTTTCCGCCGCTCAAATCAACGGTTCCGCTCAGAATAATCAGGGCCGGCTTATCATTTACGGTTGAGCTCGTAACAGAGCCTGAAGCGACCGCATTTTTAAAAGCATTGAGTTTTCGGCCTGCAGAAGAGAAAGTCGCATCGTTAATAATTATTATATTTTCAGAAGAATATGAAAGAGAGCCTGTGTCAGCCCAGCCGTTAGTAACAGGTTTTTCTGAAGTTCTGACAGAAATTTTAGAAGGAGATGCAAAAGCAATTGAAGAAGCAATAAATATACCAAAAAGAAAAATTAATTTATTCATAAGTTTCACCTGAATTTAAACTGAATTTATAATTATGCATTAAATATTAAGAATTATATCCGGTTCATCGAAGAAAAGACTTTTTCGGCCATTACGTTGATTTCGACGCCCATCTGCTCGCCGGCTTTTGTCAGAATTGTGCGCAGTTCATCGATTGTGACTAAAGCCCCGTCAAGAGAAACCATCATCATCATAACGAAATTGCCCGAAAGAATTGTCTGAGTTATGTCAGCAATGTTGATTTTCTGTTTTGCAAGAAGCGCGCTCACCTCTGCAATGATTCCTACTTTGTCGCTTCCAACGACTGTAATAATTGCGTTCATAACTAATGATTGTATAAGATTTCAGGTTCTGATACAAGCAAAGAACTTTCAAAGTCAGAAGGCTTTGCTTTTTCCCGGAAATAAAATAAGAGTCCTCTTAGAATCCTGCGCATTGTTAAAATTTTTCTTAAATGGTATTATTTCAAGCATGAAAAAAACGTCATTTTTTGCACTCATCCTGCCATTTTTTTTAATTCTTTCAGCATGCAATATCGGGTCTTCCAAAGAAGTACTGAGAATAAACGTTTCCTCTGAACCAGACTCATTCTCTCCATTTGAATCCGTTGCGGCAGATACGGCTGCAATCTACCTGAATATTTTTGACGGTCTTCTTTCATTTGACGAACGTGGGAAAATTCATCCTGCTCTCTGCGAATCTTACGAAATTTCAGACGACAAAGTAACCTACACTTTTCATCTTCGCAATAATGTAAGGTTTCACAACGGCGCGGCCTTTACCAGCGCAGACTGCGTCTACACATACGAAAACCTTGCGGGCTTAAACGGCTGCACTCCCAAAAACAGCCGCTTTGCACGCGAAATAGAGACTATTTCCGCTCCGAACGAAAAAACATTTGTCATCAAAACAAAAGCCCCTCTGGGAGATTTTCTGGCACTGAACACCTGCCCTGTACTTCCTGTGAATTATGAAAATCATTCTTCCCATCCGATTGGGACAGGCGCATACAAGTTTGTGGAATATAAGCCGCAGGATAAAGTCGTACTTGAAAAAAACAACGACTACTGGAACCATGAATTCGCACCAAAAATCCCAAGAATCGAAATTTACATCATCTCCGACGAAACAGAAATTCTCACAGCATTACAGAACAAAAAACTTGACGTCGGCCAGATGCTTTCGGCAGATAAGGCAAAATCCCTCGAAAAAAAATTCTTTTTGTACACTGCTCCTCAGAATATGGTTCAGATTCTCGGTCTTAATAATTCAATAAAACCTTTCGACAATCCGGTCGTACGGCAGGCAGTTTCAATGGCAATCGACAGGGATGAAATTATCGACGGTGCGATGGGCGGCTTCGGAACTAAACTCTACAGTAACTTTTCCCCGATTCTGGGAGAATATTATAACAACCGCCTTTCAGATGTCTATAAAAAGAATATTCCTCAGGCTAAAGCTCTTCTGACAGCAGCCGGATACAGCAATGGCTTTGATTTAGAAATCACGGTTCCTGAGAACTATCATATCCATGTTGATACGGCAAACATCATCGCAAAACAACTTGAGGAAATCGGAATCCGCACAAAAATTAAACTCGTTGACTGGAACACATGGCTCGACAAGGTTTATTCAAAATTCGACTATCAGGCCACGGTAATCGCTTTCGGAGGCAAACTGGAGCCGGGTGAAGTATTGAAAAGATACTGCTCAACTTACAACCGCAATTTCACACGCTTTAACAGCGCAGCCTTTGACGAAACATTTGAAAAGGCCGAACTTGAGACTGATCTGTCAAAACGAATCAAATACTACAAATACTGTCAGGAAATTCTCACAAGGTCAGCACCTGCAGTTTTCATTGCAGACCCAAACAATACGGTTCTTCTGCGAAAGGATCTTCACGGATACGAGACATATCCTGTTCAGTTCTACAATTTCGCCCAGATGTGGTTTGAATAAAAATATTACTAAGTTTTTTTTAGATTTTTATCGCCTGCTCGCCCAAAGAAAATTCAATATTCTTAAACATTTCGGAATCAGCTTCCATAATGATTCCGTCTGAAAATTCTTTCTTCTGAATTGTCGGGAAAAACTCCTTTAATCTGAAAATTTCCCGGAAGCCCAGTTTTTCGTAAATTTTTCGGGCAGCGTTCCATTCTTCATTCACCAGAATTACAACTTTTTTAATTTCACAGTGCGAGGAGACAAGAGCTGCAACTGAATTCATAAAGAATTTTTCACCCAGTCCCTTCCCGCGGTAATCTTTTAAAAGTGCAAAAGAACTTACATAGAGAACTGAGCCGTTAGTTTTGTGTGTCAGCAGTGGGTTATGCCCAAGACAGAATTGTTTTTTGATCAGTTTTTCAGACTTTTTGTCCGGATTTTCGAAATCAGGGAGCGAATCCCATTTTTCAGAGCACAAATAACCACAAACCAGAGCTGTTTTATTCTTTAAGATTACTTCGTCAGAACAGTCAGCAAGAAGCAGAAACTCTTCTGGAAAAATCTTCAGCCGTTTTTCAAAAACACGTTTTTTCTCCTGAATTGCAGGAATAAAAGACTGCCGCTCAATATTCATTATCTGAAAAATATCAAAAGACTGTGAAGGACAAATAATCATAGAACTTTATTTTGTTTTTTTGTAAATATCTTTGTTGATATCAAGCCTGAGATGATGCTCACGGAAATCTACATTGTTGCACGGGCGTCCGAAATAGAATCCCTGGAATTTGTCCGGAGCATATTCGATGAGTTTTTCTATATCGCTTTTTTCTTCGATACCTTCCATACAGACCTGCATTCCAAGCTCATGAGCCATCTGTGTTATATGCTTGATGATTTTGCGGTCACCTTCGTTTCCACCAGTCGCTTTCTGGACAAAAGTATAATCAAGTTTTAATGTTGTCGCCTTTAAATACTGAAGATAGCGGAGGTTTGAATAACCAGTTCCGAAATCGTCGATATCAACATTTACACCAAGATTAGCAAATGCCTCAGTAAGGGCCTGGAGTTCATCTCCATTATCGATATAACCGCTTTCAGTAAGTTCAAGCGTAACATTCTTAGGATTTACGTCAGAAACAAGAAGAGCCGTCTCAACATCCCGGATAACATCACTCTTCTTAACCTGAATATATGAAAGGTTAACGCTTACATGGAAATCTTTCTGAAGGTGATTCCACTCTGCACACTGCATGAATGCAGTTCTTAAAATCCATCGCCCGACAGAAACAATCATTCCAGTGCGTTCCAGAATCGGAATAAACTCATCCGGAGTGAGAATGCCGTAACCAGGACAAGTCCATCGTATAAGGGCTTCACAGCCGATTACATTCAGTACCGTTTTATCGGCATCAAGATAAAGGTTCGTTGCATCAACGACAGGCTGATAATAAAGCTCAAAACCGGCGAAATCATTTCTGATTGAATCACGGATTTTTTCCTGAAAATCGAGCGTTTTTAAATGCTGGGTATAATCAACGGCATTGAATGTGGATAAATTGTTACGACCGTTTTTTTTTGCAGAAGCAAGCGAATAATTGACTTTTCGCATAAGACCATCAAGCTGAGAATTGTCATTCATAAATGCGACCATTCCGCCTGATACAGTGAAAATTATATCATATCCAAGACCATGCTCAGCCTCTGCAATTTCACGGCGAAGGTTTTCATACATTTTCTGGGCAACAAGAGCGGATTTTCCGGTTAAATTCATACAGATAAACTCGTCACTCGATAATTTGTATGCCTTCGCTATACCGGAACAGACTTTACGGCAACAGTCACCGACTTTTGAAATAATTACATCACCGGTCATTACTCCGTACTGTTCGTTTATTGCTCCAAGATTATCTATGTCAATTTTAAGGATGAAGCCTGAAACACACTGTTTTTTTGTCCATACAGAACCGAAATCAATACGAAGCTGAGACTCCGTTGCAAGACCGGTAAGAAGGTCAGTTTTATCTTCATCGGCCACCAGCGAAACTTCGCCAATCAAAACGCGATGTTCAGGATTATCATTCGGAAGAATTTTACCACGGCAACGAATCCAGACTGGTTTTCCGTTTTTGTTGTTCCAGCGGTAATCAAGGCTGTGCTCAGTTTTTTTGCCGGCTTTAAGTGCATCCAAATCTGCCAGAAGACAAGCCTGATCCTCTGAATAAACGATTTTCATCAGTTCCTTGCTTGCATTTTCCATTTTTTCTTCTGGGAAATTGAAAATATTTCGCGCAAGGTTTGAAATAAAGAAAGTATCTTTTGTCAGATCATATTCGTAAAGAAAAGAATCACAACACTGATTAAGAATTGTGAGAATACCTTCAAGTTGTCGTGATTCAATATGATCTAAACCGTAACTCATTAAAAGACTACCAAAACCGTATAATACATTATATAGCAAAAACAAGATTTTTCATATATTTTTACAGAAAAAATCTTATTTTTTTTCAAAAGAAAACACTTATTCTCTCCAAAATCTGTAACTATTGCTGAATTTCCCAGTCAGGAATCAATACAACACACTCAAAAGGAAAATTCTCAGAAAGTGTGATTCTTTGATCAGCTTCTATAAAAATAACAGAAATATCTGAAATGTCGCTGTATACAGACTTTAATTTTTCGTTAAAATCTGGCAGTTTATTTAATGTTTTTTCTTTTCCAAGAACAAAAAAAGCAGTCGAAAGGGCATCTGCAACCATTGAATTTTCACAAATTACCGTAACAGAATAGAGATTATTGTCAGCAGGAAATCCTGTTTTGGGGGATAAGATGTGATGATACCGCTTTTCGCCATCCTTAAAAAATCTTTCATAAACTCCGCTTGTCACAACAGATGTCTCAGGAAGTGAAAGCCTTAATAACGGAACTGAATCCGGAAATTCAGGATCTTTTACACCTACATTCCATAGTTCCTTTTTTGATTTTTTTCCGTGGACATAAATATTTCCACCAAGATCTATTACAGCCTTACGTATCTTCTTTTTCTGACAGATTTTTATTATTTCATCTGCTGCAAAACCTTTCGCAATTCCGCCAAAATCAATCAGCATATCTTTTTTTAAGAATCTCACTGTTTTATTTTGATGATCAAGAACTATGTTTTTATAATCAATAAGTGGAAGGAGAGAATTTATTTCCTCTTGAGTAGCGACATGCGGAGAATCTGTGTTTATATGCCAGAGAGAAACCAATGGTTCAACAGTAATATCGAAATCACCTTCGGAAAGGGATGAAATTAAAAGGGCACATTCAATGACGGAAAAAACATCATCACTTACAGGAACAGGTTCAAGGAAGGCTTTTGTATTTATCCGTGTTATATCCGACTCTGGATTACCGATACTGAATTCATTATGTATCTGTCTTAGCCGTGCAAATATTTCGTCATAGTTATCATCGGTTCCGTCTTTAAAAAGATTTACAATACAAACAGTTCCGAGACAGCGCTCAAAACGCGAAGGGGGAACAGAACACGATGTAAGAATCAGAAGAAATGAGAAAAATAATAAAAATAAATGTTTTAAGTTTATTTTCATCATTTCTAATATATATAAACAAATTATTTTTTTCAAGTACTTTTCAGAAATATAATTTCTTAGTCATCTTCAATTACGCCGGTAGCCCGCTTATTAAGTTTTTTATGAACTTCCCAGGTTTCCATAATTTCTTTCGCCGGCAAATCTTTAAGATTGTCATTTTCATTGCTTTTTGCTTCTTTAGAGTTTCTTATAAACATAAAGTAATAACATACTACTATTAATAAGGCGATTAACAATACTAATGCGAATACAAGTAAAATCAAAAAAACTCCTCATTAAAAAGCAAACGAGAAACTGCGTTTCTCGCGGCGGCTTCCGCGTCCGAAGCCAGCTTCGGACGAGACTCGACTAAAAAACGCGACCTCCTGTCGCTGGCAAGAATTTCCGGAGGAAATTCTTGCGGGTCCGCGCAGTCTCACCCGCGTCCGTGCGGGCTGTTTTTGCTTTAATCCCGCATTCTAATGCCGGCGCAAAGCTGACGACAGCCAGCGCTTATAAGCTGGATTATATTTTAAAAAAGAAAAAGCCGGCGGCTACCTACTTTCCCCCGGGTTGGAGTATCATCGGCGCGGGGGTGCTTGACTTCCGTGTTCGGAACGGGAACGGGTATATCCACCCCACCATG
>JAFPUF010000094.1 GCA_017395545.1 Treponema sp. | reverse complement strand
GCTCCAAACCTAGCCCCCTGCAAGGCAATTCTGAGAGAATTTATTGACTCATCGATATAAGAAAGAGACTGCACAACATCACTTTGCGAAACCGCAAGAAAAAAAGATGCATAGCCGTTGTAAGTGCGCGCTTTGGTATTAAACGGTGATTTATACAAAATAGCAGAGCTTATATCATATACACCCTGATAATCATACACTTTCCATTTTGACTTGAGATTAATAAAAGAGTTTCCGTTATTGATTTTTGAATCGATTAAGCGCCAGGCAAAGAAAATTCCAGCAGAGACAAGGGCTGCAAGACAAGCGAAAATCGCAAGTTTTTTTAAAAACTGACTTTTCCGTTTGACAATTTCTCGTGTTTGCAAAGCCTTTAATTTCATTTCCCCACCGCATTATAAAAAAAACAGAAAAGACAATAAGCCGGGTTCTGTCTTGTACTTTTCAAAAAAGAAAAGCACGCATAACCATCTATCCGAAACTTCTGTCACCAGAAGCCTTTAGCAGCCTACCCGCGGCCATTAGTCCGGAAAACCTGACCGCTGCTTGACCTTGCTCCAAACGAGGTTTGCCCTGCCGTTTCCGTTGCCAGAAACGCGGTGCGCTCTTACCGCACCCTTTCACCCTTACCCGAAGGCGGTTTGTTTTCTGTGGCACTTTCTGTCAGAAAAAAGGCTTATGCTCAATCAAAGAACAAGTTCCCTATTCTGCCCGGTTATTACCCGGCGTTTTTTCCGGTGGAGCCCGGACTTTCCTCACCCGCCATTGCTATCATGAACAAGGCAGGCACGGTTATATCTTTTCTGCAATTTACCGTTGATTTAAGCAGAACAACGATTACTCGTCGAATGCCATTGACTTTTCGTCATCGAGATTGTTCTCGTTCTCGCCATCTTCAACTTCGTCCTCGTCACGCTCATCTGCGAATTCGTCTTCAAAGTCAGCAAGGCTTCCAGTTTCTTCAAGTGTTGAGTAATCCTCTGCTTCTTCTTCGTTGACTTCCTGATAGAAGAGGATTCGAGAACAATAGGGACAGAAGAGAATCTTCTCACCGTCACGAACTTCGTTCGCAAACTGACCAGGAAGAATCATCTGACAACCTGTGCAAACACCATTTCGAACGGCAACAATACCCTCAGAGTTGCGCTGAATAATACGCTGGAATTTATAGACAATTTCCTGATTGAGACCAGGAATAATTTCATCTTCTTGTTTTTTAAGACTCTCAAGCTGATTTTTATAGCCCTGAATCTGATCAGAAAGAGCAGCCTTGCTCTCATTCAAATCATTTTCCTGAGAAGAAATCATTGCCTCGTCAGCCTTAAGAGATTCGTCAAGTTCAGCAAGTTTTTTCTCTTCGCGCTGCAAATCTTTTCTGACAGAAGCTTCTTTTTCGGTGGCTTCAGAAATCTGCTTATCCAAAGCCTCGTACTCACGATGAGAAGTGATATTGTCCATATCCTTTTCACCTGACTCACGAGAAGCCTCGGCTGCAGAAAGTTCCTGCTTAAGTTTTTCAACTTCAGCCTTTACTTCTTCATAGCTTTTATTTTTTTCGATATATTCTTTTTTGAGACGAGCAAGAAGCTCATCCTGTGAATCAAGCTGCTTTGGAGAAGACTCGATTTTCTTTTCCAAGTCATATTTTTCGACCAAAACATCCTGCAACGATTTAAGTTTGTCAAAAACTTCTGTCATTTCCATAATCAAAAGACCTCAAAAAACTCGGAAAATCACCAAAGAAAAGAGAATTCCCGATTATTTTATCGCAAAATTATATAAAAAATAGCCGTTTATGTCTATTAGACAACGGCTATTTTTCGATTTTTATTACATTTCGATGTAGTCACGAAGCCCGCTGGCACGACGAGGATGTCGGAGCCGACGCAAAGCCTTCGCCTCAATCTGTCGGATTCGCTCTCTGGTAACATTGAAATACAAACCAACCTCTTCCAGTGTAAGGCTGTATCCGTCCTCAAGACCAAAACGCATTTTCAGAACCTCCTGCTCACGAGACGGCAATGTATTAAGCACGGTTCTAAGCTGTTCCTGCAAAAGCGTGTATGCGGTCTGATTTGCCGGATTTTCCACATCTTTGTCCTCGATGAAATCTCCCAGCTGAGAATCTTCCTCTTCACCGATTGGAGTTTCAAGGGAAATTGGCTCACGGGCAACATTCTTAACCTGCTTGACACGGGTAACCGGCCAACCCAGCTGCTGTGCAATTTCTTCGTCGGTAGGCTCCCGACCAAGTTTCTGCATAAGTTGACGGCCTTCCCGCACGACTTTGTTAATCTGTTCAATCATGTGAACAGGAACGCGGATAGTCCGAGCCTGATCCGAGATTGAACGAGTGATTGCCTGACGAATCCACCATGTAGCGTATGTCGAGAATTTATAGCCCTTACGGTACTCAAATTTCTCGACAGCCTTGATAAGACCGATATTGCCTTCCTGAACAAGATCAAAGAACTGCAAACCTCGGTTGGTGTATTTTTTGGCAATGGAAACTACCAGTCGCAAGTTAGCGTTGATAAGCTTATTCTTTGCCTTTTCAAGCATTTTTCGACCGCGCTCAATTTCATCTGCCATAGAAAGGATTTCTTCGACATTATTCTCGAAATCGTACTCCATGCGGCGAAGCTTGCGATCTATCTTCTGAATCTGCGTGTAAATATCGCGAATCTCATCACTTGAAAGCCCCAACTCATTCTCAAGTTTGACAGCCTCAGAGTGAATGGCAAGGCGACGACCAAGGCTTCGGAGTTCAGCAGGACTTGAAATGCGAAGCTCCCGCATCTTATGCTCCTGCTTGTGACGGTACTCGCCGATTTTCTGAGTAGCCTCAACAAATTTCGCGCTGAATTTTTCGATTTCTTCTGATTGAATGTCAATTTTCTGCAATTCAGGCAGAATTTTTGTCCGAAGTTCGATAATCTGCTCATTATTAAAGATTTCACGAGACTGATTTGCTTCAAAAAGCTGTTTTTTGAGATTCATGTAGACTTTCATATTCTCTTTGCAAGCCTTAAGATTCTCACCATAACAGCTTTTAAGGCGACGCTTTTCCGCCTGAGCCTCGTTTATTTCCTTACGGGCTTTTCCAGGCTCATGGGGATCGATTTTAGCAAATGCTTTCTGGCAGATTGCGAAGAATTCAGGAATCATCATGCCGGATTTTTTAATAACATCCTTAATGATATTCTCGCCGTCTTCCATCTGTTTTGAGTATGTAACTTCCTGCTCTGCCGTAAGAAGCTTTTCTTTGCCGATTTCCCGCAAATACAAACGGATAGGATCATCTACATTTGAATCTTTGTCACCGTTAACAAGACGAGTTGCCGCAAGTTCATCCTCACTCTCACCAACGCCTCCGACATCATCTTCGTCATCAAGAAGATCATCCTCATCGGCATCAGCATCATCGTCAAGGTCAGTGTCTTCTTCCATGACCTGAATGTTACTCTGGGTTAAAAGTTGAAGCACATCTTCCATTTTCGGGGAATTAACAAAATCCTGTCCCAAGATTTCGTTGATTTCATCCCAGGAAACAATCTGCTTGTCTTTCGCATATTCTAAAAGTTTCGCAACTTTAGGATCCAACTCCTGATCCATATTCCAGTCCTTTTTTATTTAGTTTTTCGTCAATGCGTTTTTTTTCTTCAAAAAGCTTTGTCATCAATTCTTGGTTTGCAGGAAGGCTTAACTGCGACTGCAATACGCCCATTTGTTCAAGGATGGATTTTTTCTTCCGCTCAAGACTCTGCATCTCAAGCCATTCAATGCTGTCCGCAACAGACTGTGCCGTATACTGAGAAAATTCCCCTTTGGAAACAGACTCAGTGATTTTTTGTTTTATGCCATCATGTTCACAATGACTGAGCACCGAAACAAAAGACAAATCTCCCGTCCTGTAACACTCCTTCAGAATCAAGAACAAAGTTCTTGCGCTCGGATTTTCGAAATCGCTTTCTGTCAAACGGCTCTGCATCAGCTCAAACTGATTGGTATCGGACAAAACTGCCAGGACTGCGCGGAATTCAGCGTTTACTACAACCTGATCCTGAACCGGCGCACGGCTTTCCGTTGGTGTATTGAGAGTGCGTTTTTTTACATCTTCACGATTATTGAAATCCCTTTTTATTGCCTCAAGGGAGATGTTTAGCGTCTGTCCCAAGAGAACCAGACTTGATTCCTTCTGTATGTCGGTCTGTAGCGCATCAATATACGGGAAAAATTCAAGCGCGAACTTGGATTTTCCCTCTGGAGTATCCTTCTGGTACTT
>JAFPUF010000093.1 GCA_017395545.1 Treponema sp. | reverse complement strand
CTTTACAATATTATTCTCTCACCGATTACACAGATTATAGAAATTTCTTACCGTGTTTTTGACAAAATGTTCGGAAACACAGGAATTGCAGTTCTGGGCGTCAGCCTCACGGTCACACTTTTGTGCCTTCCCCTTTACATTGTCGCTGAAGGCTGGCAGGAAACAGAGCGTGACATTCAGGCAAAGATGAAAAACAGCATAGACCGCATAAAAAAAGCTTTCAAAGGTGATGAGCAGTACATGATGCTTAACACGCTATACAGGCAGAACCACTATCACCCGATTATGGCATTGCGCTCATCTTTCGGTATTCTGATTCAAATTCCGTTCTTCCTTGCGGCATATCACACGCTTTCTTCACTGCCTGATTTAATGGGCGAGCACTTTTTCTTTATCCGCGACATGGGAAAACCTGACGCAATCTTTACAATCGGCTCTTTCAATGTAAACATTCTGCCAATCGCAATGACGGCGATAAACTGCATCTCAGGCGCTGTTTATTCAAAAGGACACGGGCTTCGTGAAAAAATCCAGATTTACGGTATGGCTGCAGTTTTTCTTGTCGTGCTTTATGATTCACCTGCAGGGCTTGTCCTTTACTGGACTATGAACAACATCTTCTCTCTTGTAAAAAATATCTTCTACAAAATAAAGAATCCGCTTAAAGTGCTTTATCTGTGCATGGTTAGTGCCGTAACCGTTCTTGCCTTATATATTCTTTTCATTTACGGTGGCGGAGCGAACCTAAAAAAAAGGCTCGCTGCCGTTCTTTTCCTGCTTGCTCTCATTCCGGTTCCGATTTATGTAAGCTTCTTAGATCGTCTTGCAAAAAACACTCTGCGCACGCTCTACGAAGACAAATCAAACCGTTTTCTGCTTTTTATCATCTGTGCATCAGGCCTGTGTATCTTAAACGGACTCGTTCTCCCATCTGAGCTGATTTCAAGTTCTGTGCAGGAATTCTCAAACATAGAAAACTACACAAATCCGGCAGCATTTCTTCACTCTTCATTCTGGATGAGTTTCGGTCTTTTAGTATTCTGGCCGGTCTGTATTTTCTTTCTGTTCAAGGAAAAAATTCAGACACTTTCTGCATATTTTTTCGCAGCATTTTTTTTCTCAGCCGTCTTTAACGCCTTTATTTTCTCTGGAAACTACGGCTCAATGGATGTCACGCTCAAATTCATTGACAGCATTTCAAATCCTTCAAAGCTTTTTATTTTACTGAATATTCTTGCCGTTGCAGCCACGCTAGTACTTCCGGCTTTCTTAATCCGCTTCCGCTTACATAAAATTCTTACAAACATCTGCCTAATTTCTACATTTGTTTTCATCGTTCTTTCAGTTTTAAATACACGAAAAATCACAAAAGAATATAATGTATTTGCCGCCTCTCACAATACAGAAGACACTCTTAATGCAAAATTCTCACTTTCAAAGACAGAGCCGAACATCGTAATCTTTATGCTCGACCGATTTGCCTCTGCCTATGTTCCTTCAATTCTACTGGACCAGAAAAACCTTTCCGAAAAACTCGACGGCTTCACATTCTACCCGAATTGTGCAAGTTTCAACGGACACACACTCATGGGCTCTCCAGCCCTTTACGGAGGCTTTGACTACACTCCTTTTGAAATGAACAGGCGCAGTAACCTTACGCTAAAAGAAAAACATAACGAAGCTCTCACGCTGCTTCCAAAGATTCTTTCAGAAAAAGGTTTCGTTTCAAATGTATCTGATCTTTCATGGGCTAACTACAGCTACATTGCCGATATGCAGGGCTTCAGGAGACATGCCATCAAAAAAAATCCCGAGCTTGAAGGAAAACTCAATGCATATTCCCTTCTGGGACACTATGCGGGCGACTTCAAGAAAGAAAAACTCAAACAAGGCTTTGAAAAGGCCTCTCTTGCACATGTTTTAAACCGCAATCTTTTCTGGGTAAGCCTGTTCAGGGAATCTCCTGCTGTAATTCGTCCTGTCATCTATTACAAAGGAACCTGGTGGGAAAATGGCGTAAAAGAAAGTTCAAGCGACTTTGCTAACTGGTATTCCATTCTCTATTATCTTCCGCAGATTGTAAGCTGTGATTCGGCAGTTCCGACGCTTTCAGTCATCACAAATGAAGCGACTCATTCAGGTGAAGACATCTCTATGTACGATATAGAACCTGACTACCCTTACTCAACAAATGACAATTCATACAAAATCGACACAGTTACTCTCATTCAGGTCGGAAAGTTCTGTGACTATCTTAGAGAAAACGGAATTTACGACAATACAAGAATCATAATCGTTTCAGATCACGGAATAGGCGGAAAAGGAAAGAATCTTTATGAAACTCCAGATTTCGAAGGCTATTCAAAGGATCATCTGAACTGTATTCTTATGGTAAAGGACTTCAATGCACATTCAGACACAAATAGTTCTGTAAAAGTTGATGACACTTTTATGACTAACGCTGATGTTCCATATCTTGCACTCAAAGATATTGTTGAAAATCCCGTGAATCCTTTCACCGGAAACGAAATAAGCGAAAACTACAAAAAACGGGGAATCATCGTCACAAAAGGCGATATATTTATGCCGTACCATTCAAAAAGTGAATATGAATTTACAATAAAAGACAGCGACTGGATTCATATAAAAGACAATATTTTCTTAGACGAAAACTGGAGCAAACCACAAAAATAATAAAGCATGAAGAATTATAAAATGCTAAAATATTATCCTTAATGAGGCACAGAAATGATATTTCTTTACAACTTAATAATTTATCCCCTCTATACAATAATCGAACTCACTTACAAGCTGGTCGATAAAATCACAGGCAACGAAGGGCTTTCTGTAATTGGAGTCAGCGTCGCAATCACTCTGCTCTGTCTTCCGCTTTATGCTGTCGCTGAGCACTGGCAGGAAGTTGAACGCGAAAAGCAGAATAAAATGAAAAGCGGGCTTGACCGTATCAAAAAAGCGTTTTCCGGCGATGAGCGCTACATGATGACCACGACCTTCTACAAACAGCATCACTACAGCCCGATTATGGCCTTACGCTCTTCATTTGGCCTTTTGATTCAGATTCCGTTTTTTCTGTCAGCCTACGCATTTCTTTCGCATCTAACTGATCTGCAGGGAGAGTCTTTCCTTTTTATCCGCGACATGGGAAGTCCTGACGCGCTGTTTTCAATCGGCTCTTTTTCTGTAAACATTCTCCCGGTCGCAATGACTCTTATAAACTGCATTTCCGGTGTTATTTATTCAAAAGGTCGCGGACTTCGCGAGAAGGTACAGATTTTTGGAATGGCGGCTATTTTTCTCGTAGTACTCTACAATTCTCCGGCAGGTCTCGTCCTCTACTGGACTTTTAACAATATTTTCTCCCTGGTAAAGAATGTCTTTTACAAACTAAAAAATCCGCTTAAAAGTTTCTGGATTTTCTGCTGCCTTGCCTGCATTCCGGCCCTGCTTTTCATCGTCTTTGGATTCAACACTAAACTTATCTACAAACTGGTCTTTGTTTTCCTGATTGGCATAGTTTATACAATTCCTCTGATTTTAAAAGGCGTTAAATATATTTTCCACAGATTTTTACAGCCTCTTACAGAACATAACAAAACCCGAACGACAATTTATATTCTTTCATGTACACTTCTTTTTATTCTCGCTGGATTTACGCTTCCGACCTCGCTTATTTCATCTTCCCCGATTGAATTTGCCGGTATCGGCTCAAATCCAAATCCGCTCGGTTATGTTATAATAACACTTATGCAGGCTTCCGGCTTTTTCCTTTTCTGGCCGCTCTGCATTTATTTTCTTTTCAGCAAAAAAGTTCAGGCAGTACTCTCGCTTTTCCTTGCATTTCTTTCAGTATCTGCACTTGTAAATTCTTTTATTTTCATGCTGAACTACGGAGATATTTCTTCAACCCTCAAATTCCTAAACGCAGTTGATTTTAAAACTGTTTCTCTCGTTTCGCTCATTAATATTCTGATTATCTCAGGCATTTTCGCTTTAGTCACCCTTACAATCTCTAAATCAAATGGCAGGATTTTTACTTACTCTTTCGCCATTCTTTCTTTTGCAATGGTTGCCCTCGGTTTTATGAACATTTCAACCATTCAAAAAGAATATAATTCCTATGTTGCGGCCGGAAACTTAAACGATGTAAAGATTGAACCGGTTTTTCATCTCTCAAAAACGCAGAAAAATGTCGTAGTCTTTATGCTCGACCGCTCTGAAAGTCAGTATGTTACGGAAATTTTCAACGAAGCAAAAGAATTCAACGAGATTTTCTCAGGATTTACTTTTTATCCAAACACAGTTTCATTTAATGGCCACACTTTAATGGGAGCCCCTCTCGTATTCGGCGGTTATGAATATCAGCCGATTGAGATGAACAGACGAAAAGATGAGCTTCTGTACAAAAAAACGAACGAAGCGCTTTTGCTGCTGCCGCGTATTTTTACGGAGCAGGCAGATTTTACGGCAACGATTACAGATCCTTCATGGGCAAACTATTCAGCATACGCAGATTTATCAATCACAGATGAATACGAGAAAATCAGCGGATATCAGACAATCTCAAAATACTCAGGAAAATGGTATAAGAATCAGGACGGAGACAATTCTCTCGATAATACAGATGATTTATTAAAACGAAATCTGCTTATCTTCAGCTTTTTCCGGGAAAGCCCGGTCATTTTGCGCGAGGCAATCTATCAGAAAGGAAAATACTGGAATTCAAACGACAATCTTACGTCTTATACAAATATTGTTGACAACCTTGCACCGCTCGACTTTTTGTGCAGTCTTACAGATTTTTCAGATGATAAAAACGGAACGTATGTCTGCATGGTAAATGAACTCACACATTCAAGCGTTTATATGCAGGCCCCTGAATATGTTCCGGTTCAGAATGTAACAAATTACGGCACTTCCCGCTTTAAGAACGATGAGTCCTATCACACGAACATGGCAGCGTTTAAGAGAATTGTAAAATGGCTTTCTTATCTTAAAGAAAACGGAGTTTATGATAACACCAGAATCATTCTTGTTGCCGACCACTCAAGAACTACTTATGAAGACTGCATGGAAGAAGACAAGGCTCTTGATGAAAAAATAGCAGGAAACAAATATCGCGGCCGGGGTCATTTTCATCCGCTCCTTATGGTAAAAGACTTCGGGGCAGAAGGAACCTTAAAAGAAGACATGACTTTCATGACCAATGGAGATGTACCTTCGCTTGCACTAAAAGGAATCGTTGAAAATCCAGTAAATCCGTTCACAAACAAAGCCGTTCCGCTCGATACAACAGATTTGAAGAAAGACGGCGTTGTCGTCACTTCAAGCGATGTTCATCAGGCATGGCTTATGAAAGATGTCTATACCTACCCTGTCAAAAATGACCAGTGGTGGCGCGTAAAGGACAGCATTTTCAAGGCTTCAAGCTGGAGCCAGGAAAACATTAAAGATTGAAAGATATAATAATTTATATTAAAATGAAAATTACTTGTTTATAGGAGATTTATATGACAGAACAAGAATTTGACTACATAATGGCAATCCGTCGCAAAGAAGATGTATCGACATTCAACAAAGACACAATCCTTTCCTGCACTAAAGCAGGCTGGGTAAAAAATAACAAGGTCACAGAGGACGGAATGGCCGCCCTCGCACCTTACAAAGTTGACAACGCTATCATCATGGCTGCAGGCCGTAGCCGCCGATGTATGCCTCTTTCGAACTATCTTCCAAAAGGTTTGTTCGAAATCAAAGGCGACACAATGGTTGAGCGCCAGATTAAGCAGCTCCACGATGCCGGAATCAAGGAAATTGTCCTCGTTGTAGGCTATCTCAAAGAACGCTACTATGAGATGGCAAAAAAATATCCTGAGCTTATCGTAATCGACAACACAGAATGGGAAGAAAAAAACAATATGTCTTCGCTCTATGCCGCAAAAGACTATATCAAGGCAAGCTACATCTGCTGCTCTGACAACTGGTTCGCCCATAACGTTTACCGTGACTATGTCTATGACTCATACTACGGCTGCTTGTACAGCGACGAGTTCTGTAACGAGTACTGCGTCAAAGGCCTCGACGACCGGGGCTACATGACAGAAGTCAAAAAAGGCGGAGAGAAAGCCTGGTACACCATCGGTGAGGCCTTCTTCTCAAAATCATTCTCAGAGAAATTCGTTGATTTGATGGTCAAAGAATACTACGACCCGGACATGAAATACATGCTCTGGGACGATTTCCAGATCAAGCACATCACTGAGCTTCTGATGAAAATCAAGCGCTATGATGATAACGAGTGCAAAGAGTTCGACACAACAGACGACATTCTGCAGTTCTACCCGAACTTCAAGGAGTTCATCGACCAGTTCTTTCAGGAAGACGAGCTGATTAACTCAACACAGCGCATTTCATATCTTTCAAACTACGGAGAGACAAAACAGTATTCTGTAGTCGCAACCGAGCAGCTCACAGGTCGAATGCATGTAAACGAGAATCTCTTCGGACCAAGCCCAAAATGTCTTGAAGTTCTTCACAACGCAACGATGGAAGACCTGTATCTTTACGACCTCACCCGTGAGGATGATTTGGCAGTGGAGGTATCAAAGGTTACAGACATTCCGACAGAGTCAATTTTCATTCACTCAGGCTCATCAGATGTAATCAAAACGATTATGACAATCGTTCTTAACAAGGACGACACCGTGCTGATTTCAAGCCCGGCATGGAATTACTACAAGTCTGTCTGTGAGCTCCGCCACGCAAAGGCAGCTTACTACAATGTAGTTCCGGGAAAAGACTCATACGAGTTCGACATGAAGAGCCTTATGACAGAGGCAAAAAAGACAAAGCCAAGAATCATCGTAATCACAACACCACACAACCCGACAGGAGCAGTAATCAGCCGGAACGACCTGGAGAAGGTCATCAAGGAAAACCCGACTTCCCTTGTCATCGTCGATGAGGCATACCTTGGTCTCTCAACTGTCACTTACGACGCTAAATATCTGCTCAACTCATACAACAACGTAGTCTTCTGTCGCACATTCTCTAAATTGTACGGACTGGCCGGCCTCCGCATGGGCTATGGCTTGTGTACTCCGATGGCAAAGCAGGTTTTCAAGCTCGACTTGAACCCTTTCCGAGTCTCAAACATCGGCCGAAAAGTCTGTATCGCAGCCCTCCGGGACAAAACATATTACAACAACCTTACGAAAACAATCATCAAGCTCAAGGACGATTTCATTTCTGAGATTAACAAAATCAAGGGAATCAAAGCTTATAAGTCTGCCGCAAACTTCATTTTCATCCGCTTCAACGAAAATCTGGGCGAAAACGACAAGGAAATTGATGTTCAGGCACTCAAAGACTACCTTTCAGAAAACGGTTACCTTACACGACTTTGGACAGAAGGAAGCCATCTTTCAATGCGAATCACTGTCGCCCCACAGAAAGACATGGACAAAGTTCTCGGCCTCATTAAGGAATTCGTTGCAAAATGATGATTTTACCGCTTTATATCGACCCGGGCACGGGCTCAATGCTTTTTTCGATTCTGATTGGAGCGGCAGCAACTCTCTTTTTTCTTGCGAAGGCTCTCTGGCTCAAGCTTAAACTGCTTTTTGCCGGAAAAAAAGGAGTACAGGAAGATAAATCTTACAAAAAATATGTGATTTACTGCGAGGACAAGCGGTATTTCACTGTTTTTCTTCCTGTAGCAGAAGAATTTGAAAAAAGAGGAATCGAACTTACCTACTACACAGGTACTCAGGACGATCCCATTTTTGAAAAAAACTTCTCTTTCGTAAAACCTGAATGCATTGGAACAGGAAATGTCGCTTATGCAAAGCTCAATATGCTTAGTGCTGGAATCGTTCTTATGACTACTCCAGGCCTGCAGGTTTATCAGCTTAAACGAAGCAAGAATGTAAAGCATTACAGCCATATTTTCCATTCTTGCACCGACTCAACTATGTACCGCTTGTTCGGTCTTGATTATTTCGACTCAGTTTTGATGACCGGTGACTATCAGGCAGACGACATCAGGCTTCTTGAAAAACAGCGTGAACTTCCTGCAAAGGAGCTTGTCACTGTCGGCTGTACTTATCTTGATGTCCTTAAAGAAAAAATGGCCGCCATCCCGACCGAAGAAAATCATGAATTCACGGTTCTGGTCTCTCCTTCGTGGGGTAAAAGCGCACTTCTCGGTCTTTACGGAGAAAAACTGCTTGATCCGCTGGTTGCAAGCGGCATGAAAATAATCGTCCGCCCCCACCCGCAGAGCAGAATCTCCGAAAAAGATATGCTTGACCGTCTGCATGAACGCTACAAAGACGCAAAAAACCTTTCATGGGATAACGAGCGGGATAACATCTACTCTCTCAAAAAAGCAGATATTATGATTTCTGACTTCTCCGGAATCGTCTACGACTACACCTTCCTGTGCGACAAACCTGTAATGTACGCAAATGCCGAGATGGATCTTCTTCCTTACGATATTTACGACACAGGACACGAACCGTGGGCAGTCACAACCTTGCAGAAAATCGGTATTCCAATCAAGGAAGAAGATTTTCCTAACATCGCAGAAGTTATAAAAAATGCTTCTGACAGCCCTGAACTCGCAAACTTGCGCTCACACTACAAGGCTGAAGCCTGGAAGCATATCGGAGAAGCAGGCATTCGCACAGCCGACTACATGATTTCCACAATGGAAAAGATTGAGAAAAAATCTTCCGAAAAATAAAAGAACAGGTATAGTTTTTCATGCAAAAAAAACTCCTCATCAACGGAAATTTTCTCTGCAGAAACCTAACAGGAATCGAGCGCTTTGCCTTTGAAATTTGCAGGCAGTTTGATATTCTTCTCGAAGATGAAACAACAGGTCTTGCGATTTCGATTCTTGTGCCTGCAAATGCAAAAATCGTTCCGGATTATAAAAACATTTCTTTAATTTACGGGACGGAGCTCAAAAGCTTCCCGCGCTGGGATTTATTTTATTTTTCAAAAATGTGTAAAAAGCTCGATGCGGCCGGCCTTAATTTTTCCAACACTGCCCCTCTGGGAAAAAACTGCGGCTATGCCTTCCTTCACGACATTTACGCTGCAGATTTTCCCGGCGATTTTAATTCTTTCAAAGACAAGCTGATTCGCTTTTACAGCTGCTTTCACTACAAAAACATCGCCAGAAATGCAAAAAAAATCTTCACAGTCTCTGAATTTTCAAAAAAACAGATTCAGAAAGCATACAATGTTCCAGAAAACCGGATTTGTGTGATTCCGAACGGCTGGGATCATTTCAAAAATATCGAAGAAGACGATAAAATCTTTGAAAAATTCCCGGTTCTCACACAAAAACCTTTCTTTTTCACGCTCGGAAGTTTACAGAAACGCAAGAACCTCAAATGGATTTCAGAATACGCAAAAAATCATCCAGATCAGACTTTCGCAATCTCAGGGAAAACAATCGGCGGCATGAAGTCAGAAGAAATCGGTGATTTATCACTTCTAAATAACGTTGTTCTTCTAGGCTATGTAAGTGATTCTGAAGTCAAATCGCTTATGAAAAAATGCCTTGCTTTTGTTTTTCCATCATACTATGAGGGGTTCGGTATTCCGCCTCTTGAGGCTCTTTCAGTTGGTGCAAAAATAATAGTTGCAAAATCCGCAAGTCTCCCGGAAATTTACAAAAAATCAGCTCATTATATTGATTCAGGTTCGACAAACTGCGATTTAAATGCTATTCTAAATGAAGAAGTTTGCAGCAGCGAAGAAATTTTAAATGAATTTACTTACAAAAATTCTGCAAAAAAACTTTATGAGGCCTTGAAATAACAAGTATTGGGGGTAAACTATGCGAAGAATTGCAATTGTACATGACTGGCTCGTAAACTATGGCGGGGCTGAGCGCGTTGTTGAAGAACTTCTCAAAATTTATCCTGATGCTGACATTTTCACGCTTGTCTACGACGAAAAAAAAATGGGAAAAATCTTCCCGAAAGACAAGGTTAAAACTTCTTTCATTCAGAAATGGCCTTTTGCGACAAAACTGTATACAAAATATCTCGCATTCATGCCAAAAGCTTTCGAATCTTTCGATTTTTCAAACTACAAGCTCGTAATATGCTCTTCTTCCAGCTGTGCCAAAGGCGTTATCACACCTCCTCTCGTTCCGCATATCGCATACATTCACACTCCGATGCGTTATGCATGGGACAAATATTTTGAATACAAAAGCCGCAGCGGAAGAATCACACAATTCTTTATGGAAAAATGGATGCAGAAAATCCGCCTCTGGGATTATGTCTCAAGTCAGCGGGTAGATACGCTAATCGCAAACTCAAATTACATTTCCAGAAGAATCAAAAAATACTGGAACCGTGAATCAACCGTTGTCTATCCGCCTGTAAACGTAAAAGATTTTCAGCCGAACGGAAAACCAGCAGAAGATTTCTTCCTTGTTTTCAGCCGGCTTGTTCCTTATAAGAGAGTCGATCTTGCGATTCAGGCCTGCGGAAACCTCAAAAAGCCGCTCGTCGTCATGGGTGGCGGAAGCGATTACAAATATCTCAAAAAACTCGCAAAAAAATATCCTGATGTTAAAATCACATTCACAGGCCGTCTGCGTGATGATGAAGTCCGGGACTATTTGCAGAGGTGTCGTGCCCTCATTTTCTGTGCCGAGGAGGATTTCGGAATCATTCCTGTCGAGGCTCAGTGCTGCGGTCGTCCTGTAATCGCATTCGGAAAAGGTGGTGCACTTGAGACAGTCATCAACGGAAAAACAGGCACTTTCTTCAGTCATGCCACCCCAGATTCAGTTGAGCGCGCAATCAACCGCTTTGAGGAACTTGAAAAACAGGGTGCCTTCAATTCTGATTTCATTTCACAGCATGCGAAAGAATTCTCCCGTGAACGCTTCTCCCGCGAAATAAAAGAAGCCATCGACAACACGATTATCAAACTCGACGAGGAGACAAGCAAAAAATAATGCGTATCGCCATAGACTGCCGCATGATTGGCTCTGGTGGAATCGGCTCATTCATTTCAGAGCTGATTCCTCATTTTATAAAGGAAAACGAATGTCTTCTTATCGGTTCACACGAACAGTGCGCCCCTTTCGTTCGTGAGCAGAATGTTCTTTTCTGCTTCTGCGACATAAAGCCATTTTCTTTAAAGGAAGCATTTTCATTTCCGAACGACATTCTGAATGAAATAAATCACTGTAACTGCTATTTCACTCCATACTGCAATATTCCCGGCGGAATAGAAATTCCTGTATTCTCGGTTATTCACGATGTAGTTTTTCTCGATGTAAAGGGACTCACAGGCTTTGTAGGAAAATTCGCCCGAAAAATGTTCTATCAGAGGGCAATTAATTTTTCAAATGCAATTTTTACAGTCTCAGAATTCTCAAAGGAAAGGATTCTACATCATCTGCACTGCAAAAAGCCGCTTGAAATCGTCTACAACTCAGCCCCTGCCTATCTTCATGAAGAATTCGATTCTCCTGTCAGTAAAAAAGACCAGATTCTTTTCGTCGGGAACATAAAAAAACACAAGGGATTGAAAATCCTGCTCGATGCGTTTGAAAAAGCCTCAAAAAAAAGTGCTGATTTTAAATCAAAGCTTGTAATTGTAGGAAACGCTGAGAATTTCAGAACCGGAGATGAAGAAACTGTCGAACGTATTCAGAATCTGGAGCAAAATCCTGAATTTCATGGTCGTATAGAATTCACAGGAAGAATCTCAAACGACCAGCTCAAATATCTTTACGCCGAATCGAAAGTTCTTTTACAGCCGTCGCTTTATGAAGGTTTCGGAATTCCGCCTCTCGAAGCGGAGACTGTAGGAACGCGTGCAATAATCTCAGATATTCCTGTTTTTAAAGAAATTTACGGAGATTTTCCTGTCACTTTCTTTAAATCTGGAGATTCTTTAGATTTATCCGAAAAACTTCTTTCTTTCAGCGCTGAGCCGTTTACCGAACAAGAAAAAACGCTGATTCTGAATAAGTATTCTTATGCAAAATCAGCGGAAACGATATTAGAAAAGATGAAAAATATTTGCAGGGCCTAAACTTCAGTTAGCCACTAATGCAGGAATTCGCCGAGAACCTTTCGGAGTTCTTCGTCCTGTTTGTAGTAGTTTTCTTCGAGTTCTGTATTTGTAAGACCAACAAGCTCATGGCTGCAGTAATGAATCCAGCGGTCTTCCTCAGGTTTTGTGATGTCGAATTTACGGCACCAGTAATCAGGCTTTATCGGAAGAGTCTCTCTGCATGTGAAATTTTTGTAATCGTGAACGACAACTTTTATATCCTCACGTGGAACTCCTTTTTCAAGAAGAACCTGAACCAGGAAGTTGAGCGTACGGCCTGAGTCATAAATATCATCTACAAGAAGGATTTTATCGCCCTGACGAAGATAATCCGGAGAATAAGTCCAGCCGTCGATTCTGATTGCGTCGTGAGAATGAACATCAGAATATGAGCGGGCAACTACTGCCGCATAAAGAACCGGTTTTTTGCCCTTTAATGCGAGCTTAAAGTATTCGCTGATGACATTTGCCATATAAGCGCCGCCGCGAAGGGATGTGTAAATGATGTCCGGAATAAAACCGTCATGATAGATTTTTGAGGCAAGTTTCAACGCATCGTTCCGAACTGTCTCATAAGGTAAAAATTCTTTCATATAATTTCCTCAATTGAAATTTTCTCACAGAGACCAAAGAGGCCACGGAGATTTTATTATTTTTCTCAAACATTATAGCATATTTAAGATTTTTTGTCCGACTTTCCAGTTATCACCGGCTCCCATTGTTACGAATACGTATCCGTCAGGGAACTGCTCTCCGAGTGGCTCAGACAATAATTTTACCCCCAGTTCTGCTGCCTCATCAAATTCTTTTGCATAATAAACATCTTTATGATATTTTTTTGCGTGTTCGGCCAGGATTTCTCCAGTAACATTCGCCGCCCCCGCATCTTCGCGCGCACTTCCATAAATCTTATTGATGATGACTTTGTCTGCACTTTCAAATGAGGAGGCAAATTCTTCAAGGAGAGCTGCAGTTCTAGTGTAGGTATGACTCATAAAGTCAACTATAATTTTGTGACCTTTGTAGAACTCACGGAATCCCGCCAGGGTTGTTTTGATTGCTGTCGGATGATGGCCGTAATCGTCAATAAAAATTACTTCCTTTCCCAGAGGAGTTTTTGCTCTTCCGACAATCTCGCTTCGTCTCTTTCCTCCAGAAAAGTTTTTAAGACCTCTCTTTAGATTTTTGTTATAAACTTTCGGATTTTTTCCATCAGATTTCATGATTTCTGAGCACAAAGCAAGGGCTGCAACTGCATTCCTGACATTGTGTTCACCTGGCACACAAATCTCAAAATCCCCAAGAGAAGAAACGGAAAAATGCTGAATACCGGATTTTATTTTACCAAACACAAGTTTGTAATCGCCCGCTGCCTGAGTTCCGTATGGAATTGCCTGAATATCAGCACGTTTTTCTTTTGCAAGTTCTACTGCTTCACACGCCCCCTTGTCGTCAGCGCAATAAATGACCTGGCCTCCAGCAGGAAGTTTACAGATATAATCAACAAAAGCAGAGCGGATGTCTTCGTAAGTCGGATAATAGTCCTGATGGTCACTTTCAACACTCGTAAGGATTATTTTCTGAGGATGAAAAGCCATAAAATGACGCTGATATTCACAGGTCTCTGCGACAAAATATTTATGACTTTTGGTCGGAGTAGTCATGGTGCAGGAATCACCAAAACTCTTTATGATTGAGCCTGCCAGAACCTGAGAAGAAAGAGGCAGTTCTTTTAAAATTGTTCCGGTAAGACCAGTCGTCGTTGTTTTCCCGTGAACTCCACAGATTCCAGAAGAATACGAAGTTTTACTGATTGCTCCGAGCGCCTCAGAATAAAGCATCATTGGAAGATTTTTCTTTTTTGCTTCGATGAGATCAGGATTTTTGTCAACCGAATATGCGCTTGAATAAATCACATACTGAACAGAATCTGTGATATTATCCCCTGAAAAAGGAAGTGCCTTTATTCCGAGTTTTTCAAGAATTTCATCGGTGTAAAACCTTTCGCTTACATCGCTTCCCGTAATCACTGCCCCACGGGCATTTAAAATTTCAACAAGGGCGACCATTCCCGTTCCCTTGATACCGACAAAATGAAAATGAATGCCTGAAAAGTTTTCAGGCAAATTTATTTCTGACATATTACACCCTGAAATTATCAATCTGATTTCCAATCTGTTCGATTGAGTTCTTCATTTTATCAGAAATTTCGTTTAAAGCGCTACCCGTTTCGCGAATTTTCATCGCACTTTCGCTCATTAAGCCGACGCTGTCTTTCATAACGCCTGTTGAATCTTTTAAATGACGGACTTCATCAAGAATCTGCCTGTTTCCCTGACTCATCTCACTGCTGGCAGTTTTTACTTCTGCGGTGCTGTCACTCATATTTCTGAGGGCTGCAACTATCTGTTTGCTTCCTTCCTGCTGTTCTTCCATTGCGCTCTTAATCTGACGGACGAGTTCATCCGTCTCCTTAATGCCGTCTGATACCGAAGTGAAAGTCGCTCCAGTTTCTTCGGATACAGATACGACAGATTCGATTGAAGACTTAATTTTTCCAAGTTGCTCACCAATCGTTTTTGACTGTACGGCAGAGGTTTCTGAAAGTTTACGGATTTCGTCAGCGACAACGGAGAAGCCTTTTCCTGCCTCACCCGCATGAGCCGCCTCAATTGCCGCGTTCATTGCGAGAAGATTCGTCTGTTCTGCGATTGCTGCGATTGCGCTGTTAGCCTCCTGCAGCATCTGCGACTGACTTTCAATCTCGGTAATACGCTCGCTCATTTCCTGCTGTTTTTCATTTCCCGTTTTTGCACGGGTTTCAAGCATTTCAAATGAATTTGCCATTTTAGCAACAGACTGATTTACGCTTGAAATATTTCCAATCATCTCTTCAACAGCACTGGAAGCTTCTGAAACACCCCTGGACTGTGTTTCAATCATTCTTTCAAGGCTTTCAATATTAGAGGCGATCTGATTTACAGCTCCTGCAGTCTCGTCTACAGATGCAGACTGATGAACAATCTGATTCTGAACGCTCTCGATATTAGAAAGGATATCCGTTACGGAGCCGTTATTTTCCATAATTCCGGAATTAAGCTCATCTCCGGCAGAAGTTAAATCAAAACGAGACTCTTTAACACCTTTCATAATTGTCTGTAATTTTTCGACAAAAGTGTTGAAAGCTGTAGTTACGGAACCGATATCGTCATTTGAATGAACTTTTACACGTTGTGTAAGATCTGCATTTCCGGATGCAATTTCATTAAAATTTTTATCAAGACTTCTCAAAGGCCTTAACATTCTGAAAACAGCGATTGCTGCCGTAACAATAAGAATAACAGCAATAGCAACTGTAAGAATTATCATGTTGATTTTGAGATAGTTTGAATTCTCATAAACCTGTGCAAAAGGAACACACATTGCCATACTCCAGGGTGTTCCGCTTACAGGAGAATAGACCATAAGTTCTTCACGATAAGGAGAAGAAACCCATCCCTGACCGCTTTCTCCTGCTACCATAGCTTTTGCAACTTCTGAAAGTCCCGGATAATCAGGATTGTCACGGGTGAAATTTTCTTTCATTACTAAATCATGATTCGGGAATACCATTACAGTGCCGTCGCCTGCCAGAAGAGTTGCATATCCGTTCTCGCCGATTTTAATATTTTCAACCGCTTCTGCAAGACGGGAATGAGAAACCGCACCTGCTATGAATCCAATTGCCTTTTTACTGACTGAGACTGATTTACAGACATAGTAGCAGGCATCATCGGCATCATTTCCGACAGAATTACTTATGTACTGGGATTTCCCGCTGTTTTTCATGAACTGAAAGTATTCACTTCCTGACACATCATAGACTTCACCTTTGTCTGTATATGCAAGTCCGGTCTCATAATCACAAAATGCAATTTCACGGAAGTCTGAACTTCTGATTTTAGAATGTGCGCGAAGCCACTCTATATATTCTTCGGTTGAAGCGCCTTCCTGAACAGGGTCGGCCATCGTATACATACGCAGCTGCTGCATGAATTTTGAGTTACGGTAACTAAGCCCCTGAACATGAGCCTGAATCAGTTCTGTTGTGGAATTAATGAAAGTACGTTCCATTCCTTTTTTTACCGTATTGATCGACAAAAAACAAAGAACAGTCATAAGAATTGTGATTTCAACACCAATTCGAAGACCAAAGATAAGTGAAAGATTCTTCTTTTTCATAAAAACCTCGGAAGCATTTTATCACAGATTCAGTAAAAGTAAATAATTTTTTAAGATTTGCAAAAAAAAGTCACCGTTCTTCACGGTGACTTTCTCAAAAAGATTTTTTTATGCCTCAATTCCCTGACTGAGCTGGAGGTACATCTGGTCAGCGAGACCAAAGCCTGCATTTTTTGTCATCATCGTAGCATACTCGTCGTAGAGCATGTCCTCGTACATATTCTTCGCATAATTTGACTGAGAATCAGCCTTCATAACGGTCTTTCTCATTGATGAGAGCATCATTTTGACCACATAAGATTCCATTTCAAGGGATTTTTCGTAAAGCTTTGATGTTCGGTCGATAGTCTTTGGCTGGACATGAGGATTTGCCTGATTTGCAGCCGCTCCCTGTGGAAGAGCATTCTTGTCGCTCTCAGCCATAAAAGTTCCAGAAAAACCAGAAGTCCAGTCACCATTAATACGGCCGTCATAAGAAACCTGTGAAGAAGAAAGATTAGATCCGACAACGCCAGATTCCGTTTTAGCAAGCGATTTTGCTTCGTTCACAAGAGCGTCAAATTTTCCTTTTTCAGAAGAAATTTTCGCACTAAGAGAAGCACCCTCACCTTTAGTAATTGCTGAAATACCACCGATTGTCATAAAAATCCCCTCTTTTATTTTAAACCACAGATGTCACAGATTTTCACAGATTATAATTTTTGTTTTATGAAAGTCTTTCGTATTTCACGAAAAAAAATTGTCATATCAAATATTTATCTGTGTCATCTGTGTAATCTGTGGTTCTCTAAATTATCTTTTAAGGTTGACTGCTGTTGAGAGCATTGAGTCTGTTGTCTGGATTGCCTTTGAGTTGAACTCGTATGCTCGCTGAGCGACAATCATCTGAACCATTTCGTTTACTACAGAAACATTCGACATTTCGACGAACTTGTGCTTTGTAACACCGAAGCCCTCAAAGCCCGGGCGGCCTGCGATTGCTTCACCAGAAGCGTTTGTTACTTTGTAAAGGTTATCACCTACTGCTTCAAGACCTGCATTGTTCGGGAAGCGGTAAAGCTCAAGCTGAGCGACATCAACCGGGTCGTCCTGACCGAAAATCTTTACAGAAACACGGCCAGTATCGTCGATTGTGAGCGTGTGGATGTCATATCCTTCCGGCATGATTACTTCCGGCTGAAGGCGCAAACCATTTGAGTTTACGAGCTGACCGTTCATGTCGATTTTGAATGAACCGTCTCGTGTGTAGGCATAGCTTCCGTCATACTGCATAACACGGAAGAAACCGTCACCGACCACAGCTACATCTGTGTCAACGCCAGTTGCCTGAAGGGAGCCTTGTGTGAAAATGCGCTGGGTTGCCGCAACTTTTGTACCCGCACCCTGCTGGATTCCGACCGGGGTAACGGTATCTTCTGTCGCAGGTGTACCTGCCAGTTTCACATTCTGATAGATAAGATCTTCGAACTCAACACGCTGCTGTTTGAATCCGGTTGTGTTTACATTCGAGAGGTTGTTTGAAATCGTGTCAAGATTCTGCTGCTGACCGTTCATTCCTGTCGCTGCTGTCCAAAGACTTCTTACCATATTTTAACTCCATTTCACTGTGAGCATTTTGCTTCACATTTGATACTTTATTATCGGAATCTGGTAAGAAAAATTAACAGATAAGTATTAAAAATCAGCAATCATAAAAATCAGGAAAGAGCTTCAAGTTTTTCCCGGATAAACTCGCTCTTTTCTTTTAGGCCGATTTTTCCCGCCTGCATAAGAATGATATTCGGTCTTGCAGGATCCGGCCTGACTTTACCGCCGGTATCCTTGATAAGTTTCATTACCCGGTCTATTTTTATGTCGCTGACCTTGCCGAATTCAACCTGAATCAAGCCCTGCTTTTCCTTAATCGAAGAAATATACAGTTTTCTGGCGATGACACGCACTTCCGCAAGACTCAAAAGCGAATAAACCTCGTCCGGAATCGGGCCGAAGCGATCTTCAAGCTCAAGGTACATTCCCTCAAGCTCGTCTTTCGACTGAACGCCAGCAATTTTCTTGTAGACTTCCATCTTGGTCTGAAGGTTCGGTATGTAAGTGTCAGGGATGAAGCCCGAATATTCAAGCTCCATAAGAACCTCATTCTGAGCCTCGTAATTCTCGCTGTTCATAAGGCGTTCGACAGCCTCATTCAGAAGTTTGACATACAAATCAAAGCCGACCGAATAAACCTCACCGCTCTGGTCACGCCCGAGAAGATTTCCAGCCCCACGGATTTCCATGTCCTTCATGGCGATTTTAAAGCCCGAACCAAGTTCCGTGAAGTCAGAGATTACCTGAAGTCGTTTCATCGCAACTTCAGAAAGAACCTTGTTCTCAGGATAAAGAAGATACGCATAAGCCTTTCTGTCACTTCGACCGACACGCCCCCTGAGCTGATAAAGCTGGCTTACTCCGTACATATCGGCTCGGTCAATGATAATCGTGTTCACATTCGGAATGTCGATTCCGTTCTCGATAATAGTTGTTGCAATAAGAATATGGAAACCGCCCATCTTGAAACGGCGGAAAATATCGTCAAGTTCTTCGGCGCTCATCTGCCCGTGAGCGACATCAATCATCATCTCAGGCACTATCTGCTGTAATTTTCTGCGGACATCTTCAAGAGTCTCGACCCTGTTGTGAAGATAGAAAACCTGCCCGCCCCGCTCGACTTCCTGCCGGATTGCCTTTGCGACACGCTCATCAGTGTATGCGTCAACAATCGTCTCAATCGGCTTTCTGGTCTGAGGCGGAGTGGTAAGAAGTGACATATCACGGATTTTAAGAAGGCTCATGTGAAGCGTTCGAGGAATCGGGGTCGCACTCATCGCAAGGGAATCTATGTTCGCCTTCATGTTCTTGAGCTTTTCCTTGTCCTTGACGCCGAACCTCTGCTCCTCATCGATAATCATCAGGCCCAAATCCTTGAAAATGACATCTTTCTGAATGATTCGGTGCGTTCCAACGAGAATGTCAATCTCACCCGATGCGACTTTTGCGATAATCTTTTTCTGCTCGGCAGGAGTTACAAAACGGGAAAGCTGTGCAATCGTAACCGGGAAGTTTGCGAACCTCTCAACACAGCTTTCGTAATGCTGTTCGGCAAGAATTGTCGTCGGAGCAAGGAAAGCTACCTGTTTTCCGCCCATAACGGCCTTGAAAGCCGCACGCATCGCAATCTCGGTCTTTCCGTAGCCTACATCGCCACACAAAAGCCTGTCCATCGGAACCGCTTTTTCCATGTCCGCCTTGATTTCCTTTGAGACATTGAACTGGTCGGGCGTGTCCTCGTAAGGGAATGCCGCCTCAAAGGCTGTCTGCCACTCGCCGTCTTTCGGGAAAGGAAAACCACGGCTCGCTTTTCTTCGGCTGTACAATGAAATGAGTTTTTCTGCCAAATCCTCGACCGCTTTTTTTGCCTTGTTCTTGCGGTTCTCCCACGATTTTGAGCCGATTCTGTCGAGGCGTGGATTGTCGCCCTCATTTCCGATGTATCGCTGAACGAGGTTTACCTGCTCAATCGGAACGAAAGCGAATTCTTCCTCAGCGTATTCAAGTTTGATGTAGTCACGCTCGTTCCCCATCGCCTTAACACGCTGAATTCCACGGAAGATTCCGATTCCGTAATTGACATGGACTACATAATCGCCCTCGTTAAGCTCGACGAATGTATCAATCGCCTGTGATTTTGCGCTTCGGATTGACTTCGGAACATGCTTGCGTCTGCCGAAAATCTCGTTTTCCTGAATTACTAGAGTCTTTGTCTCAGAGATGCCGAAACCAGTCGTGATTGCCTTGGGATAAACGACCAGCGGATAATACGGAATTCCTTTTTTGGCGTTCTTGTTGAGCCGCTCTAAATATTCTCCCTCAGCGGGCTTATCGATGTAATTTTTGAGGATTTCCTTGATTCTCAGCGACTGATTCTCGTTGTCAGCAAAGACGAAAATCTTCCAGCCCTCGCTCTGTAAGTCCTCAAGCTGTTCTTTGAGATAATTGATGTTTCCGAAAAAACTGTGCGGAGGGTCGCACTCAATCTTAAAGAAATTGACATCTCCATTCGCATTTTCTTCTTCTTCGGTCTCGGTATGAAGCGTCCGGAAAGAAATCCGTCTTTCGCTCATTTTTGAGACAACTTCAAAAGGAAGAATCATCTCACTCGGAGGAAGAACTGGGAACGTTTGTCGTGCCGTGCGGTACATTCCAGCGTACTCACGGTCAAAATTCTCCTGCATATTATTCAGGCGGTCATAATCATAGAAGAAAACGGTCGTTCCAGAAGAAATATAATCGAAAATCGTGTATTTTTTCTCCCAGAGCGCACCATAGAAAAGCTCTTCGCCCTCACTTTCCTTCCCTGCGCGAAGCTCTTCAAGAAGCTTGTTTTTTGCTTTTTCAGCTTCTTCGGTAAGGGCTAGGAAAATCGTTTCTCCGTCTGATGAATTTCTCACAGAGGACACGGAGGCCACAGAGTTTTCAGAAGAATCAGAAGTATTTCCAAACCGTTCAAAAACGCTTTCAAGACGCTCCAAAAGCTCGTCATTCCAGATGACTTCTTTCATCGGATAAATCAAAAGGCTCTCTCGTACATCTTTTGTGGACTGGCTCTCAACATCGAAACTTTTTATCGAAGAAATCTCATCAAAATCAAAAAGAATTCGGGTCGGGCTATCTTCACCCGGCGTAAAAACATCAAGAACCTCACCACGGAGCGTGAATTCGCCCGGAACTCCGACCTTCGGAACACGGATATAGCCCAGAGAAGCAAGTTTTTCCGCTAAATCAGTCGGGTCAGTCTGTAAGCCCTTGTGAAGATTGAAAACAAGCGAGCGGATATACTCAGGGGAAGGAAGCGGTGTCTGCAAAGAACGCTGAGTCACGATAAAAATGCGTGGCTTTGTGTTGGCGTTCAGTGAGCGAGCCTGATAAGCAAGCCGTGAAAGAACGCCCGAACGCTGACCGAAAACCGCAGAACCAACGGCAACCGAGCGGTAAGGAACCAGTCCCCACCACGGAAGAGAATAAACTTCTACACTCTCCCCGAAAGCCGTCTCAAAATCCTGAGAGACATCAAGCGCTTCTTTTTCGGTCGGAACGACCATCACAAAATCAAGGGAAGCAGCCGAAAGAGATGAAACTCCGTCCTTCTGCTGGCTCTGAGAGAATCTTCCTGTCGCATTGTACTGGAGGGAAGAAAGAATCTTTGCACGAACTGACTCGATATAATGAGCGGTAAGAAAACTTGACGAAGTGCCAGAAACACCCTCAATCTCAGCGGGAAAATATTCGCCGGAAGCAAGAGTTTTTATGTCAGAAAAAAAATCCTTCCAGCCGTTAGTGACAGAAGATAAATAGTTAGAAATAATAGATTTCATATGATTATTTATTTGCAAAATCAGGGCGAAGTTTTTCTCCACCATTTATGTAAACAGGAGAAGGAACTGCATTTTCGTCCATATAAACTGTAATCATGACGCGAATCATTTTTTCCGGCGAACCGGCAATTTTTGGTTCCTGAGAGCAAAATAAAGGAATCTGAGACACGTCAAATTCATTCTGCCCCTTACGAATTGCTGCCGCAGGATTCATCTGATCTAAATCGTCCGTTATCGTAAACTGAATTGAGACAAAATCCTGCGGTGAAAGATTATTTTTCTTAAAAAGAAGAAGACACATTTCACAGACATTATTTTTGATTGAAGCGGCGTTATTCTCTGCTCCAGTTGCTCCGCGAATTGCAAAAAGTCTCCGTGCCATTTATTTCTCCAGATTGTTTTATTATTGAAAATGAAATTTAAAAAGAGTAAAATATTTATATCTCTAAAACGAAAATTTTCAGAGAGGCTCATTATAACTAAGATTTTGACATAATTCAACAATGAAATCGTCATTAAAAATTCAGGAACATGAAGAAATAGAAGAACTCGAACCTCTCGAACCTGCTGAAAAAAAATCACGCCGGCTGCCACCGCTTCTGAGGCTTAACCGAAGAACCGTAATTTTTCTCAGTTTTACGCTTACCGCATCAATAATTTTTTTCATGACAGGAAACCAGCAGTCCTTTCTCGATTCTAATTTACGCCTGATTCTTAAAATAATAACCTCTAATGCCATCGCCCTCGTTTTTTTCTCCGGAACCGCAATTGCAGAATGCATTTTCTACACATTCAAAGAAAAAAAATTCAGGCTTATTTTTCATTTTATAATCTATCTGCTAATTTTTTCAGCCAGTATTTTTATATCGATTTTCTCACTCACTATAAATTTGCTTTCAGAAGGTATCGATTTTTAAGGTGATTTTCCGTTATAATAGAATTATGAAATCCATAAAGATTCCTGATATTCTCACAAAGCTGAACGAAATTTTTGTCAAAAACGGATTTGAAGCCTATCTTGTCGGAGGAGCTGTACGTGATGTTCTCCTCGGCAAAGAAGCAAATGACTGGGATATAACGACAAACGCCAGGCCAGAGGACATCATCAGAATCTTTCACAAGGTAATCCCGACAGGAATCAAACACGGCACTGTAACAATCCATTTTATGGGTAAGGAAATCGAAGCCACCACTTTCCGAAGCGAGTCAGGCTACAGTGACGGACGACATCCTGACAGCGTAAGTTTTGACGCGACACTCGAAGATGATCTTTCCCGACGTGATTTTACGATGAATGCAATTGCCGCAAACCTTACAGACGGAACAATAATCGACCCTTTTGAAGGCCGTAAAGATATCAAAAACAAAACGATTAGAACAGTAGGAAGCGCAAAAGAGCGTTTTCTTGAAGACGGACTCCGGCCGATTCGCGCAATCCGTTTTTCAGGACAGCTTGGCTTTGAAATCGAAAACGAAACTTTTGAGGCGATAAAACTGCCTCAAGTCCAGGAAAAAATTAAATCGATTTCACTTGAGCGTTTTCGTGACGAATTCGAAAAAATCTTAAAGACAAACGAACCTTCAGAATCCCTTCACACAATGGAAAACACCGGTATTTTACAGATTTTCATTCCGGAACTTGCAGTCTGCCGTAACTGCTCTCAAAAAGATGCCCGGAGCTTCCATGTTTTTGATGTTCTTGACCACAATCTCTATGCCTGTGACGGAGCCCCCAAAGAAAAACTTACAATCCGTCTCTCTGCCCTTTTTCATGACATCGGCAAAGTGAAGGCCCGCACAGTCGAAAAGCGTGAAATTCCAGAAGGTTCCGGCAATCAGTTCGAAATCATACATTTTTACAGACACGAAATTTATTCTTCAGAAATTGTCCGTCCGCTTCTCACCCGCTTAAAATTTCCAAATTCAATAATTGAAAGCGTATCTCATCTTGTTGAGAATCACATGTTTCATTTTCAGGAAGACTGGTCAGATGCCGCAATCCGCCGCTTTATCGTAAAAGTCGGAAAAGAATATCTCGAAGACATTTTTGACCTGCGCCTCGCCGACATGTACGGAAAATACAGAAAAAAACCGGAACCAGGAAGCGAAGGAATAAAACAGCTTGTCATGCTGAAAGACCGCATTAAAGAAATTCTTGAAAAAGAAACTGCCCTGTCACTGAAAGATTTAGCGGTTAACGGTAACGATCTTATAAAGGCAGGAATTCCTGCGGGAAAAAGACTCGGAGTCATCCTGAACGAACTTTTTCAGTGCGTTCTTGACGACCCCGAAATGAACGAAAAAGAAAAACTCCTCGAAGTTGCAAGGAATTTAAATCAATAAAAAAAACAATCTTTTTGTTTCCTGTTATTCTTCTTCGCCGGTTTTATTCTCAAAGCGGGTGATTGAGTTAAGGAACAAAAGCGGGACATCGCCGATCGGACCGTTTCGCTGTTTTGCAACAATGATTTTTGCGTCCTGAACAGGCTCTGCCTCTCCGTCCTCCTGCTTTTTGCGTTCACGGTGAATGAACATAACGACATCGGCATCCTGTTCGATTGAGCCTGAACCTCGCAGCTGGTTCAAACTCGGTTCATTACCTTCTGCATCACGGGAAACCTGGCAAAGAGCCACAATCGGAATATTAAGTTCGCGCGCAAGTGATTTCAGGGATTTGGAAATCTCGCTTACCTGCTCATATACCGGAGCCTGGGAATTTTCTGTTGCAATAAGACCGATATAGTCGATAAAAATGACCTCGACACCATAATTTGCCCTCATGCGTCGTGCCATTGCACGAAGGTCGATAAGCTGCATATTAGGCGTATCTACGATATAAAGCGGGGCATCATAACATCTTCCTGCAGCATCGTTAATCTTCTGAAAATCATCAAGTTTTAGCATGCCGGTTCTGAGTTTTGTTCCCGGAATTCGTGCATTCTGAGACAAAAGTCGCTGACCAATCTGAGCATGAGACATTTCCAAAGAGAAGAAACCGCACGGAATTTTCTTTGTTACGGCGATATGTTCCATCATATTCAGAGCAAGCGCTGTTTTTCCCATTGAAGGGCGTGCTCCGATAATAATAAGCTCTGCTTTCTGAAAACCGCTTGTCATTGTGTCGAGTTTCGTAAAGCCTGAAGGAACTCCCGTAAAAGTGTTCTTGCTCTTGTAGTTTTTTTCAATCATATCGACAGTAAGCGGAACGATTTCACCCATTGAGTGAACTACAGTAGTCTGCTCGTTGTCAGCAAGATCAAAGATTTTTTTCTCGGCTTCTTCAAGGATAAGTTTTGAATCTCGTGTCTCATCAAATGCGGATGCCTTGATTTCCTGCGAGACATCGATAAGACTGCGGCGGGTTGCCCTTTCAAAGACTATTTTTGCATAATATTCGATATTTGCGGCTGTCGGAACAACATCTGTAAGGGATGCTATATAAACCGCTCCCCCGGATTTTTCAAGTTCGCCGTTTTTTGAAAGTTCCTCAACAAGGGCAAGAGTATCACAAGTCTCACCTTTTGAGAAAAGCCGCATCATCGCATGGAAAATAACCTGATTCTGCTGATTGTAGAAATGCTCGGCACGCAGGAGGGTGGCAATCTGACTGACTGAGCCCCAGTTCAAAAGCATTGCGCCGAGAGTAGCCATTTCCGCATCATTATTATGCGGCGGAACTGTATCTTTCAAAATAGAATCCATATTTTCCTCGATTATTTGAATTATAGACAAAAAAAGGCTGCCTGAAAAGACAGCCTTTTATTTTAAGCCAGTATATTTTTACTCTGCTTTTGCTTCTTCAGCAGGAGCTTCAGCTGACTCCTGAGGAGCAGCTTCTTCTTTCTTAGCTTTTTTTGGCTCTGCCTTTTTAGCAGACTCATCTTCCTGAGCGATGACAGAGATTTTTACCTCAGCATTTGCAGACTCATAAAGATGGATTGTACAGTGGTAGTTACCGACTGATTTGATTGTGTTTCCAGGAATCTCAATGCGTTTACGCTCGATATCGAAACCATTTTTAATAAGGTATTCAGAAACAGTGAGTGAAGAAACAGAACCGAAGAGTTTTCCGTTTGCAGCTGCAGGCATTTTGAGCTCGATTGTGAGAGCTTCAAGCTTGTCTTTTGTGCTTGCTGCATCTTTTCGTTTCTGCTCTTTGCGAGCTTCGATTTCCTCTTTGCGAGACTCGAAGTAAGCAACTGTCTGGTCATTGTACGGAACAGCGTACATATGCGGGAAAAGGAAGTTGCGTGCATAGCCGTTAGCAACATTCTTAACATCGCCCATTTCACCAAGGTGTTTTACATCTGTATAAAGAATAACTTTCATTTCTATGCCCTCCCTTACTCCGTTACGAATGGCAACAAGCAGATGTTGCGTGCACGTTTGATAGCAACAGTGAGCTCACGCTGATGTTTAGCGCAAGTGCCTGTGATTCGGCGTGGAAGAATCTTACCGCGCTCTGTAGTGAAGCGTTTAAGACCATCTGGATCTTTGTAATCGATTTTAGCTTTGTTTGTGCAGAAACGGCAAACCTTTTTTCGAGTGAAGAATTTACCTTTTCCTCGAGATTTGTCCTCACCGTCACGACCCTCTGTCGCAACATTTGTATCTTTTACTTCGACTTCGTTCTTAACTTCGTCTGACATATTGTTCTCCTAATATTTGTCTGATAAAAAATCAGAATTAAAATGGAATGTCTTCAGGGAATCCGCCGTCATTAGGTCCTGGTCCGCCAAAACTCTGCTCTTCGTAAGGAGGAAAATCCTGACTTGGAGCCGGTGCGAATGAATTCTGCTGCTGAGGCTGGAATCTCGGAGTGTACCCCCCTGCGGCCTGAGCGCCGTTATTTCCGGTATTTCCACCCAAAAGCTGGATATTATTCGCAACGATTGTGACCCTGCTTCGGGTCTGACCTGTAGTTTTGTCCTGCCAGCGGTCCTGTTTTAAGTATCCTTCGACACCTACTCTTGTTCCCTTTTTAAGATAAGGAAGAAGGTTTTCCGCTGACTTTCCCCAGATTGTGACGTCAAAATAATGCGGTTCCTCTACCCACTGATCACCCTGTTTCCGGCTGCGATTGACAGCAATGCTGATGTTTGCACGAGCCTGTCCGTTTGGAGTGAACGCATATTCACGCTGATCACTGCCGTTTAAGTCACGGGTAAGCCGTCCTACGATTGTAACGCTGTTGATGTCAGTCATTTTTACCTCCGGAATTATTTACAGATAATGAAAAGTGGCCGAAAGACCTCTATTTTGCCTGTTTTTCGTCGATTCTGACGAAAAGTGATTTAAGCAAATTAGCGTTCAATCTGAACTGAGTGTTGATTTCAGAAATTTTTGCAGGATTTGCTTTGACTGTGAAAAGAACGAAGCGGCCGCGTTTTGTTTTGTTGATTTCGTAAGCGAGGTCACGGTCTCCGTAAGACTCTTCTTTTTCGACTGTTGCACCGAACTGTGCGAGAACGGCTTTTACTTTGTCTGAGCCGTCTTTGAACTTATCATCCTCGACAGGATAGATAGTCATAAGTTCATACTTTTTCATGTGTATGTTCTCCTTATGGTCATTTGGAATCCGCATACGCAGATTCAAGGGGTTGGCGAATAATATATCAAATTTCAGGAGGGTGAGTCAAGTCTCATCCCGACCCTTTCAATAATATCTTTAAGAGGCTTATACACAATCTCGCATTTAGGAACGCTCTGTGTGAACATTCTTCCGTAAGATTTTTCAATTATACGCCGGTCAAGGGCTACGACGGCACCTGTATCATCCCCGCGGCGGATCAACCGGCCGAATCCCTGCCGGAATTTTATGACAGCCTGAGGAACACTCAGTTCCATGAACGGGAAACCGCCCTTTTTCGCAATCTGCTCGCTTCTTGCCGCAAAAACCGGGTCACTCGGAACTCCGAAAGGCATTTTTACGATAATCACAAGCGAAAGAGACTCACCGGGAACATCGACTCCTTCCCAGAAAGAATCCGTCGCAAAAAGAACGCTTGAGACATCTTCCTTGAACTGGGACAAAAGACGGAATCGGTCATCCTCTCCCTGCCGAAGGACAGTAATTCCAGAAAGACGAAGCCTAGTGCGGGCTGTGTCGCAGGCATGACGAAGGGAATCATAGGCCGTAAAAAGCACGAGAGTCTTTCCACCGGCAGCCTGAATCAGTGAGACTATAGAATTTTCGATAAATGACTGGAAATTTTCGTTATCCGGGAACGGAGCGTCACTCGGAACTGCGAAAAACATATTCTTCTCATAAGGGAAAGGAGAAGCGAATTCACCAGATTTCACACGCTCTTTCTCAACGAAACTGATTCCTACCCGCTTTTTCCAGAAATCAAAGCTTCTGCTGATTGAGATTGTCGCTGAAGTACAGACTACAGTTTTTAGCGGCTCATAAACTCCCTTATTCATCATTGGTGCTATGTCAAGCGGGGTCTGAACAAATTCATAGAAAAAAGGATTCTCCACGCTCTTTGCCATCGCAGGAGGCAGTCTTTTCGCCTGAATCCAGAAAACGCTTTCCGGGTGCTCTTCCCACGAGAAAAAATTCTGGCAGGTGGCGACCATATCATCAAGACGGCGCAAAACAGCCTTTGCTTCATAAATCACCGAATTATCAAGATCGTCCTCGTCGATTCCTTCGATAATCTCCCGGGTAAGACCTGTGACCGTAGCGAGATGTTTCTGGAGAAGGGAGACTGCACTAATCACAGAAGAAAATCTTGGAGCCGTCCCTTCAAAAAGGCGGATATTGAATTCGTTTCCGAGAATAAAACTCGCCTCTTCCTCAAGATGAGAAACTGCATTTTTTGTGGCCTCAATCTCATTCTTGACAAGGTCGCTCTTATCTTCGATTCTGGAAAGTGCTGAGAGAGTATAAACATAGCCCGTTGAGCTCGCCTTTCTCTGACGGTACAGGAGATTCAGCTGCTTTAAAATCCTGAAGCGGTTTATGGCATTTGAGAAGAAACTTGTTGCCGCATCCTCGATTCCGTGAGCCTCATCAAAAATAATTCGTTTGTACGGAGGAAGGACAGCCGTATCATCGTACCCCGCCCCGTTCATCCTCGATTCAATGTCCGCAAACAGAAGATGATGGTTCACCACAAGAATATTTGCGTCAGCCGCCTCTTTCCGAACACGCATAACGAAGCATTTTTCACGGAACTTGCATCTCATTCCCATGCATGCGTCGGCCTCGGAATTGACCCTCTGCCAGAGATTTTCCGGCGGCATAAAGCTCAAATCGCTTTTGCTTCCCGTTGCGCTTGTTTTTGCCCAGTCATTGATTTTGTCAAAGATTTCTGTCTCGTCACTGAATAAGTCGCGCTCCGTACCGACCTCACTAAGACGACGCAGACAGACATAATTCTGCCTTCCTTTAACAAGAACGGCCTTTATTTTCTTTCCGATGATTTTTTCTGCGAGAGGAATGTCTTTTTCTGAGAGCTGCTGCTGAAGGTTTATTGTTCCTGTTGAGATTACGACCCGCTCCTTATTCTGAGCTGCCCACAACATGGAAGGAACAAGATAGGCGAACGACTTTCCGACACCAGTTCCTGCCTCAAAAACCCCGATTGCGTCGTCATTAAACGCCCTGGAAATTTCTTTTACAAGTTCAATCTGACTTGGACGCTCCTCAAAATCAGGCGAAATTTTAGCAAGAGTTCCGTTTTTTGAAAGGTATACGGAAGTTTCTTCACAGTCGAGTTTTTTTGTAATGACGGGCTTTATCGGCTCCATAACGACATAAACTTCGCTCACATCATTATTTACGATGTAAAAGCCCTGTGCTTTTTCGCTGGCATCACTTGCGACTATTAAATCTGCGTCAGAAGGATGAAGATTTCCGCCGGGGTGATTGTGAATCAAAACAGAAGCCGTGCGGGATTCAGAGAAATTAACAGGAACTGAGTCTGAATTTCCCCGGGAACCGACATTTACGGAAATGATTTTTCCGTCCGCATCGATTATTCCCGTAAAAAAGACCTCATTTCCGCCCGCATTCTCAATCTCACGCCGCATCGCTTCGCGCACTTCATGGGAAAACCTTCTGTTAATTTCCATGCTGGTGATTTTATCAGAATTTCAAACTAATTGAAACACAGAGCCGTTGTATGCTATAATAAAAAACTAATTTCAAAGAAAATAATGAGGTTTCCTTGTGTTTCTAAAAAGTCTTGACATTTTCGGATTCAAATCTTTTGCCGACAAAACCCACGTAGAATTTGCAGACGGTATTACAGCTCTCTTAGGCCCTAACGGCTGTGGAAAGAGCAATGTCGTCGATGCCGTAAAATGGGTTCTTGCTGAAAACAAGGCAAAAAATCTCCGTGCAGACACAATGGAATCTGTCATTTTCAACGGAACTGAAACACGTCCTCCGCTGAACATTGCCGAAGTAACACTTACCCTCGCAAACGATAACGGGCTTCTCCCGCTGGAAGATACAGAAATCGCCCTCAAACGACGTCTTTACCGTTCAGGTGAAAACGAATACTACATCAATAACCGTCAGGTCGGTCCTACCGAAGTCCGCCGTCTTTTTATGGATACTGGTGTCGGAAAAGCCGCCTACTCAGTTATGGAACAGGGAAAAATCGACCAGATTCTTTCGAGCAAACCTGAAGACCGTCGTTACCTTTTTGAAGAAGCAGCAGGTATCTCACGAAGCAAGGCAGAAGTCGCAGAAGCAGAACGCGAACTCGAACGAACAAGACAGAATCTTGCACAAATCGAAGTCGCTCTTGCAGAAAACAAACGCAGCTACGAAACCTTGAAAGTTCAGAGCGAAAAAACAATCAAATACCGTGAGTTAAAAGAAAACATCTTCAATTACGAGCTCGACATTCAGCTTTTAAAACTCAAGGATTTTGTCCAGAATCAGGCGCGCGCTACCCAGCAGAAAGAAGAAATCGCAGAAAAACGCAATGCAGTTCAGGCCGAAATCGACGAAATTCTCAACACGCTCACAGAGAACAGCGACAAAATCAAGGAACTTCAAGCAAAAATGGGCGAACTCCAGATGGAACTCGTCCGAATTCAGACCGAAAAAACAAACAAACTCGACCAGCAGAAAATTCTTAACGAGCAGGCACGCACAATCCGTGAAAAAATCGGTACACTCGAGCTCAAACAAAAGTCAATTCAAGAGCGAATCGACGAACTGAACGAAGAAATTTCCGACCAGGATGCGGATTTGCACTCAAAAACAAAGCAAATCGAAGAAGTCAAACAGAACATCTCTTCTTTCGTCGAAAACATTCAGACATCTCAGAACCAGATTTCTTCAAACGATGAAAACATCTCCGCAAGTGAGGCCGAAATCAAAAATCTTGATGAAGAGCGCCAGAATTTTCAGAAAGAACTTGAGGCAATCACAGAAGATATCGTAACGGAACTCGATGCAAAGCTTCGTGATTCAGGTTTTTCAAGTGCAGCAAGTAAAAAAGCAAAAGAAGACCTTGATTCTCTCGTAGGAAAGCTCAAGGTTTATGCAGAAGGACGCAGAAATATTTTTTCAGACTTTGCATCCCTCAAAGGCCACTCAAACGAAGAAAACGAAACTTTCGCAAAAGACGCAATCAAAGCCCTCGATGAAGTCGCAGGCCTTGTAAAAGAAATTGAAGGTGCCGTACAGAATTACGCAGCGACAACACCTGATTTTATCGACGAATTTCTTTCCCCTGAAGGTATCATAACCAAAAAACGAACTATTGACCGCAATATTCAGGAAAACCTGCAGAAAATCGCTACGATAAGGGAGCGAATCGAAGGATACAAGAGCGAAAACAACGGCTTAATCAAAAAAATCAACGAATACCGCTCAACCCTGGAGCAGCTGCGTGTTTCGGAAGCACAGATGCAGCAGCAGATTTTCAACGCGAAACAGACTGCAGACCTTTTAAAACGAAATCTTGTAAGCGAGCAGAACGCACTCCGCCAGAACGAGCAGGATTTGTATCTTGAGCAGAAAAACCAGGAAGACATGGAGGACAGGATTTCCGAAATCGACGAAGCACTCGGCGACATCGAAAGACGCGGCCGGGAATGTGCCGAAACGATGGGCCAGGTTGATGAAGAAATCAAGCGCTGCAACACAAGCGTAAGCGGCAAACAGAACGCCCTCAACAAAAAGCGTGAGGAACAGCAAAAATATCAGTCGCAGTACGAGCAGGTTGTTCTCTCACTTGCGACAGGCGAAAACGACATCCGAAACATCAAACAGAACTTCATCGAAACTCATTCACGCGATTTAATGGAATTTGAGGAGAGGATGTACAAAATTACAACAGCCTCTGCAGTTCTGCGTGAAAAGCTCTCAGAATCCAGAAAAGCTCTTTCTGATTTAGGAAGCGTAAACTTAATGGCACCGGAAGAATTCGGCGAGCAGAAAGAGCGCTACGAAAAACTTCAGGCAAATTTCGATGACACAAACAAATCCCTTGAAAACCTTCTGCGCGTTTCAGAAGAAATCAAGGCAAAGTCAACGGAACTTTTCGTTACGACATACAATAAAATCAAAAAGAATTTCCACAATATGTTCCGGCGTCTCTTTGGCGGCGGACGGGCAGAGCTTCGTCTTACAGACCCGGCAAACGTCCTCACTTCAGGTGTCGATATTTATGCCGAGCCGCCTGGAAAGAAACTTCAGAATATCGCCCTCCTTTCTGGTGGTGAAAAAACAATGACGGCTGTCGCCCTTCTCTTCGCAACATATCAGGTTCGTCCGTCTCCTTTCTGTCTTCTCGACGAGATTGACGCGGCCCTCGATGATCCGAACGTCAAGAGCCTTGTAGCAGCCCTCCGTTCATTTGCAAAAGTTTCACAGTATATTGTCATCACTCACAACAAAAAGACTGTTGCCTGTGCAAGTACCCTGCTCGGCGTTACAATGCAGGAGTCCGGAGTCAGTAAAATCGTCACAATCAGCCTTGAAAAGCCGATTACAGACGACGATGCATTTAAGAACGGCGAGGAATTCATCGAAGAAGATGTTCCAGAAGAAGAAGGTGTCGTAATACCGCCTCGTCCGGAGCCTCGAATTCACAATGCTGACGGCACGATTACCGACCCCGTAATCGAAAAACATAACGAAGAAAAACGCGAAGCCGCTAAAAAAGCTCGTGCTGAAGCCAGGGCTGCAAAAGAAGCCGAAGCCCAGGCAAAGCAGGAAGAAGAGCAGAAAACTGAAAGTTGATAATTAATTACAGATTAATCTGTGTTAATTCTGCTAATCTGAGGTTTATAAAAAAGGAAGATTTATGGACTTTGAGGAAATTAAAGAAAATTTTTCAGATTTCGCACATGAAAAGCCGGTTTTATTTGCGGTGATAGTCCTTATTGTACTTTTATTTTTCGCAGGACTTGTAATCCTTATGATTCAGACAACTCCAGAAAAAAAAGCAGAGCCAAGACAGGTTGAAAAATTTGAGCAGGATTCTCCCCTTCTTATACCTGACGCTCCTGATATCGAAAAAGACTATTACCCTAACCGTATAACCGAAAATCAATGGTCAAAAGAAGAAATCAACCGCTGGTTCACTTTTCCAGAAGATGAGACAATGAAAGAACTGGAAAATGCAAACGATAAAATCGTAAACGATATTCTGGATGCTGCACCGTAATAAGTAACAGCTGACTATTAAAATATAGAGGAGAATGTAAAAAAATGAAAAAAGTTATTTTAAAATCTATATTTCTTATCTCTTTTATATTTTTTATCTCTTGTGGTTCTACCGGTAATGTTGCCACTCCTCCAGAGACCGCTCAGGAAGCAGTGACTCAGACCCAGAAAGAAGTTGCTGACGAAATTGCCGGCGAAATCAACAAAACTCCAGTCACGGAAATTACCATAGCGGAGCCAGAACCGGAAACTTTTTCGACAGATACTGCACAGGCTCCGCTCATTCAAAACGAAACAGAATTCACAGAAGTTAAAGCAGCCGGCCCGGAGGAATCAGAAACAGCTGAGGGCACGGAAGAAAATACCGCTTCAACTGACGGGCTTGTGCAAAATCCTGAAGAAATCAAATCCGAATCTGAAGAATCTTCATCAGACACAGAACAAACCACTCCTGCTTTTGAGGAATCAGAAGAAACTGCTGAAAAAGTCAGCGAAGAAGACTCCAGCCTGGAAAAAAATATTGAAGAAGCCCCGACAACGGATGAACGTGAAAAAGTCAGCGAATATCAGATTTTTGACGAACCGGAAGTCATCGTATACGACTTAAACGAAGAAAAAAATGAGATTATTCCGGAAGAATCACAGAATTCTGAACCAGCTCTGTCATCTCAGGAAGAAAACGTAAATCAATCAGACAATCATAAACCTGAACCGGAAAGTACAAATGAGGCTGTTACGGAACTTACAAAAGAGCCGGCTCTTCCCGCAGTTAAAGAAAATGAATCAAAAGCCGAAACAGCACAGAAAGTATCCGAGGTTTCTGAACCTGAGGACATTTCTGCATCGCGAAGCGTAACGCTCAAAATCAATCAGTATCTCGATGTCACTTATCCTGGAAAAGGCTGGACTTATATCGGCGAAAACGACAAAAATGATATTTTCAATTATTTTGGGAAAAAACTCTCATCAAAAAATACAACTTTCTCCCTTCGAGCGAAAAAATCAGGAAAAACTTACCTTCATTTTTACAAAAATGACGCCCTGACAGACCAGTATATAGACGATTATCTTGAAGTAAACGTTGAGGACAAAAAAAGCACGGGTCGGGTAAAAGCTCCGTCCTATGCAGAAATAGTTCCGGCAAAACCACAGAGAAGAATAGACCGGGCAAACGAAAATTTATCTGAGAATAAAACAGAAAATGACAATTCGCCAGTTCTGACCAGCGACAGCCAGAAAACAGAAGCAGAAAAGCCCGTACAGAAAAAAGCGGACAAACCATCAGCTCAGGCTCTCAGTACAAAAAGAGCAGAAAGCACAAAGCCTGAAGCAAAATCCACTATATCTCCGGCTAAAACTTCTCAAAGTCAGAAAAACCAGGTTTCTGTTTCCGCAGTTTCAAACGAGGAAAACACTACCAGGGTCGAAAACATTTCCGATACAAAAACGGCACAAAAAACACTTTCACAGCCTCTAAAAGCAGAAACTTCCGCAGTTCCTCAAAAAACGAATGCAAAGTCTTCGGAACCACCACAGACTTACGCATATACGCCAGATTCCGTACAAAGCAGCGAAAAAGAGCCTGAAGATGAAACAAAAATCACAAGTCTGAAAAACACAACTCAGGCCACTCCTTCAGATTCTTCACTTCTTGAAAAAGCTAAAAAAGAATTTGAAGAAAAAAAATATGCGGATGCTTTGAAAGATGCACAGGAATATTACAACAGCGCAAACACCAGACTCGACGAAGCCCTCTTCTTAATCGGTCAGATTTCAGAAAGCAACAGCAGCGTTCGGGACATTCGTTTTGCAGTAGATTCGTACGATATGCTGATAAAACGCTTCCCTGCAAGTAAATACTGGAAAGAAGCAAAACAGCGCTCGATTTACTTAAAAAGATTTTATATTGATATCAGATAGAAAAATGCGGGTACTGCCCTAAAAAAAAATAAACCACAGATTACGCAGATTACACAGATTATAATTTTCAATCTGTGACATCTGTGTAATCTGTGGTTCTTTATTCTACATCCTTAATTAGAACAAAACGCTCCACAAGTTGTACTGAGCGAAAACCGCTACTGCAACGAGCGAGACCGTAGACATAATTTTGATGAAAATATCCATACATGGGCCTACTGTGTCTTTGAGCGGGTCACCGACTGTATCGCCGACAACTGCCGCATCGTGGACTGCATCGTAGCCCTCGCCGCCTTTTTTGATTCCTTCAAGGCCGCCCTGCTCGATGAATTTCTTGCCGTTGTCCCAGGCTCCTCCTGAGTTTCCTGTGAACAAAGCAATCATAATCGCACAGATTGTCGAGCCAATCAAAATACCGCCGACGAAGTTTGCGCCGAACAAAAGACCGCATACGACAGGGATGACTACAGCCATGAGAGCCGGAACCTTCATCTGGCCGATTGAGCCTTTTGTTGAGATTCCGATACAAGTCTTGTAGTCAGGGTCCTCAGTGCCTGCGAGGATTCCTGGTTTTTCCTTGAACTGACGGCGGACTTCTTCTACCATCTTTCGGGCAGCCTTTGCAACTGCGTCAATCAACATTCCTGAGAACAAGAATGGAATTGCACCACCGACGATAGCACCTGCGAGAGTCATCGGCTCCATGATGTTGAGCTGTGGAACTCCGCCTGTAAGTTTTTCGCCTGGGATTGAGTACATATAAGAAAGCATGAGTGAGAGTGCCGCAAGACCGCCTGAACCGATTGCGAAGCCCTTTCCGATTGCGGCTGTTGTGTTTCCAACTGCGTCGAGTGTGTCTGTGATTTCACGAACGCCCTCTGGCAATTTGCTCATCTCTGCGATACCACCTGCATTGTCAGAAATCGGGCCGTAAGTGTCGACTGAAACTGTGAGAGATACGAACGAGAGCATACCCATTGCGCTAATCGCAACTCCGTAAAGGCCTGAAAGATAGTAAGCAAGGATGATTCCCAAGCCCAAAATGATACAAGGCAGCATACAAGAGTTCATGCCGAGAGCAAGACCAGTTGTGATTGTAAGCGCACTTCCCTCACGGCTAGCCTCAGCGAGTCGTTTTGTAGGATTATAGTCAGAAGAAGTGTAATACTCAGCGACTATACCAATCAAAATACCTGCGATAACACCGACTGCCCCGCCGATAAACGGTGAAGCCCATCCAGCCTTGAAGCCGAGAGAGGCGAAATCCAGTCCTTTGTTATTGAAAAGGAAGTATGCGAGTGCAAGACCTGCGACGAGCGTGATTGCGGCACCAGTCCATGTTGCAGAGTTTAATTGCTGATGAACTTTCTTTGATTTAGAAAGATTTTTTACGAGCAAAGAAGCAACACCCAAAATACAAGCCAAAAGACCTGCGGCAGCGAATGCGAGCGGGAATGTGTAAAGGGCATTCAATGAATCAGAAGGAACACCGACCTTTACGATGAGGTTGTATGCGAGTGCGATTGAAGCGACGATTGAAGCGACATAAGATTCAAGCAAATCCGAGCCGAGACCTGCGACGTCCCCTACATTGTCGCCAACATTGTCAGCGATTGTAGCCGGGTTTCGTGGGTCATCCTCAGGGATATGAGCCTCTGTTTTTCCAACGAGGTCAGCGCCCATATCAGCGGCTTTTGTGTAGATACCGCCACCGACACGGTTGAACATAGCGACCATCGAACAGCCGAGAGCGTATCCTGAAAGAATGTTAGGGAATTTGATGATTTCGATTTTTGTGAGCCAGCATTTAGAAGTTTCGATTGTGTCGAGCCAGCCAAGACCAAAACCAAAGATGCAGAAAAGAATACCAAGACCGAGCAATGCGAATCCGCCGACGCACAAGCCCATTACAGAGCCGCCACGGAAAGCGACCTTTAGGGTCTGACCGATATTCTCTGTTTTGCGGGCTTCGTTAGTTACCCGGACATTCGCATAAGTTGCGATTTTCATTCCGATGAAACCAGCACTAGCAGACATCACAGAGCCGAGCAAAAGAGCAGCGGCAACATACCAGTCCAATGCGAGCCATACGATTACGGCAACGGCAAGAACTACCCAAACCAGCACTTTGTACTCATACTCGATGAAAGTGTTGGCACCAATACGGATTGCAGAGGCAATTTTTGACATCTGCTCCGTTCCTTCTTCCAGCTTTTTAACCTTAAAGAAGTTAAAAGCTGCGTAAGCCAAGGCAGCCAAAGCCGCCAGAAGCAATAAACCGATGAAGTTCATTGTTTTGATACTCCTTGCAGAAACATTTTTAAATTTTCTGACAAGGGTATCATAGCAGATTTGTTAAACCAAAAAATTGTCAAATTTGTCAAGATTATGGACTTTTTTGACATTTTCTGGTTCAAATTATAATTACAGGTCTTTTCCGGTAATCTTTTTTACGCACTCATGATAGAGTTTAGAAGTCTGTGCAACGACGTCAGCCGGAACTTCCTTGATTGAAGGATCACCTGCGAGGTTGTTTGCCTTGAGCCAGTCACGGATGAACTGCTTGTCGTAGCTTGCAGGGCTTGTTCCAACTTTATATTCAGCAGCGTTCCAGAAGCGGCTTGAATCTGGAGTGAGGACTTCGTCGCCGAGGACGAGGTCGCCGTTTTCATCAAGACCGAACTCGAATTTTGTGTCGGCGATGATAATTCCGTTCTTTGCGGCGTGCTCGTAGCATTTTTTATAGATTGCGAGCGCTGTTTTTTCGATTTTTGAGCCGAGGTCTTTTCCAGGATAGAGCTTATCCAGGTCTTCCTTCATGTAGTCGATTGTGACGTTGATGTCGTGGCCTTCAGCGGCTTTTGTCGAAGGAGTTACGATAGGCTCATCAAGTTTTTCTGCCTGCTCATATTTTTTTGTGAACGAATGTCCGAGGAATGGCTCGCCTTTTTTGTAAGCTTCGTACATTGAACCGAACATATATCCGCGTACGATAACTTCGTAAGGAATCATCTTGAGTTTTTTGACGAGAATAGTGCGTCCTTCATACTCAGGTTTCTGGAATTCAGCCGGCATATCCTTGAGGTCGCTTGAAATCATGTGGTTCTTTGTGATGTCCTTTGTAAGGTCGAACCAGAAATTTGAGAGGGCGTTGAGAACCTTGCCCTTGTCAGTAATCATCGTAGGAAGGATTACATCGAAAGCAGAGATTCGGTCTGTAGTGACGATGACCATGCGGCCGTCTTCGAGATCATAAACTTCGCGGACTTTTCCGCTGATAATTTTTTTCATTTTTGACTCCTGGGGTTTTTAACCAAAGATGCGCAAAGATTATCACAGATTGAGAAAAATTGAAAGAGTTGAAGAAAAAGTGTATTTTGAGTATTATATCCACATTGTGTTAATCCGTTATTCATCAGACAGCAAGGGAAAGCCGGTCAAAAAAGCCGTTATTTATACTAAAGACGAACATAAAATTCAATTAAAAGATGTAGACCCTGATGCCCTTTTTATTATCAGACACCTCCGTGAATGTGGTTATGACGCTTATATAGTAGGCGGAGCCGTACGTGACCTTATCGTAGGCAAAACGCCCAAAGACTTTGACATTGTAACCGAAGCAACTCCTTCCAAAATCAAAAAGCTTTTCCGAAATTCCAGAATCATCGGAAAAAGATTCCGTCTCGTTCATGTTTTTTTCGGACAAAAGATTTTTGAAGTATCTACATTCCGCTCAATCTGCGACGGTTCTGTAGGAAACGCTTTCGGTACAATGGACGAAGACGTTCAGCGGCGGGATTTCACGCTCAATGCCCTTTACTATGATCCTCTCAAAGAATATGTAATTGACTATGTAAACGGCGTTGAAGATATCAGGAAAAAAGTTATCCACCCTGTAATTCCGCTTGACAGAATTTTTGTCGAAGACCCGGTGAGAATGCTTCGTGCCGTAAAATACAGTGCGACAACCGGATGCAAACTTCCCCACTCGCTCAAATCAAAAATCCGCAAAAGCGCGCATCTTCTCTCTCCCGTATCACCTTCAAGGCTTACTGAAGAACTTTTAAAAATCATAAATTCAGGTCATTCATACGAAATAGTTTCCGCAGCAATGGATGAAGATTTGTTCATGTACCTTCAGCCTTCTGCATGCGCCCTTATGTACGCAGACAGAGCATTTGAAAAAAAATATATGCTGCATCTGAAAGAACTCGACTCACTCGTAAAAAATGAGCCGTCTTCAAGACTTGGAAAAAGACTCACCTATCTGGTCTACGATTTCATCTCTTCACTCACTGACTGGCAGAAAGAAGTCTCAACAAAAAGTGCAGCTGGCGAACTCTACACAAAAACCTGGAACCAGTGCCGCCACTTCGTTCTTCCTATGAATCCGCAGAGAACAGAGCTTGAATTCGCAATCAAAAACACTCTCACACAGCTAGGCGTCGGAGTCCGGATCGGGAAAAAGAAACGATAAACAGAAAACTGATTTTTCAATTTTCATTTTTTAATTTTCAGTTTACAATATACCTATGACATTACAGGATTTACCACTTTCTTCTTCCGCAAGAATTACTTCCGTCGGCGGGAACGGCGAGCTTCGCCAGCATTTTCTGGACATGGGCGTGATTCCGGGGGCTTTTCTCAAAAAAATCAAGCTTGCCCCGCTCGGCGACCCGATGGAAATCGAGATTCACGGTTACGAGCTTACCCTTCGCCTTGCAGATGCCGCAAAAATCGAAGTTGAGCCTCTTTCCGATTCAGAATACACCTCTTCTCTCACACAGAAAACTTACGAAAAGGAAGCGTCTCACCCGGGTCTTGGTGAGGAAGGCAAATTCCACGAAAAAGAAAACGAAAATCCCCTTCCCGATGACACGATTCTCACTTATGCGCTGGTCGGAAACCAGAATTCTGGCAAAACCACGCTTTTTAACCAGCTCACAGGCTCAAATCAGCATGTCGGGAACTTTCCGGGAGTCACCGTAGACCGAAAAAGCGGTCAGATTCGCTCTAAGGCAAATACACTCGTCACGGATTTACCGGGCATTTATTCAATGTCTCCGTATTCGAGCGAAGAGCTTATCTCACGAGATTTTGTCCTAAATGAAAAACCGCACGGAATCATCAATATCGTAGATGCTACGAACATTGAGCGCAACCTTTACCTCACGATGCAGCTTCTGGAGCTTGATATTCCTATGGTAATTGCCCTCAACATGATGGACGAGATGACAGGAAACGGTGGGGCTGTTGATGTCAACAAAATGGAAAGGCTTCTTGGAGTGCCAGTTATCCCGATTTCAGCGAATAAAAATCAGGGTGTAGATGAGCTTGTAAAGCACGCCCTTCATGTCGCCCATTATCAGGAAAAACCTCTCCGTCAGGATTTCTGCGACGAAAACGACAACGGTGGAGCCGTTCACAGGGCGATTCATGCCGTCACTCACCTTATAAAAGACCATGCCGAAAAAACTCAGATTCCAGTTCACTTTGCCGCCGCAAAACTCCTTGAAGGCGACAAAAGAATTGCCTATCAGCTTGATCTGGATATGAACGAAAAAGAAACTCTGGAGCATATCTCACTTCAGATGGAAAAGGAGCGAAATCTTGACCGAAGTGCAGCTATGGCTGACATGAGATTCGCTTTCATCAAAAAGGTCTGCGAGCAGTGCGTCACAAAGCCCCGGGAATCAAAAGAAAGAATCCGCTCACAGAAAATCGACAGGGTTTTCACAGGAAAATACACGGCAATTCCGTCTTTCATTGTGATTATGGCACTTGTCTTCTACCTTACTTTCAATGTAATCGGTGCGGGCCTGCAAAGTCTTCTTGAAACAGGTATTGATTCTCTCACTTCCCTTGTTGATTCAGGTCTTTCGTCCCTTGGAACAAACGATGTTCTCCACGGACTCATAATCGACGGTATTTTTGCGGGTGTAGGAAGCGTTCTTTCCTTCCTTCCGATTATCGTCACACTGTTTTTCTTTCTTTCTCTCCTTGAAGATTCCGGCTACATTGCACGCGTTGCCTTTGTCATGGATTCCTTGCTCAGAAAAATCGGTCTTTCCGGGCGCAGTATAGTTCCGCTTCTGATTGGCTTTGGTTGCACGGTTCCGGCTGTCATGTCAACAAGGATTCTTCCTAGCGAACGAGACCGAAAGATGACGATTCTTCTCACACCCTTTATGAGCTGTACGGCTAAACTTCCGATTTACGCATTCTTTGTCGGGGCATTTTTCCCAAAGCACGGCGGTTTTGTAATGACAGGTCTTTACCTTCTGGGAATAATCACAGGAATTCTCGTCGCTTTTATCTGGCGAAAAACTTTCTTTAAGGGCGAGGCTGTTCCTTTCGTTATGGAACTTCCGAATTACAGGCTTCCGAGCGTGCGGAATGTCGCCCAGCTTCTGTGGGAAAAGGCAAAGGACTTCTTGCAGAGGGCATTCACAGTTATTTTTATCGCTACGATTGTAGTATGGTTCTTGCAGAGTTTTGACATCCGCCTTAACCTTGTCGAAGACTCAAAAGAAAGCATTCTCGCCCTTTTCGCAGGTCTTCTCTCCCCGATTTTCGAGCCTCTCGGCATGGGTGACTGGAGAATCTGCACTTCGCTTATCTCAGGCTTTATCGCAAAGGAAAGCGTTGTCTCGACCCTCGGCATTTTGTTCGATAACGGTGTTGCGAACGCAATTTCTTCTCTCACAGCAGCTTCTCTTCTTGTCTTCAGCCTTCTGTACACGCCATGTGTCGCAGCAATAGCCTCGATTAAGAGAGAGCTTGGCGCAAAATGGGCAGTCGGCGTTGTTCTTTGGCAGTGCGCCGTTGCATGGATTTTCGCCTTTGCCGTAAGGTTAATCGGAAGCTTTTAAAGACTCAGAATTCAAAGCTGGAACACTGGAGCGTTTTTCTTTTCTGGCCTTTACGACAAGTTTTTCTTTCTCAAAACAGACTTCGACATCTCCACTCTCACCAATTTTTCCGCCCAGGATAAGGTTTGCGAGCTGGTCTTCGATTTCGTTCTGAATCAAGCGTCGCATTGGGCGCGCTCCCATGCTTGGTTCGTAGCCGTGGTCGAGAAGATAGTCCCTTGCCTTCGGCTTGATTGAAAGATGAATGTTTTTTTCTGAAAGACGGCCTTCAAGCTCTGCAATCTGGATGTCGAGAATTTTTGAAATTTCTTCACGCTTAAGAGGATTGAACACAACGATATCGTCGATTCGGTTGATAAGCTCAGGTGCCATGATTCGTTTGAGTTCTTCCATTGCATTCGCCTTGATTTCCTCTGGCGGCAAAAATCCATCGTCGAGCTGGGCAAATCCGAGTTTTTTGTCAGCGGTGATGCTTCGAGCCCCCGCATTGCTCGTCATAATGATAACAGTGTTTCTAAAATTTACCGTATGCCCAAGATTATCGCTGATTTCGCCTTCTTCGAGAATCTGAAGAAGAAGATTGAAAACTTCGTTGTGAGCTTTCTCGATTTCATCAAAAAGAACGACCGAATACGGCTTCTGCAAAACCTTATTCGTGAGCATACCGCCCTCTTCGTAGCCGACATAGCCCGGAGCAGAACCCACCAGACGGCTTGAAGTGTGCTTTTCCATGAAATCCGACATATCGATTCGGATTAAAGAATCTTCGGTTCCAAAGAGAAATTTTGCCATCGCTTTCGCAAGCTGGGTCTTTCCAACGCCCGTAGGTCCCAGAAAGATGAATGAACCAAGCGGTCTGTTCGGGGAAGAGACACCAGCACGGCTTCGTCGGATTGCGCTTGAAAGATATTTTACGGCCTCGTCCTGACCGATAACATCCTTGTGGATTTCTTTTTCCATGTCGAGCAGTCGTCCCGCCTCATTTGAATCAAGCTGACCTGCAGGAATTCCCGTCATTTCGGAGATAATTCTTGCAATATCGGATACTGTTACGTGCTTACGGACTGAAACGGCATTATTCTTCCAGTAATTGTTGAAATCGTCTAGTTTCTGCTTTAAATCACGAACTTTATCTCGGATTTGAGCTGCCCTCTCATAATCCTGATTTGCGACAAGCCCTTCTTTTTCATGACTGAGTTCATCAATAGATTTTTCAAGTTCGGCAAGTTCACTAGGACGGCTCTCAGATGCAATTTTTTTTGCACTTCCCGCCTCGTCCAGCAAATCAATCGCCTTGTCCGGCTGAAATTTCTCAGGAATATAGCGTGAAGAAAGCTTTACGATTGCCTCGATTGTACCGTCATCGTAAGTGACATTGTGGAATTCTTCGTATTTTGGCTTGAGACCGTTGAGAATCTGAATCGTATCTTCTGTTGAAGGCTCTGCAATTTTTACAAGCTGAAATCTTCTGGCGAGAGCAGAATCTTTTTCAATGTGCTTGCGGTATTCTTTGTAAGTCGTTGCCCCTACAAGCTGAAGCTCTCCACGGGAAAGAGAAGGTTTTAAAATATTGCTTGCGTCCATAGTTCCGTCAGGACTTCCGGCGCCGATAATCATGTGAATTTCATCGATAAAGAGTATTATGTCTTTGGACTCCTTTACCTCTTTTATCATTCTTTTCATTCTTTCTTCAAAATCACCGCGGTATTTTGTTCCTGCGACCATAGCCGTAATATCGAGAAGAAGAACTCGTTTTTGCAGAAGATTGTATGGAACGTCTCCACGGGCAATTCTCTGGGCAAGACCGTCCGCTATCGAAGTTTTACCAACCCCCGGCTCTCCTACAAGAATCGGATTGTTCTTTGTACGGCGGCTGAGAATCTGAACTACGCGCTCAATTTCAGATGCACGACCGATTACAGGATCAAGCTCGCCTTTTTTTGCCAGATCGGTTAAATCCCGGCTGAATTCTGCAATAAACGACTTTTTTTTCTGGTTTGGATTTTCGTTGTTTCGTGCACCGGCAAATTCTGCCTCACGGTTTTCACCAGAATCTTCACCGCCGTTTTCATTCGTGAGATCCCTGACGACATTACGAACAGTATCAAGCGAAATTGAACACCGCTCAAAAAATCTGTAAGAAGCTGAATTTTCTTCCCGGATTGCAGCAAGAAGAAGATGTTCCGTTCCGACATATTCGCTTCTGAGAGAACGAGACTCAATCACAGACACGTCAAGAAGTGTACGAAGCCGCCGGCTCGGAGGAAGAGCCGAAAAACTCGGCGGATTCTGCACCCGCTGGATTCCGGACAAAAACTGTTCCAGAAGAAGCTGGAAAGAAAGAATATTTATATTAAGTGTTTTTAACACGGAAAATGCCTGGCAGTCAGTATTTTTGAGCATTGCGAGAATAGCATGCTCCGGTAAAAGTTCCGGGAGACCCGAATTTCGGCCTTCAACCTGTGCAAATTCGGTAAGAATTCGCTGTGCTTTTTGAGAGAGTCCTTTCATATAATTTCCTGAATATAAAGATAAGGATTTTTTAGATATTCGGCAATAAGATTATGGAAATTATTTTAAAATGACAAAATTTCATTTTTTGTCATATTGACATTTTTGCGTGAGAACTATAGACTTTTCTAGATTTTTAAGACAGGAGATAATCATGGCTTTTGAATACAATCTTGAAAAGCAGCATGCAAAAGGAAAACTCCACGCTATCGAGCGAATCAATGCGCTGGTGGATAAAGACAGCTTCATGGAAATTTACGCCGCAGCCCGTCATCAGTGCACGAACTTCGGCATGGACAAAAAAGAAATTCCTTATGACGGTGTAATCACTGGCTTCGGAACCGTTAACGGCAAAAAAGTCGCAGTCTACTCTCAGGACTTCACTGTTCAGGGCGGTTCTTTGGGTAAAGTTCACGGCGAAAAAATCGCTGAGCTTATCGCAAAGGCAATCGAATTCAAATGCCCGGTTATCGGCGTAAACGATTCGGGCGGAGCACGCATTCAGGAAGGCGTTGACGCTCTCTGTGGTTACGGCGAAATCTTCAAGCAGAATGTACGCGCTTCAGGCGTTATCCCACAGATTTCTGTAATCGTCGGCCCTTGTGCAGGCGGTGCAGTTTACTCTCCAGGTCTTACAGACTTCATTTTCACAGTAGACAAAATCTCTGAGATGTATATCACAGGTCCGAAAGTCGTCAAACAGGTAATGTTCATGGACATTTCTTCAGAGGACTTGGGTGGAGCCGCAATCCATGCTCAGAAGTCAGGTGTCGCACACTACCGTGCATCAGACGAAAAGGACTGCTTCGAGAAAGTAAAGGCTCTTCTGGACTACATTCCGCACTACTACGGTGACAAAACTCCGTTCGCAGAAAAGACAGAAAAAGGCGGCTTGTTCGCGAAGAAAGAATTCTCTTTCAGCTCAAAGAAACTCAAGGAAATCCAGAATGTTTTGCCTGAGTCAAGCACAAAGGGCTACGACATCAAGAATATCATCGAGAATGTAATTGATGACGGCACTTTCTACGAGATTATGGCAGAATTTGCCGCTAACGCTGTGGTCGGCTTCGGAAAAATCGAAGGAAAGACAGTCGGTATCGTCGGAAACAACCCGGGATTCTTCGGCGGTGTCCTTAACTGCGATGCCTCAGACAAAATCGCCCGCTTCGTCCGCTACTGTGACTGCTATGACATCCCTCTTCTCACCTTCGTTGATGTTCCGGGCTTTATTCCGGGACCTCAGGAAGAGCAGAAAGGAATCATCCGCCACGGAGCAAAACTCCTTTACGCATACAGCGAAGCAAGCGTTCCGAAAGTAACAGTAATCACACGAAAAGCATACGGTGGCGCATACATCGCAATGTGCTCAAAACATCTGGGTGCTGATTTCGTCTACGCATGGCCAAAGGCAGAGATTGCCGTAATGGGTGCAGAAGGCGCAATCGGGATCCTGTACGCAAAAGAAGCAGATCCAAACGTTAAGGCACAAAAAGGTCAGGAATACCGTGAGACTTTCATGACTCCGACAATCGCAGCCCAGAGAGACTACATCTCAGCCGTAATCAACCCGGAAGAGACAAGAGCAAAGGTTGTCCAGAGCTTCAAGATTCTCGAAGGCAAAACAACAAGCGACATAATCGCCAAAAAACACGGAAACATTCCTCTGTAATCAATGCATAATTCATAATGCAGAAAGGGATTTGCGCTTCGCAGATCCCTTTTTTAATGTTGCTGACAATTTTTTTTATCATTTCTTAGATGTTTTGTAACTTTTTTCTATTTCTGATATATTAAAAAATATGAAAAGATTATTTTTATTATTTATTATTCTTCTAAGTCATTCCCTTATTCACGCAAACAATGTAATTTCTGACTACACAACCGAAAAAATAGAATCATTCATAACCTACCGCGTAGTATTAAAAAGCGAAAAAGATGATTTTGTCTACGAAGAAATAAAAAGACTTGAAGAAGAAGCCCTTCAAAATCTTTCTGAAAATGCAATTGACTTTGAGCAGGAAGAATGTATTCTCAAAAGCGTCTATCTCATGGAATTCTACGAGCATTTTCTGAATTCCAGCGGAAATCAAAAAGAACTTCGTGATAAAATTAAAAATCAGATGAAAAAAAACATCGCCTGCATTGATAAGCGCAAAGAATCACAAATAAGCGACTGGATGTATCTCTTTACCGGTGATATCACGGCTTACTATATGACCCGCTCCGTAGCAGCAACCCTTCTCCATGGTTTCAAACTGAAAGGTTTTTATGAAAAATCCATCAAAAGAAATCCAAAACGCTCTTGTGCATACATAAGTCTTGGTAACTGGTGTTTTTACGCCCCAGGAATTGTCGGCGGTGGCAAAGGTAAAGCGAAAAAGAATTATGAATCTGCACTGAAAAACGCAGAATTACCAGGCGAACAGTATCTTTCTTACATTGCAATCTCACAGCTGAATTACGAAAACAAAAACAAAAAAGCAGCAGAAGAATATCTTCAGAAAGCCGTTGACTTAAATTTAGGCCGCAAAGACCTTGACTTAATCGCACGCTGCAATAAAAAAGGCTATTCTTACTTTCAATATTTAAGAAACCGTTCTGGAATCGATGTTGAGATGAGCGAAGACGAAAAAGACGAAGACGACAGATAGAATACAAACAAAAGATAATTCTAGAAGATGTTGATTTTCAGTTGAATATTTCGCAAAAAATCACTAAAATAATTGAATCGATTATAAATTGGGAGACCAAAATGCCGTATTCAGAACCGACCAATCTTGGTGTTGTCGCTTGTCCGGGTGGAGCAGTTTTTGCAGACGAAGTAATCGCGCACCTGCGCCACATGTACAAACATCGTTTCGCATTGAAGAGCGATGTTATTTCTAAACGCTACAATCTTGATAAAGAAAAGCTCGTTCAGGACATCAATTTCCGTAACGACCTTGCAACTTCAGATTTGGTTGTTCGCGGTTCAACGGATAAATACCGCCCGCCTGTATTCAAAATCAACACTCAGTTCACATGGTTCGCTAACGGCGAAGTCAAGGCTGAGCTTTTGGAGTGTGTCCGAGGAAAAGACATCTACATTTTCCAGGATGCCGAAAATCACGAGCCGGTTCCTATGAACGGCGGAAAAAACATGGTCACCTTCTCTGTCAACGACCATGTAATGACGCTTCTCGTAACAATCGACGCTGTTCAGCAGGCAGGAGCAAAATCAATCACTCTCGTTCTTCCGGCATTCCCATACAGCCGCCAGCACAAAAAGAAGAGCCGTGAAGGTCTTACAGCAGCCCTTCTCTGCCACATTTACGAGCTCAAGCATGTCACACGAGTCATCACACTCGACATTCACTCACGCGAAATCGTAAACGCTTTCAACACGACATATCTCGATAATCTTCACGCTTCATACCAGATTATACGCGAGCTTGCAAAAGTCGTAAATCTTACAGGCCCGAACAAAGAAGATCTCGTAGTCGTTTCACCAGATACAGGTGCAATCGACCGCAATAAATTCTACGCTACAGGCCTCAAGGTTCCTTTGGCAATGATTTACAAAGAGCGCGATTATTCTGTCGTCACTCAGGATGCAAAAAATACAAACATCAAGAGCGTAAAACTTCTTGGTGACGTCAAAGGCAAAGTCGCTTTCCTTGCAGATGATATGCTCGGAACAGGCGGAACGCTTCTTAAAGCTATGGAATTCCTCCACAACAACGGAGCAACAAAAGTTATCGCAGCAATTTCCCTTCCGTTCTTCACGGGTAACGCTGTTGAACTTTTCGACCAGGCATACAAAGACGGTCTCTTCTACCGCGTAATCGGTACAAACGCCGTTTATCACCCTGATCTCAAGGACAAAGAGTGGTTCATTTCAACAAATGTCACAGGCTTGTTCGCAAATGTAATCACACGAATTCACCATGATCAGAGTCTTAGCGATTTGCTTGATAACCGTACAATTATCGACAAACTGATTAAAAAAGATTCCGACGCAGCAGCAAAAGCAGAAAAAGCTGAGTAAGACATAGACCACAGATTTACACAGATTTACACAGATTTTTATTTGAATTTTTTTTTATTTCAAAATATTAATCTGTGATAATCCTGATAATCTGTGGTTTATTTTTATATATTATATTAATCTGTGATAATCCTGATAATCTGTTTTCTCTGTGAGAACCTTGAATTTTTATGACCGACACGATTCTTTGTATCGATATTGGAACATCTTCTTTAAAGGCCGCTTTGCTTCCAGACAATCTTTCTAAAGCGCCGGTTTTCGTTTCCAGACAGTATTTTTCTGAAGAAGCAATAAGCAAAAACCATGTTGCAAACGAGTATCTTCCATCCTTGTCAAAAGCACTCTCAGAACTAAAACAAAAAAATCCTGACTATGCAATCGAAGCAATTTGTGTTAGCGGTAACGGGCCTTCCGTTGTAAGTGAAGACGGAACTACCCTTTTATATAACCAGTTTTTCACGGACAGTTCAAAAAATCTGACAGAAAATATTACTCAAAATCAAAAAAATGCATTAAAAGATACAAAATCACTTTTTATTCCAAAACTTTTTGAATTCAAGAATAATTTCCAGTCAAACTGGAATTCATCTGAATATATATTTGGCGTTCCCGAATTTCTGCTCTACCAGCTTACAGGAAAAGCAGTTTCAATTCTCCCCGAAGAAAGATTTTTGCCGGCATACTGGACTGAATCTGAGCTTAAATCCTGCGGTTTTTCTGATTCAGACATAAAAAAACTGCCTCCTTTCGTAAAGGCGGGCTCTTATGCCGGAAAAGTGACCGAAAATGCCGCCCTGGCGACTGGTTTACTCGAAGGAACATTCGTTTTCGCAGGAGCCCCGGATTTTGTTGCCGCCCTTATTGGAACTGGAACAGTTCTTCCTGGAAGATTATGTGACAGAGCAGGAACGAGCGAGGGCTTGAATCTATGCACGACGCAGCCTGTGTTTGCCGACGGTCTTCGTACACTGCCTGCCGTAATTCCAGGACTATGGAATTTGTCGTATCTTTTAGAACAAACCACAGAGTACACAGATGTCACTGATATTTCAGATGAAAAATCTAATCTGTGTGAATCTGAGACATCTGCGGTTCATTTAGAAAAACTTTCTCATGGTATAAAACTTCTTCGTGAGGCGGCTGAATCCTCCGGGGAATATTTTCCAAACTATATGACGATTACCGGCGGTCAGGCTTTTAATGAAGAACTCACCTCTCAAAAAGAAGCTGTTACCGGCTTAAAAATAAAAAAAATGCCCTGCAATGATGCCGAACTTATCGGAGACTTAATTCTTACAAGAGTTTCACTCGGCGATTACGATGACATCACAGAAGCAGTATTCGCAATTTTAGGAGCGTAAATTATGGAACACGGAATGATTACATCAGCTTCGGGCTGGCGAAAAGTCTTCGCAGTCTCAGGCGACGAAAACGACAGCACATCAAAAATCAGTGAGAACGACAGAATCCTGGCTGCAATTTCGGCAGAAGTCTTTTCGGATTATATTCTTGAAAAATCTAAAAATCCAGTAGTAATTTTGGGTCAGGATACCCGCCCCACCGGAAGAGCAATTTGCGAGGCAATGCTTCCGATTCTCGTCTCAAAAGGAATCAGCGTAAAATATCCGGGCTTTATCGCCGCCCCTGAGATTATGGCTTACGGAAAGACAGCAAGCGGATTTATCTACATTTCGGCAAGCCACAACCCGATCGGACACAACGGAATCAAATTCGGTCTTGATGATGGCGGAGTTTTGAACGGAACTGAGAACGCAAAACTCGTAAAGGCATTGAACGAAATATGTGCCTCAGAAAGCGAAATCGAGCGAATCAAGGCAATTTTGAATCAGAAGAAATCTCCAAAAACGGCAGAGACTCCAGAAGAAGCCAGAAACGAGGCTAACGAAATCATCGCACAGAGCCAGAAAGCAAAAGTCGAGGCAAAAAATGCATATGCAGCTTTCTCAAAAGAAGTGATTTCGGCAAGTGCAGATTCCGCCGGGCAGGAAAAGCTTTTCTCAAAAATCAAGGAAAGCCTTTCAAAAAATCCGCTCGGAATTGTTGCCGACATGAACGGCTCTGCCCGAACGCTTTCAATCGACACAAAAATCTTCCGTGATTTGGGAATCTCTTACTACGGACTCAACGACGAGCCTGGAAAAATCGTCCACGCGATTATCCCTGAGCCAGAAAATCTCGTATGGTGTGCAGGCGAAATGGAGCGACTTCAAGGCGAAGGGCATTCTGAGGTAAAACTTGGTTACATGCCAGACTGTGACGGCGACCGTGGAAACATCGTCTTCTGGAATGAAAAGTCAAAAAAAGCGGAAGTTCTCAAAGCACAGGAAGTTTTCGCGCTCTCGGTTCTTTCTGAGCTTTCTTATATGAAATATCTTGATGAAGTCACTGGCGGAAATGCTTCAAAAAATCTTGCGGTGGCGGCGAACTGCCCGACATCAATGAGAATTGACGAAATCACAAAATCATTCGGGGCAAAACTTTTCCGTGCTGAAGTCGGCGAGGCAAATGTCGTGAACCTTGCTCGAAAAAAGCGTGACGAGGGCTTTACCGTGCGCATTCTGGGCGAAGGAAGCAACGGAGGAAACATCACCCACCCTGCGGCAGTCCGTGACCCTCTCAATACGATTTTTGCCCTTGTAAAGCTTCTCGTCCTTCGTGATTCAGATGAGGACGGAAAACTTGTCAAAGGTCTTTTCCACATCTGGTGCGACTCTCAGAATCTTCCATATAAAAATGACTTCACTCTTCTTGATGTAATCGAGACTTTGCCGAAATACACGACGACAGGGGTAGCCGAAGAGCGTGCGATTCTCAAAATCAAGACGACTGACCACTCCCTTCTCAAAGAAAAATTCCAGAAAATCTTTGAGGAAGAATGGACTGCAAAAAAATCCGAAATGCGTGAGAAATACGGAATCGAAAACTACGAGGCAATCGGTACGAATGGAACCGAAGAAACACGGAATCTTGCTGACTACTCAAAAAACGGCAGGGGGGGCTTAAAAATCCTCTTCTCAGACAAAGACAAGAATCCGCTCGCCTACATCTGGATGCGTGGAAGCGGAACCGAGCCTGTATTCAGGGTGCTGTGTGATGTTAAGGGAGAGAATCCCGATATGGAGAGGGCACTTCTCGACTGGGAGCGGGAGATGATTCTTCGGGGGAATGAGTAAACCACAGATTACCATGATGCTCCGCATCTAGATGAAAAAGAAGACCGTACTGAAAAGGTTTATTACAACTCCGATAAGGTTATAAAAAAGACGGCATCTCTGCCGTCTTTTCTGAGAAGTCTAAGCGGAAACCATATCGTTAAACTTCAAGATTTGTGATAGTTTTCTTGACTTCAGAAGTTCCGGCTTTAAGATGCTCGGCCGCATCAGATACAGCCTGCTGAGCTTCTTTCATTTGTCCCATGGTTGAGAGAAGAAGAGAGCCGCCGTTGTTCTGTTCTTCAACAGCATTGTGCACCTGACCTTCCTGATTTTTTACCTGAGCTGAAAGTTTTACGATATTTTCAAATTCTTTTGAAACATCATCAGTTTTTGTAGTTGCAGTATCAATCAGGCCTTTCATATTTTTGAGGACATTGTCAATTGATTTTGCTTCTTTGCTTGAGCTTTCGGCAAGTTTTCGGATTTCAGAAGCGACTACGGCAAAACCTTTTCCAGCCTCGCCAGCATGGCTTGCTTCGATTGCAGCGTTCATTGAAAGAAGATTTGTCTGAGCTGCGATTGAATCGATTGTTTTTCCCATTTCAACCAGCCCCTTTGAATTTTCTTCAATCTGCTGAACGAGAGTATTAATCTCCCTAACGCTTGACTGGCCTTTGTTTGTAGCTCCTTCGAGTTCATTTACCGCCGCAAAGTTTTTCTGCAGGATTGCATTTATAGAACCGATATTTCCAATCATCTGTTCTACAGCAGAAACAGAAGAATTTACATTCTCTGCCATCTGGTCAGTTACATCCGTAAGAGACTTTACGTTCTTCTCGTTTTCTTCAAGGCAGGCAACACTTTTATTTGTAACTTTCTGAATTGACTGAGAAATTTCTTCTTTAAAATCCTGGGTCATTTTATGCATTACATAGTAAGAGCAGTGAGACATCTGGTTTACGCCGTTACTGATTGCAGTCGCCATTTCCTCACAGGAACGATATCCGCATGCCTGACAGTTAAGGATATCTTTTTCCTCAAATTTTCCCATTTCATGGAAAATCTTCTGGATTTCAACCGGGGAAGGCTGTTTAAGGTGCATGACCGAAGCACTTCTGTCAACATAACTTCTTTTGTAAATTGACTCGTCCCAGAATTTGTCAATCGTAGCGTTGAGTTTTTTGAGTCCCTTTTTCTTTTTCCGGTCAGAATCCATTTTCCAGAGTGCCTTTCTCTCTTCCATTCGGGTTTCGATGTAGTTCTCAACCTCATCAATCGGCAATTTGTTGTTGTCGGTTCCGGCCCCGCAGTTACAGCCATGACCACAGTTAAGGCAGTCAATCAGCTGATACATCGGTTTCTTTCCTCGTTTGATGTCTTCTGCGAGATGTTCAAAATACTCGTAAACTTCCGGGAATCCTTCGATTTTGCGGGTGATTTTTCGAACGTTTGTAAACCTCTCTGCAGTGCGCAGAAGGCCGCCCGGAGTTGAATAAAGGACCCCCCTCTCAGCCGGAGGATTGTCATAATCAGTTTTCGGGAAAGAAGCGAGATTCACATTATTCTGTTTAAAATACTCAGAAATTGAGTGCATCGTAACGTTGAAGTCACCAAGGCCGTTCTCGTCAAATTCACGTCTTTTTGCATAACATGGAGAAATCGCCGCTACCTTGCAGCTTGAGTATTCCGGGTAAAACTTTTTAATCATCGTAATCGTATGAGCCATCGGGCTGTCCGCTGGAGAAAGATACGGAATCAATTCCGGATGATAAAGCTCAATCCATGTGACGATTGCAGGACAAGGCTGAGAAATCACGAGCTTAGGATTATTCTTTTTAATATGCTCGACATAAGATTTCGTTGTAAGTTCTGCTCCCCAGGAAACATCAAAAACAGCCTTTACTCCGATTGATTTCAGCCATCCGTTAAGTTCAAGATCCTTTCCCTTAAAATGAGCGGCAGCAGCAGGAGCGACAATTGCTACAATTCCGTCTCCCCTTTTTAGACATCTGAAGAAATCTTCTGAATCATCAATTCCATAGCGTGCACCATGATCGCACGCCTCAATACAATGACCACAGCCAATGCACAATTCGTGATTGACTTTTACATAATCACCTGAAGCATCGTTACACATTTTAGAAGGACAAACTGCAATACAACGATGACAATTCACACACTTGTCTTTATCGACAAAAATTACAGGTTTTAATTCTGGCAATTTCTCTCCCTCATTCTTTAGGCATTTCAAATAATTATAAGAAATAATAAAAAAGAATCAAGGGCAAATGAAGAAAACTTTTGCATTTTATTACATTTATTACGTTTTATCAGAACGTTTTTTTTTATAGCGAAGTTTGTTTATTGAAAATTCTTAAAATCCTTCACACTTTCTGCCAGAGTTTTTTTGTCCAATGTAAAAGCAAACGCATTTTCTGAAAACGACTTTATTACAGAATTGTCCTCCATCACAGGCAGCATCGGATTAATCGAACTTCGGTTAAAACGTATTTTCATCAGGGCAGAATACTGCATTGATTCAAGAAGATTATTTTTCATTAATGCAGTAAGACTTTGATTGCCTGCAGGAACCCCTTTTTCATTTTTCTGCAAAAGAGCGAATTCCTGACTGTTCAGAAGATAATTCAGAAATTTCGCAGCTTCCACCGGATTTTTTGTATCTTTCTTAATCGCGTACATAGAAGCCGGTTTTAAATACCATCCTGATTCACGGGAATCTGGCGTTGTAATAAAATTTCCAAGGACAGTTTTTCGTCCAAGGCTCTCAAGCTCATTTATAAACAGTGAAATTTCATTGCTCCACAAGACTGCCCCGACAATTTTTTTCTCTCTCAGGGCTTTTATTTGTATTCCTTTTGTAGGCGAATAAATCACATTCTCCTTAAAAAGCCGTTTCACGAACAAGAAAATTTTTCCAAGTTCCTCTTCGTTCAAGTTCAGTTCTCCGTTCGGTGAAAAAACTTTTTTTGAAAAGGTCTGCTCAAACCAGGCAATCGCAAGAAAAAGAATATGCCTGTTGCTCATTGTGAATACATACATGTCTT
>JAFPUF010000092.1 GCA_017395545.1 Treponema sp. | reverse complement strand
TTTTTTTGCGGCCTCAAGTTTTTTCTCGGCTTCGGCGGTCGCTTTTATCCAGGGCACGCTCTTCTACTGCTGAGCCCGCGGGAGCAGTTTTTTTACTTTTTGCGACAGTCTTTGCGTTATCCCATGCACGGAATGTTCCTTCTTCGTCGATTCCGGCAACAGGCTTTTTTGATTTTGAAGAAGCCGTGGCTTTCACAGATGACACAGATTTTGTTTCTGATTTTTGTACGCTTTTTGTGCCTGCCGGCGCTGATTTTTTTGCTGCTGCTGCAATTTTTGTTGCCGCAGTTTTCTTTTCGGCTGTTGCTTTTACAGTTTTCTGGTCGGCGAGCGAGGTCGAACCGACTTTTTCCGAATTCTCTTTTTTAATTCCACCCATAAATACAAGTATACAATAAAAAAGAGGAAGTGCAAAGTAGGGAAAAACTACAAAAAAAAGGGAGCTGTCCAGCCCCCTTACGGTTAAAAAAAATGATTATTTCGAAGCAAATTCGCAGATTGGAGTAAATGTTTCAGCTTTCAAAGAAGCACCTCCAATCAATCCTCCGTCGATATCTGGCTGAGCGAGCAGATCCGCTGCATTTTTTGCGTTCATTGAACCGCCGTAAAGAATTTTGATTTCTTCGGCTGCTTTTTTACTGTAAAGTTTTGCAACAACACCGCGGACGAATTCGTGAACTTCCTGAGCTTCAGCAGGAGTAGCTGTCTTTCCTGTTCCGATAGCCCAGACCGGCTCATAAGCGATTGAAACATGGGAAAGCTGTTCTTCAGAGATTCCTTTAAGGTCTTCCGTAACCTGATTCTCACAAATCTGATTTGTAACTCCGGCACATCGCTGAGAATAAAGTTCGCCGATACAGAGAACGACATCAAGTCCGCTGTCAATTGCCTTGTGAACTTTTTCGTTTATAAGTTTGTCGCTTTCGTTGAATTCATCACGGCGCTCTGAGTGACCGAGAATAACGGTCTGAACACCAAGATCTTTTAACATCGCAGCAGAAACGGCTCCAGTATGAGCACCGTTGTCAGTTACAGTCATATTCTGAGCACCAAGAATTACATTTGAGCCTTTTACAACCTGCGAAACGGCATCAAGATAAACAAAAGGAGGAGCAATCATATACTTTGCTTTCAGATTTTTAAGATTTTCAACAAGATCTTTAGCAAGAGAAACCGCCCCAGCCTTGTCCATATTCATTTTCCAGTTACCAGCCACATACTTTGTGCGCATTTTGTTTTCTCCTTTTGAATTAAAATATAGGTTTCTGTTACCCACGAAAGAATTTTAACACGAAAAATCGAAATTAACCACAATTTTTTATCAATTCTGTCAAAAAACAATCAAAATCACGGCATAAAAAAGCCCCGCATAGATGCGGGGTGGATAAAAGCAGTTAAAACTGTGTAATTAAAGTTTTTATGCCTGAAGAGCTGTTACTGCAACGGTATCAATGATTTCGTCAACGTTACAGCCACGGGAAAGGTCGTTAAGAGGCTTTGCGAAGCCCTGGCATACAGGACCGATTGCCTTCCAGCCGCCCATACGTGCTGCGATTTTGTATCCGATGTTTCCGGCATTGATGTTAGGGAAGATGAATGTATTTGCGTGACCAGCAACTGAGCTTCCCGGAGCCTTGAGTTCACCGACTTCCGGAGCAATTGCTGCGTCAAACTGGAATTCACCGTCGAGAGCGAGTTCCGGAGCCTTTTCTTTTGCAAGTGCTGTAGCCCGTACAACTTTACCGACTGTGTCACCGTCTTTTGGGTCAGCGCCAGATCCCTTTGTAGAGAATGAAAGCATTGCGACTTTCGGCTCGATTCCGGCAATTGCTTTTGCTGTTCCTGCAGATGCGATTGCGATGTCAGCGAGCTGTTCCTCTGTCGGGTTGATGTTGATTGCACAGTCGCCGAAAACAGCGATTCCGTTCGGAAGGTATTTGTTGCTGTTTTCTGGAGCTACCATAATGAAGCATGAAGAAACTGTGCTGCAGCCTGGAGCAGTTTTAATTACCTGAAGTCCCGGGCGGAGAGTGTTTGCTGTTGAGTGGCATGCACCTGAAACAAAACCGTCAGCATCTCCGGCTTTCAAAATGAGCGCACCATACATTGTATAGTCTTTGAGGGCGCTGGCTTTTGCAGCGGCAACATCAGCATATTCAGGAAGACCTGTTTTTTTGTTGATTTTTCCTTCGCGAGCCTTGTAAAGGATTTCTGCGTATTTGTCTGCGTTTGAATCCGTTGTCGGGTCAACGATGTTGACTCCGCTCATATCGAAACCGAATTTCTCGATTTCAGCCTTATTTCCGAGAAGGATGATTTTTGCGATTCCTTCTTTTACGATGAGTGAAGCAGCTTCAACTACGCGTTTGTCTTCACCTTCACAAAGAACGATTGTTTTGCCAGCAGCCTTAGCTTTGGCACGGAGTTCTTTTACAAAATCCATAATTTTGCCTCTTATAAAATATTATTTTAAATTTCTCACAGAGGTCACAGAGACCACAGAGAAAAAATTACTAATTTAGTAATGCGGTTTTGTGCTATCTGTGAGGAATTATTAGTAACCATCTGACATTGCGCGGTTAAGGTCACGCTGATAAAGCTCGGCATAAATCGGACTGCGCATTTTGAGGTCGTCTTTTTTCGCCTGGTTGAACGGAACGAAACGCCAGAAGATTGCGCGGAGTTCCTTTTCCATTCGCTGGACGCCGTCAACTTCTTTTGTCATCCAAAGAACGTAGTCAGCAATGAAATATGATTTTAAGTCTCCCTTGAGTTTCTGGCGCTCAATCCACTGGTAATACTGACCTGTAAGGCCTTCTTCCATCCAGTAGTAACTGGCTTTTTCTTTAGCTACCTGCCAGCGCAAATCGGCGACAGCCATAAGGATAGCGATTTTAAGGTCGCGCGGATACATCGGAATGACGATTCGGCCACGGCTTGTGACACGGTTGTATCTGTCGAAAGGTTCCCAGCAGAATCCAAAGTCACCATAGGTAGGAAGACAAAGTACATAAGGAACAATTCTGTTTTTAGTATTTTTGTGAATTCGAACAAAGCACTCAGGGTCGTTATCCTCAACCCATTTTAAGATGTTAAGGACATTTTCGCGGAAACCTGTGAGGCGTGGTACACAATGGAAAAATTCACGGGTAAAGACCGGAAACTGATTTCCCTGGCGTCCACAGGTCATTTTTGCCATCTGACGGACAGTCTGATACTCAATCATAAGGTCGCCGGTGTTAATTTCGACAGTTTCAGTCTGATTTTCCATTTTGTCGGCAAGAGAAGTACTGATTGCCTTAGCCTCTTCAAATTCTTTGATATATCCGGAGAGTTCCTTGTCAACCTTTTGAAGGGCACGGAGTTTTTCCTGAACTTCAACGAAAAGTTTTTTCTGAGCATCTGTATACGGAGAGGTATGAGGCTCAAGACTGATCATTACCGCATGTTCACACAAAGAATCGATACGGTTTTTTAATTCATTTTCGAGAAGCTTACGCTCAGCCTCTTTTGAATTGAGGAGGCTCTCGGCATTCTGCAATTTACCGTCGTTCTTGCTTTTCAGCTGCTGAAGTCTCTGAGCGTCGGCACCTGCATCATTTTTTCGCGGGGCACGGGCTTCATCAGTTGCAGAAAGAGAAAGCCTGCCGGAAGCGATTTCTGCGAACCATTCGTCCATATAATAAACAGGCTCGCCGGTATCATTTTTGAAAATTACTGTTGAGAAAAGCTGTTTTTGTTCGGGCGTAAAAAGAGAAGGAAGAACGACACCAAAACGGAGCAGCATTCTTTTCGGTATATCAAGATTTTTGTCTGCAGCCTTCTGGCACATTACGCGTATCAGTTCCCACCATGAAGTGACAATCTGCTGGCGGTAGACGGTACGGTCTTTAGGATCCTGACAGGTAAGATATTTCGAAAGAATTTTGTGAACGCGCTGAGCCTGTTCACCTTCTCCGCCAAGAGCGATTTTATAGTAGGATGGATTGTCAAAATAATGGTTAGATTCATCTTCGTAAAATTTGGTAATTTCTTTGAAACCTGTCTGAGACAAGTCAACCTTATGGGCTGATGAAGCTGACAAATCAGAATCGTCTGATTTTTTTTCAGGCTGTTCGGAAATCTCCCTAAAAGAAGGTAAATCTGAGGGACCAGTGTCGGCCTCTGTTTCTGCAAGCAACGCCGCAATTGTCGGGTCTAAATCTTGATCTGTCATCTATAATTCAACCTCTTTTTTTCGATGAAGTAAACCATTAAAAAGTATATCATAACTTCATTTTTTTTTCACCATATTTTTTTAGATTTTGTCCGTTTTATAACTGCTCCGGTTTAAAATATTTCAGATTTATGATATTTTTTATTTACGAGGTTAAACATGAAAGTTGCAATTTTTTTTGGTTCAAAATCAGACACAAACACAATGAAAAAAGCCGCCGAAATTCTTAAAGAATACGGCGTTGAATACAAAGCATACATTTTGTCCGCTCACAGGGCAGGTGCACTTCTCCACGAAACAGTCAAAAAAGCCGAGGATGAAGGCTGTGAAGTTATCATTGCGGGAGCAGGTCTTGCAGCAGCACTGCCGGGAGTAATTGCAGGGGCCACAACGCTTCCTGTTATTGGAGTTCCGCTTGAATGCGTAAATCCTGGAATTTCTAACGGTCTTGGCGGAATCGATGCCCTTCTCTCAATCGTCCAGATGCCGCCTCAGATTCCGGTCGCTACAGTAGGTATCAACAGCGCTAAAAATGCCGCTTATCTTGCAATTGAGATTCTCTCGATTAAATATCCGGAATTAAAAGAAAAACTCATCGCTTTCCGTAAAAAGCTTGCAGAAGAAGCCGCAAAAAGCGGGCTTGATGTAGAACTCTAAAAAGTCGGGAAGGCAAAACTATAAGGGGAAGTTTCGGTTAGAAGCTGAGACTATTCCCCTTTTTTTGTATTTTCGTAAAAAATTCTTGTCTCCACCGCGGCCAGCAGAATAGCAACGATAGCGAGAGCATGAAAGACGCCCGTAAAACTTGCAAAAAAATTGTAGATTCCATGAAGAAGGACTGCAAAAACAAATGGCATTATATTTTTTTTATGGTTACGGAAATTCCAGAGGTAAAGGCCGCTCAAAGCCGCACAGAAAAGATGAATAGTCTGCGCAGTAAAGATACGGTCAATCAGGAGCCGGAGAACTATTTCCCGTCCGCCCTGAAGCTGAATCTCCTGAAATTTTCTGATGATGTAAACCACAGACTCAAAGCCGCCGACCGTAAGACCATACAGAACGACACAGCAGAAGAACGTGCTTAAAACCTGCTTTTTCTGGGGAATAAGGCACATAAAAAGCATTTTCATTGATTCTTCAATGAGGCCGTTAAAAAGAATCGCAGTGACCATAACTGAAGCAAAAGTGAATGAATTGAACACCGGGAGGGAAAGAACATAAAGCTGAATAAAAGATGTCGGAATAACCGTCAAAAGCGCAAGGAGGCACGACCAGAGGCAATAGCGGATTTTAAGTTCTTTATTAAGAAGGACTGAAAGAGCAAAAAAAACTGCGGCTGGTATAAAAGAGATTCCTAAAAGTGCGTACAAATTCATATCCTGGATTCTATCATTTTTAAGTGAAAAGAACTATAATCTCCGGTATGAAATCAATAATCCTGCTCGGAATCAAACACTGCGGAAAATCAACCCAGGGAAAACTGCTTGCAAAACATTTCAACTGCCCTTTTTTCGATACTGACGATGAAATTCAAAATCTCACCGGGAAGTCTCCGCGCGAGATTTACACCGAAGACGGAAAAGAAGCTTTTTTAAAGGCAGAGAAAAATGCCTGCGAAAACCTTTCGTCCCGCATGAGTTCTGCTTCAGAGCCGGATTTTGGGAACTTTGCGGTGATTGCGACAGGCGGCGGAATCTGCAATAACTCAGAAGCACTCAAGGTTCTTCATGAACTAGGAACTTTTGTATTTCTGAATGCAGACGAAAGAACCGCCGTCTCCCGAATCGTCTGGGAAATAAAATATGATTCTGACGGTTCAATGAAAAATCTCCCGGCATATATAGCGAACAAAAACCCGAAGAACGTGCAGGAAGTCCGCTCAATTTTTCACGATTTTTATGAAGAACGGCAGAAAATCTACAAAGACCTGAGCGACGTCGAAGTAAGGCTGGAACACAGCGCAACAAAACAGGAAAACATGGCAAGGATTCTTGAAAAACTGCATGAAGACTAAACTCTGGCAGCGGAAAGTGCTGATTAATCGTGGCACCAGTCTGACGACAGGCATAATTGTCAATCAGCACTTCCCTAAATCACTTTCTTATCGAGCCATTTTCCGCGTCTGCACCTTACGAAGAACATAGCGCCCCTGAAAATCCAGTCGATGTACATTCCGAGCCACACGCCGTACAAAGCGAAGTGAGTGTTCTCCGGAAATTTGAACAGAAGATATTTTGAGATAAGGAAACTGAAAAGAACCCGGAAAAGCCACATGCTGATATTTGAGATTATCATAGTGTATTTTGCGTCACCTGAAGCACGGAGAATATTCGGAAGCGTGAACGACATCGGCCAGAAGAAAATGTTTGCAGCCATACAGGTACGGATAACGCCAACGGCAAGGCTTCTCGCCTCGTCAGAAAGATTGAACGGCAGGACAAGGAACGGCACGAAAATAAAAATAAATGACGCCACGCACAGCATTCCGAGGTATGCTTCTTTCATCAGTTTTTTGCCGTAAGATTTTGCCTGCTCTTTCTCGCCAGCTCCTATGCACTGGCCAATCACTGTTACGCACGAAAGCCCTATGGCCTGGGACGGAATGTTCGAAAAACTTGCGATTGTGTTTGAGATTGCGTTCGCAGCGATTGCAGAAAGTCCGAAACCAGACATGAATGAGTAGACGAGAATCTTTCCGAAGTGAAAGACCGAGTTCTCGATGCCGCTCGGGACAGCGACCTTGAGGATTTTTCTTATCATTGAAAAATTGATTTCGACTTTCCAGAGTTTTTCAAGATAGATTCTGCCCCTGTTTTTTGCGGACGGACGTGCCAGAAGATAAACCATTATGACCGCGGCGAAAATTCTGCTTGCAAAAGTTGCAATACCGGCACCCGCAACGCCGATTTTTGCCCCGTAAATCAGGACTGCATTTCCGGCAATGTTTACGAAATTCATCACGAGGCTCACTTTCAGGCTGACTTTGCTGTTTCCCATCGAGCGGTAAAGGGCCGCACAGGAATTGTAGATTGCCAGAAAAGGAAAAGAAAGCAGAACCCACACAAAATAGACAAGCGCATTACGCATTACTTCTTCGCCGGCATTACCGTAAATCCAGTTCAAAAGAAAACGCCGGAACGGAAGACAAACCGCAATTATCAGGGCGGCGACAAAAACTGAGATATTCAGGAGCTGTTTTGCAGCATTTCTTGCTTCTTCGTCAGATTTATGACCGAGGTACTGGCTTGAAACGACTGCACCGCCCGTAGCAAAGGCCGCAAAAAGCTGGATAAAGAGCTGGGCCAGCTGATCTATCAGAGAAACGCCGGAGACGCCCGCCTCGCCGACAGAAGAGACCATGACAGTGTCGCAGGCGCCGATTGTCATGGCAAGAAACTGTTCCAGAATCAGCGGGAGAATGAGACGATGAAGGTCTTTTTTTGAAAAAAGATTTTGTGCCATATAACGGGTCTGATTATACAAAACTGGAGATTTAAAATCTGTACAAATTTTGGTATTTTGAGGATTTTTTGTGCAGATTTTGATTATGGGTTTTAGGGTGAAACCCTAGGAGAGAGGGGTGAGGTGCAACAGCGTGCACCTCACCCCTCCGAGCACAGCTCTCCGGGAGATTCGCTAAAAACTTGTCTCACAAGTTTTTGCCCTGTTTCACAGGGCCGCTCACTAGGAGAGACTTCTCCCCTCCTGCTGTTTATTTTTTCAACAGCGTCATAGGGTCAACGAGCTTACCGTTTTTGTACACCGTAAAATGCAGGTGAGGTCCCGTTGAGTAGCCGGTTGAGCCGACAAGGCCGATTTTTGTGCTCTGATCTACGCTCTGACCTTTTTTTGCCAGGATTTTTGACATATGTCCGTAGAGAGACTGATAACCGTTTCCGTGGTTGATAATCACATAATTTCCGAAGATGTTTGACCAGCCGACATAAACAACTTTTCCGCTCAAAGCAGCCCTGATCGGAGTTCCCGTAGCGCACGCCATATCAATTCCTGTATGACTTGAAGCGACACCAGTGAAAGGATCTTTTCTCGGGCCAAATCTCGAAGTGAGCCGCCAGCCGGATGTAATCGGATAGACAAAAAGTTCACCCATTGCCTTTTTGAGGGAAAGGCTGTCCATTTTCGCCCCCGGAATAAACAGCTCCATATCCTTTGAAAGCGTTTCCGACGAAAGGTCATTCGCATCAAGTATTTCCTCAACGCTTACATGGTATTTCACTGAAAGTGAATTGAGAGAGTCCCCTGCGCGCACTTTGTAAATGAGTCCGTCGGTGGAAGGAATCTTAAGTTTTTGTCCCTGTCTCAGTGCACGGACATTTGAAATATCGTTTACGGCAATCAGAGTAGAGATGTTTGAAAGACCGAATTTTCTGGAGATTGTACTGATTGAATCTCCGGATTTTACAGTGTAAGTCTGGAAACTAACCTTTTCGCCGATTCCGACGCTGGATGCAGTCAAAACAGTTCCGTCTGCAGAAAGCACGTTTCCGTTCTCGTCGATATTGTCGGCCAGCGTGTCATACATCGCAAAACGTGACATGGCCGCGTTAAGAGCCTCAAATTCGCAAGTGGAAGAAGTGTCAAAATAGACATGAGGCGTATGATTCTCAAAGAAAGAAAGAACATTAAAAACCGTAAAAGGAATAATCAGGAGAAGGGCGAGAAAAGCCAGCGCAGAAAAAAGCTTTGAGAGGCCGAGAATTGTAAACTGGCGTTCAGTTTTTGAAGCAGCACGAGAAAAGACAGGCTTCGGAGAAAAAGCGGTGCGGGACTTTTTTGGCAGGCGGGGAAGAGTAAAAGTAGACTTAGGTGCATTTTTCTTTACAACCGGAGAAGAACCGACAAAACTGATTATTTCCATAAATCAATTATCGGAAGTTTTTACACCTTAAATAAGTCGATTTGTCCGCCGATTTGATTTATTGACTGTTCCATTGAACCTGAAATTTCGGTGAGGGTGTTTCCGTTTTTGATAATCTGGCTCGCTCCCTCATACATTCTCTCGATACTGTCCTTGATTGCAACAGTTGCTTCCTGAAGTACTTTGACTTCCTCGAGGATGGCCTGATTACCTTCGGACATTTTTTTGGAAGAGGTGCGAACTTCGACGGTGGAGTCGTTCATAAGCTTGAGCGCATCTGTAATCTGGTGACTTCCAGTTTCGCTTTCTTCCATTGCGCCGCGAATCTGACGGACAAGCTGGTCGGTTTCCAGGACATTTGAACTTACAGAATTGAAGGCAGATTTTACGTCTTCAGAAGATGCTACGACTGTCGTAATTGAAGTCTGGATTTTCTTGAGCTCTGCACCAATCATTTTTGACTGGGCGGCAGAAGTTTCGGAAAGATTGCGGATTTCGTCGGCAACTACGCTGAATCCTGCTCCAGCCGCTCCCGCATGTGCAGCCTCAATCGCCGCATTCATCGCAAGGATATTGGTTTCGCTTGCGATTTTCGAAATTGTTTTGTTTGCCTGGACAAGCGTATGACTCTGTTCTTCGATAGTGGCGAGCTGCTCGTTAAGAAGGTTCTGTTTTTCAATACCTGTTCTGGTGTACTGTTCCAGAAGGGCAAAAGACTGCGCCATTTTTTCGGTGCTCTTCGAGACGGAGACGATGTTTCCAATCATCTGCTCAACGGCCGCGCTCGCCTGATTAACTCCGTTCGACTGGCTTTCAATCATATCGTCAAGACTTTCGATGTTTTTTGCAATCTGAGTGACCGAATTTACAGTCTGTGCAACGCTTTCTCCCTGACTGTCAATCTGGGCAGAGACATTGTTCATATCTTCAGAAATCTGGTCGATGGAGATTCCGGTTGCCCTTGTCGTTAACTGAAGTTCGCGGTCTACATTTTTGAGGGCATCTTTTGAATTTTTAACTTCGCTGATAATATTGCGGAGATTTTCGATGAAGGTATTGAATCCCCGCACTACCCCGCCGATTTCGTCCTTTGATTTTATGTCGATTCGTTTTGTTAAGTCGGCGTCGCCCTTTGCAATTTCTTTGATTGAATGATTGAGAAGAAGAAGAGGCCTGATGAGAATCTTCATGTAAATTGCGATAAAAATAATGAGAAGAACTGCGATGACGATGGAAAAACCAGCTATGCTGTAGCCGCTTTTTTTTGCAGATGCAAGAACTTCTTTTTCAGGAAGAGCAAGGCCGAGAGACCAGTTCGTTTCGTAAACCGGGTAATAGAAAACATAGTCGGTCTGACCGCCCTTATTCATGTTTTTGACTTTGGCGACATCATCGTTTCCCATTGTCATTTCGTAGGCAAGGTCCTTGAAACCGATAAGACCTGTGTCGGCATCTTCCATATTCGAGATATTTTTCATAATCTCGTCTTCTTCCGGATAAGCGATGGTAGTTCCGTTTCCGTCAAGAATAAATGCGAATCCGTTTTCTCCGACACTGATTTTTGAGACTTCCATCTGGACCATTTTGATGTCAACGGCTGCCATACACAGACCGAAAAGCGTGCCGTTCTGGTCAAGAGCCGGAAGAGCAACATAGAAGACGTAGCCGCCGGTCTGCAGGGATTTTTCGGGATTGGTAATGCTCGTTCCCTTTCCCCTTTCGATGACATCGCGGTAGTATTCGGTGTGCTTTACGCTGAAAGTCTCCTCGTTTGAAGTGTACATAATACCATCGAGACCACAGATTCCTACGAATTCAAAATCATCGCCTATCAAAGTGGGGTTATCGAGCATGTAGTTGTAAATTGCGTCTACATCGCCCTCAAGGAAGATTTCGTTTTTTGTAAAAACGCGGAGGTCCTTAAAATATCCGTCAAGCCAGTAGGTGATTGCCGTGGAACTTCGTTCAGAAAGGGAGCCGAAAATACTTGAATAAGATTTTATATTGTCGTTACGGATTGAAAATTCAAGAACAAAGACCAGAATTGAGAAGAAAAATGAAAGAAGAAAGAAGACGGCAATTTCAAATTTAAACGCAAAAGACTCGGTAAATTTGTTTTTTTCGAGCTTGATTTTTTCAGGCTTTGCCTTTTTTATTTTTGGAGCTTTTGGCTGCTTAATTTTCTTTTCTTTCATCTTCGGACCTCTGTGCTGCGCAAATATTATCGTATTATTATCAAACTAATCTTTAAAAAAGTCAAAACTTAAATTATAATGAACTTCACAATTATATTTTGCTAAGAATAAAAAAGGAGTAAGAAAATGGCAAAAAAATCAAATCTTTCGCTGTATCTCATCGGTATGGCACTCGTCGTAATCGGATGCTTTCTTCCGCTCACAGCAAGCAAATTTTTTGGTGGCGGCTCAAGCGCATTCAACGCAATCACCGGCAGTACAGGCGGCGACCTCAAAGCAGGCTCAATCCTCGCTTTGGGCGGAGCTATCGCAGGAATCGCATTCTGCTTTGTTTCTTTAAAATCAAAACTTCCGGTTAAACTGATTTCGCTCGTCGTTTCAATCATCGGCGGACTCTACGTCTGGATTTCCTATATGAACGGTGGCGCATTGTTTCAGGGTGCTGTTAAATTCGGACTTAAAATCACCGGCTCAAAACCAGGAATTGGTCTCATCGTGATTCTTGCAGGCTGGGTAATCGCAGTTCTCGGCTGGCTCAAGACTAGGGACTAGGTAAACACTGATTATTTGTTTTTTCTCTGAATTTTTGCTATACTTATAGTATGAATTCAGAATTTTCTGTACGCCTTCAAAAAATTGAGGGCGTTTTAAATAATTACCTTCCGTCTCATATTAATTCTGACTGGAAAAATCTTTCATTCGGCTCAATTGATTCCTGTGTGAACGAAACGCACCTTTCGAACCTTCTTCTGCCATGCAAAAATCTTTTGGATTTGGGCGGAAAAAGATGGCGCCCGCTTCTTCTGGTTTTGTGTGCTGAGCTTGCTTCTTCAGCAAAAGCGGACATTTCTCAAAAACAGCCGGAAGATCTTGTCGAAAAAGCTTATTCCCTCACACCGCTTGTAGAATTTGCGCACACTGCAAGCCTTATCCACGATGACATTGAAGATTCTGCCGACACAAGACGCGGAAAGGCTGCAGCCCACATCACTTATGGAGTTGATGTTGCCCTAAACGCCGGAAGCTGGCTTTATTTTGAGGCCGCATCCTGCATCAAAAACCTTAATCTTTCCGATTCTGAAAAACTTGCTTTATACGAGCTTTTTCTTCTTGAACTCAGACGCCTTCATCTCGGACAGGCTATGGACATTCTCTGGCACAGAAATCCATCACTAATTCCCTCTGTCGAAGAATACACTGCGATGGTAAGAAACAAAACCGGAACGCTCTCACGGCTTGCGGTAAAACTCGGTGTCCTTGCGGGCGGAGCCGGTACAGAAGAAGCTGAAAAAGCCGGAAAATTCGCCGAGGACATAGGAACCGGCTTTCAGATTATCGATGACGTAATCAACCTTACAACAGGGAATCCCGGTAAAAAGCGCGGAGACGACATCGTAGAGGGCAAAAAAAGCCTTCCGGTTCTGCTGCACCTCAAGAAAAACCCCGGTGATAAAGAAAAACTTGCAGTTCTTTTTGAAAAAGCCCGCTCCGAAGGAATCAATTCCCCTGCGGTCGAAGAGGCAATTACGCTCCTCACACAAAGCGGTGCCGTAGAAGAAGCAAGAGAAAACGGACAAAAAACAATCGAAGAAAACGCCCTCGCGCTTGCAGGTCTTTTCGGAAACGAAGAGTCAGCACCGGCAGTCCTTATTACGGACTTGCTGGGGATTTTAAGGGGCTTGCCTCTCCAGGAAGGTCGAAAATGACTGAAAACATAGCGTCACTGAACACACAGGCGATAGAATTTGCTGAAAACGGTCAGTTTTATGAAGCGATTGCCTGTCTCAAAAGGGCAATTTCTATCGAACGGTATAATCATCTTCTCTGGTACAATCTCGGGGTCACATACCGTGATGCGGGGAACCTCACCGATGCAAAGGCGGCCCTCCTCCATGCTCACGAAATCGAAGAAGATGACGACGAAATCATCGAGACTCTTGCACTTGTCTGCTTTAATCAGGGCTGCAAGGAAGAGGCTATGGCTTACTGTCTGGAAGGACTTTCAAAAAACAGCCAGAATGCACATCTCTGGAACACGCTTGGAGTAATTTATTTTAATACGAATGATTTTCATCTTGCGTGCGAAGCTTTTGAAAATGCGGTTACAATCAATTCTTACTATTACGACGCGCTTTTTAACCTTCGTGACACTTATGAAGAGCTGGGGAACAAGGCGGGCTACCGTATGTGCGTTGAACAGATGAAAGCCATTCAGCTCGGCGAAAACGATTTTGAGGGAGATGCGCGCTGATGAGGGATTTTGCCATTGTCAAATCGATTGACGGCCAGAAGATCGAAGTCGTCTCTCTCATCTCAAACGCATGTGTCACCTGCAACTCGATTGAGTGCGCAAAAAAGGGGAAGAGTTTTCATGTCCTGAACAAAAAAAATCTTCCCCTTGAAGAAAATGTCATCGTAAGAATCGGATTCCCGCGCATTCTGAGAGGGATTCTCGGGCTTATTTCTCTTTTGATTCCAATTACAGGTGCTGTGGCGGGTTTTTTATTCTCGCCGCAAATCGCCGCACGTTTTAATCTGCCCCTGACGCCTTCGGTTCAGGCCTGCATAACAGGCTTTTTTTTTACGGTTGCGGCTATTCTTGTCTTTCTGGGGGCAAGGACAGACTTTCATCTCTCCCACCCCGAAGTTTTACAGGTGATGTAAATCACTCCCTTCCGCCTTCGCAGCATAGCTGCTCGGAGACTCCTATGTTTTATGTCAAGCCCCTGTTTTTTTTATATTTTAAGCACTCTTCAAAGCTTTTTCTGCAAGTTCAGAGAACTGGGCTACGGAAAACTTCTTTGGAGAGTACGGTTTTCCAGATTTTAGAATCGTTAACATCATCTCTGCCATTTTTCTTGCGATACAGACTATCGCTTTTTTCTTTGACATTCCGCGAAC
>JAFPUF010000091.1 GCA_017395545.1 Treponema sp. | reverse complement strand
CTGCCGGGGATGTGATTTGATTCATAAAATTCTCCTGTTGTGACTTTTAATCTAAGAAAAGATAGTCGTTGAAGTAGATTTTTGATATTTTTCCGAGGACGAGCGTATCGTTTACAAGGGCTTTGAGTTCTTCCTTGATTTTTTCTTCACCTTTCTGAAAAAGCTCGGTTTTTGTGCGGGTTGAAAAATAATTCGTTATGAGGGATTTCGTGCTCAGATGCTTACGGTCGAGCTCTTCGTAAAAAGCGGTGTCCGTTCCGTCGTATTCGAACCATGGTGTGAGAAGGACAACGCTTTTTTCTGTTCCGTCGCCTTCTTCGCGGGTGAAGGTGCGTATCTGGCCGATTTCGTTGAAGGCGGTTTTTGATTTTGAGACTGAAGAAGGGTTCGGGTCTTCACGCCGTAAGCCTTCTCCAGGATGCACGTTTTTAGTGCAGAGCGCGATTGCAGAGAATGCGATTATGAAAAGCAGGGGGCCTGCGATTATCAGAAGAAGAATTTTATTAAGCGTAAGATCTTTCATTTCAGATGATAATATCAGAAAAACTGATGAAAGTCATCAGAAAAGTTTTTGAAAAAAAGGGGAGAAAAAACTCCCCTTTTTGTTAGTTTCCGCTGAAAAGTGATGTGCTAAGGTAGCGGTCGCCTGAGTCCGGAAGAAGAACTACGATGTTCTTTCCTTTGTTTTCCGGCCGTTCAGCAAGAATTTTTGCTGCTTTGAGCGCTGCACCAGAAGAAATTCCGACAAGAATTCCCTCGCTTACAGCAAATGCTCGGCCTTCTGTAAAGGCGTCTTCGTTCTCAATCGGAAGGATCTCATCGTAAATCTTTGTGTTCAGAACGTCAGGAACAAAGCCTGCGCCGATTCCCTGAATTTTGTGTGCTCCAGCAGTTCCCTTTGAAAGAACCGGGCTTGTTGCAGGTTCAACTGCGACGATTTTTACGTTCGGGTTCTTTTCCTTGAGGTATTCGCCGACACCGGTCAAAGTTCCGCCGGTTCCGACGCCTGCAACGAAGATGTCAACCTTTCCGTCTGTCTGTTCCCAGATTTCCGGACCTGTTGTCTTTTTGTGAACAGCCGGGTTTGCCGGGTTTACGAACTGTCCCGGAATGATTGAATTCGGGTTTGCTGCGTGAAGTTCCTCAGCCTTTGCGATTGCGCCTTTCATGCCTTTTGCGCCCTCTGTGAGGACGATTTCTGCACCGTAAGCCTTAAGAAGGTTTCGTCTCTCAACGCTCATTGTCTCAGGCAGTGTAAGGATTGCATGATAGCCCTTTGCTGCAGCTACTGCTGCAAGACCGATTCCTGTGTTACCGCTGGTCGGCTCGATGATTGTAGCGCCTGGTTTCAGGATTCCTTTTTCCTCTGCGTCCTCAATCATTGCGAGGGCGATGCGGTCCTTGACGCTTCCGGCCGGGTTCAGGTATTCGAGTTTTGCAAGAATCGTTGCATTTGTGATTCCTGCTTTTTTAGAATAACCGTTCAGCTGAAGAAGTGGTGTTTTTCCAATCAGCTCAAGTGCACTCTGTTTGATGTCTGCCATATATTTCTCCTTATTTTTTTATTAGCATTATTTGACTGCGCTGAATCCATTTTCCAAATCAGCGATGATGTCGTCAATATGTTCGGTTCCGATTGAGAGTCGGATTGTGCTCTGAGTGATGCCCTGATCAGCAAGTTCAGCGTCGCTGAGCTGTGAGTGGGTTGTAGAAGCCGGGTGAATTACGAGAGACTTAACGTCAGCGACATTTGCAAGAAGGCTGAAAATCTTAAGGTTGTCGATGAAAGCCCATGCAGCCTCTTTTCCGCCCTTAATCTCAAAGGTGAAGATTGAAGCGCCGCCGTTCGGGAAATATTTCTCGTAGAGCGCGTGATCCGGATGCTCAGGAAGTGAAGGGTGGTTTACCTTTGCAACTTTCGGATGATTCTTCAAAAATTCTACGACTTTCTTTGTGTTCTCAGCATGGCGGTCGAGACGGAGTGAGAGAGTCTCAGTTCCCTGAAGAAGAAGGAATGCGTTGAACGGAGAAATTGTAGCTCCTGTGTCGCGGAGAAGAATTGCACGGATGTATGTTACGAAAGCTGCTGGTCCTACTGCATCGTAGAAAGAAATTCCGTGGTAGCTTGGGTTTGGTTCGGCGATGTTTGCGTATTTTCCGCTCTTTTTCCAGTCGAATTTTCCGCTCTCAACGATGATTCCGCCGAGAGTAGTTCCATGGCCGCCGATGAATTTTGTAGCAGAGTGAACTACGATGTCAGCTCCGTGCTCAAACGGGCGGATAAGGTAAGGAGTTCCGAATGTGTTGTCAACGACAACCGGAAGACCGTGTTTGTGAGCGATTTTCGCGATTTCATCGATGTTCGGGATGTCTGAGTTCGGGTTTCCGAGAGTCTCAAGGTAAACTGCGCGTGTATTCTCTTTGATTGCGCCTTCGAGTTCAGAAAGATTGTGTGCATCAACGAAAGTTGTCGTGATTCCGTACTGCGGGAGTGTGTGTGCAAGAAGGTTGTATGAACCGCCGTAGATTGTTTTCTGTGCTACGATATGACCGCCGTTTGCAGCAAGCGCCTGAATTGTGTAGCTGATTGCTGCTGCTCCAGATGCAACTGCAAGGGCAGCGCTTCCGCCTTCAAGAGCCGCAATTCGTTTTTCAAAAACTTCCTGCGTTGTGTTTGTAAGGCGGCCGTAAATGTTTCCTGCGTCAGCAAGACCGAACCGGTCAGCTGCATGTTTTGAATTGTGGAAAACATACGAAGTTGTCTGATAAATAGGAACTGCGCGTGCGTCTGTTGCCGGGTCTGCGCTTTCCTGTCCAACGTGTAACTGAAGTGTCTCGAATTTGTAATTTGCCATAATATGCTCCTTTTTGTAAATAATTTTATATTCCTACTAGGTAGATAGGTATAATATACAAAAAGATTACCTACTATGTCAATGGGTAATAAAAAATTTTTTTGAAAAAAGAGATTTTTGTGTTATTGAAAACTTTCGGGAAGCGACTGGCGCCTTCGTTGTCGCGCTTGTTCGGTTACGGCACGAATCCGCTCTGCGGGCATAGCTCTCCGGGAGCAAGTTTTGATTGTGAGTGATTAAGTTCAATTTTTGGAAAGCCCGTAAATTCAAAACTCGACATTTGAACTAGAAGAACGGGCTTATCTGTCTCAGGATTTTTTTTGCTGCTTCGGGATTCTGGCGGATAAGGAAGCGGAATCTCTCGCTTTCGATTTTTATGAGCCTTGTTGAGATGACTGCGATTGCCGTCGTTGTGCGGGTTCTTTCCAGGATGCACGAAGTCTCGCCGAAAATTTCTCCACGGTGGGCGCGGTAGAAGTCATCGGAATTTTTATTCTCAGATACGAATTTTACGCTGCCTTTTATGATGTAGTACGCATAAGTGTCGCTGTCGCCCTTGTTGAAGATTATTTCTCCCGGTTTGTAAGAAAAAACATTTGTCTTGTTTTTTGCGATAAGTAAATCAGGCCGGATGAAAAAAGCCCTTTTGATTCCAGCCCCGAGTCCGTGCTGCTCGATTTTCGGAAGAAGATAAAGTTCACCAAGAAGAAGCTCGTCAAAAAACTGAACCACATAGATGAACTGTGCAAAAACAAGGAAGAATACGAAGAAAAAGAAAATGTCCATGAAAAGGATGATGACATGTCCTAAAACTCCGTAAATCATATTGTACTGCCCGATGTTCAGAAAGTAGTGCATTATGATTCGGAAGACCCAGAAGGAAACGGTGCAGAGAGTGCTTGTGAAAAAACAGAGGAGAAAATGAGGTTTTGTGCCGGACCCGGTCCTGAAAAGAACGACTGTCACCGCAAGAATCAGAAGGTTCGGAAGAATCCTTATGAATTCGCCGGAAAGAATTCCCTTGTACAGGAATTCCAGCTGCGGAATATTCTTAAAAAAATCGATTGATGTAATTGTCTGAAGTGAAATGTATGCGAAAAGAACTGCGGAAGAAATCAGAACAATCACGATTTCCGTCACGAAAGTGAGGACCTGATTGAAGAGTGCCTTTCTCTTAGTCTGCATGTGAAAAATGTTCTGCATTGAGTCGAAAATCGAAGCAAAAAAACGGCGTGCCATCCAGAGAACGAAGATTCCTGCGACAATTTCGAATGAACTGATTGATTTTATGGACTGAACTGACTCAATTACAGATTCTGAGTTGAAATATTTCTCAAGCTCAGGGATTGCAGAAATAATGGCTGACACGGTTTTCGGTGAGGCGTGCAGAAACCTCACCAGCACCATGACGACCATCATAAAAAGCGGGAAAACCGAGAACAGAAAGCTGAATGCACAAGAACCCGCAAAAGACAGAAGCCTGTTCTGCAAAAAGTATTTTGTAGTAAGAAAAATACTCTGAGAGAATGTGACGAAAGTGAGTTTTCTAGGCGTTTTGTTGTTCATTACTGAATAAAAAAAATTGACGCGGATGCACGCAGATGAACACAGATAAAAATCCGCGTGTATCTGCGTTAATCTGCGTCTGATATTTTAGAAGTCTGCGAGTTTCGGAGCGCGAGGATACGGGATTACGTCGCGGATGTTCTGCATGCCTGTTACATACAGAAGAAGTCGCTCAAATCCAAGGCCGAATCCTGAGTGAGGAACAGTTCCGAACTTTCTGAGGTCGAGGTACCAGCTGTAATCTTCCGGTTTAAGACCAAGCTCGTTGATTCGTGCAAGAAGCTTGTCGTAGCTTTCTTCACGCTCAGATCCACCGATGATTTCACCAAGGCCAGGAACGAGAACGTCAACAGCTTTTACTGTTTTTCCGTCGTCGTTGAGCTTCATGTAGAAGGCCTTGATTTCTTTCGGATAGTTGTAGACCATTACAGGGCATTTGTAGATTTTTTCGGTCAAATATCGCTCGTGCTCAGTTGCCAAATCGCAGCCCCAGTACGGCTTGAACTCGAATTCGTCAGCGTGTTTCTCAAGCTCGGCAACTGCCTCTGTGTATGAAACGCGCTTGAACGGAGTTTCGACAACGTGTCTGAGTGTGTCGATGACTCCCGGCTGGATCCGCTTGTTGAAGAATTCCATGTCCTCTGAGCATTTTGTGAGCGCCCAGTTGAGAAGATATTTGATGAACTCTTCCTGAATGTCCATGTCGTCTTCAAGGTCGAAGAACGCCATCTCAGGCTCACACATCCAGAACTCTGCGAGGTGGCGTGTTGTGTTTGAGTTTTCGGCACGGAATGTCGGTCCGAAGGTATATACGCGGCCGAGAGCCGTTGCCAGAGTTTCTGCTTCGAGCTGGCCTGAAACTGTGAGCGAAGCCTGCTTTCCGAAGAAGTCCTTGTTGTAGTTTACGAGTTTTGCGGCATCTTCTTTTTTCATGCCGGCAGCTCCTTTCTCGATTGCTGTTTCTGCGATTTTTTCGAGGGAAAGGGTTGTAATCTGGAACATTTCGCCTGCGCCTTCACAGTCAGAGCAGGTGATTTCAGGAGTATTGATATAGTAGAAACCGCGCTCCTGGAAGAAAGTGTGAAGCGCGAATGCCATCTGGCTTCGCATTCGGAAAACGGCTCCGAAAGTGTTTGTGCGCGCACGAAGGTGAGCGTTCTCGCGGAGGAATTCCATTGTTGCGGCTTTTTTCTGGATAGGGTAGTCAGAAGGACATTTTCCCAAAACTTCGAGAGTCTCGAGGTTGACTTCGACTGCCTGTCCTGAAGCCGGAGACTCGATGAGTTTTCCTGTGGCTTTAAGAGAAGCTCCGGTTGAGATATTTGAAAGTGCGTTTTCGATTGAAGATGCGTTATTAGGATTTGAAGGATTCTGTCTGTCAAAAGTGAGCTGAATGTTTGCGAAGCAGCTTCCGTCGTTCACCTGAATGAAGACGAGGTTCTTTGAGTCGCGCATTGTGCGAACCCATCCGCAGACGGTAACGATTCTTCCGTCCGGTTTAGAAGTAAGAAGGTCTTTGATTAGTTCTGTTTTCATAATTGGCTAGTGTATCACTTTGGGAATTTTTTTTCCACTGAAATACAAATTTGAGCCTTCAGAAAACTATATTATCTTACATAAATCAATTTTCCACTTTTAAACCGGAGGCAATTATGATAATAAGACTTTTCGTAAAAACAATTAAACTCCTCGTTTTTGGATGCATTATGCTTTATACATTCTTTTTTCTGAATAAACTTTTTGATTTAGAAGTGAACGCTCCTTTCGGCCTGAAAACAATTTTACGGTTCTGATTTCTCACACTATGTTATAAGTATATTAATTCAATTCCCAACCACTATTTTATCTGGAGGCAAAATGGAAATCTTAACAAAAGAATGGAACGCTTACATCGACTCAATGAAAAAAGCAATCTCTGAAGAAGAAAGCTGGCAGAAAGAACTTGACGGCTGTCTCGAAATGGCAGAGGCTGCGAAGAACGGCGATGAAGGTGCTCTTCTGGATTTGATTGCCTGCAAGACCGAGGCAGGAATCGACTTTGAAGAAAGCGTTGAGTTCCTCAACAAAAAGGCTGATGAAGGTGACATTTTCGCGCTCAAAACGCTTGGCTTCCTCAATTGTGTCGGAGTTTTCAATCCATTTGACAAGTCAAAATCCTCTCTCGTAGAAATCAACACCGATGAAAGCGACCAGAAGGCTGCCGGCTATTTTAAAAGAGCCTGTGACCTCGGAAGCGTTCACGCTATGGTCTGGTTTGCGATGCGTGATTGCATTCATGCTGCTTCCTGGTCAGGCTTCCCGGAGGAAAATACAGAGCCTGCTCCAGGTGCAGAAGATTTCTTCAAAGCCGAAAAATCTGCCCTCAAAGCCATTGAAGAAAGCAAAAAGCCGGGCTGTGACTGTACCCCAAACGCAATCTCAATTGTTTACTACTGGCTTTCCAGCGTTTATGCCTCAAAAAATCCTGTGAATCCGGTTTATGACGAAGAAAAAGCCCGTTACTGGAAAGAATGCTACGAGAAACTTACTCATTAATCGTGGCACCTGTCTGCCTTAAGGCAGGTGTGTCAGTTGTCGCTTCCTCAGATTTCTGAAATCCTGTTTTTTTCTCTTCTCTAAATGACTTTTTTTCGTTATATTTACGATACTAATCTTTTAAATTGAGAAAAATATGGCAGAAAACGATACTAAAAAAGACGACGAGAAAAAAGACAACGATCCGTACAATTTTTTCAAGTTAGACCCTAATTCAAACGACGATGACCCGAACCGCGGCAAAAAACCATTTAAATTTCCGTTTTTTACGCTGATGGTTGCGGTCGTCCTGGCGCTCGCATTTGTGAACATGTTCCTGCTCCAGAAACCGCAGGAAGAGCTTATAGATTTTTCTGTTTTCAAGCAGCTTATCGAAGACGGAAAAATTGTCAAAGTCGAGATGAGCGAAAACGTCTTTACAGGCTATGGTCCTGAAGAATTTTCAGTTTCCAATATGGACGAAAACTCTTCCTCAAACTCACTCAACACCCTGCCGTGGATAAAGCGCCCTCAGCAGCCGCAGAACCGCAGGGTCTACAGAACGACCGGCGTTCTCATGTCAAAATTCATTGAATTTCTCGACGAAAAAGGCGTTCAGTACAAATTCGTAAACAAGCAGACGAACATCTTCGTTCAGATTTTAATCAATATTCTTCCTTTCCTCATTCTCCTCCTGATTTATTTCTTTATGTTCCGCAGAATGACCGGCGGGCTCGGCTCAGTTTTCGGCGGAGGAAGCCGCTCTAAGGCAGTTGACGAGGGTAAGGTAAAAACCCGTTTCTCAGATGTCGCAGGCGTTGACGAGGCAAAGGAGGAGCTTGTCGAAGTCGTAGATTTCCTGAAATCCCCAAAAAAATACACTGATATCGGCGGTAAAATCCCTAAGGGTGTTCTTCTTGTAGGACCTCCGGGAACAGGTAAAACGCTTCTTGCGCGTGCCGTAGCAGGTGAGGCAGGCGTTCCGTTCTTCCGTATTTCAGGCTCTGATTTCGTCGAGATGTTTGTCGGTGTCGGTGCATCCCGCGTTCGTGATTTGTTCAAGCAGGCGCGTGAAAAAGCTCCGTGCATCATTTTTATCGATGAGATAGACGCCATCGGTAAAAGCCGAATGAACGGATTCTCAAGCAACGACGAGCGGGAACAGACTCTTAACCAGCTTCTCGTTGAGATGGACGGTTTTGACAACGAAAAGGGACTCATCATTCTTGCGGCGACAAACCGTGCGGATGTCCTTGATCCGGCTCTCCTTCGTCCTGGCCGCTTTGACCGCCAGGTTCCAGTTGAGCGTCCTGACGTAAAGGGGCGTGAAGAAATCTTAAGAATCCATGCAAAGAATGTAAAACTCGATGACTCAGTCGATTTTGAGTCTCTCGCACACGGAACTACGGGATTTGCCGGCGCTGACCTTGCGAATGTCGTAAACGAGGCGGCTCTTCTTGCGGTAAGAAACGGTCATGTAAAAGTTTCAATGAGTGATTTTAACGATGCAATCGACAAAGTGAGCATCGGTCTCAAAAAGAAAAGCCGCAAAGAAAACGAAAAAGAACTCCGTCTCGTCGCAGTTCACGAGACAGGTCATGCGCTTGTCGCAGCCTTTACTCCTGACCATACGCCTGTAAACAAAATTACGGTTGTTCCGCGCTCAAATGGAGTCGGCGGTTTCACTCAGTTCCGCGAAGAAAAAGAAGAAAAGCATTTTCATACCCGAAAAGACATGATGAACGATGTTGACGGACTTCTTGGAGGCCGTGCTGCCGAAGAAGTTATCCTTGGCGATGTCTCAACCGGAGCTTCAAACGATATTGCGCGCGCAACAGACATCATCAAGCTTATGATTACCGATTACGGTATGAGCGATAAATTCAGAAACATGACTTTGGGGAAAGGCGTTCTCGGAAACAGGGGAGGCGAGCCGAACCTTGTGCGCGAATTCTCCGAAGATACCCAGAAATTCATCGACGAAGAAATTGCCAGAATCGTAAACGAGAGGTACGAGCATGTTTTGAGCCTGCTCACTCAGAAAAAAGACCTTCTCGAGTACATCTCAAAACGCCTTATGGAAATCGAAACTATGGATTCAAAAGAATTCAACGAGATAATTAAGGCACACGAGAATATGGGGTCGGCTCCGCTCAGTCAGAAGACGGATGCGGTCTCTGAGCCTGTCGAAACGGTCTCTGAATCCAAAGAGCCGGTCGTTGAGCCTGTCGAAACGACTGAAGGGGGCGAAAAATGAAAAAAAGACTTTTAATCCTTATCTCTTATTCTATATTCTTTTTTTTGCTATCGTTGCCTGCTTTCTCTCAGGGAATTCTTACGGCTTCTTCTTTCTTCAAGTCAGTCTCGGAGAATTACTCTACAATAAAAGACTACGAGGCCGATGTTGACATCAAGGCTTCAAAAAATTCAATGAAAGGGCATATTTCATACAAAAAGCCTGATCTCCTCAGAATTGATTTTTCAAGTCCTGAGGACCAGGTAATCTGCTTCAACGGCGACCTTCTCACGATTTATCTTCCGGGGCAGGCTGCGATTCTGAATCAGACTGTCGATAACTCGAACAACACTGGTGCGAACCTTGCTACGAGCCAGGGACTTGCCCTTCTTTCAAGATATTATTCACCGGCATACGAAACCGGTCAGGAAGCAGTCCCGCTTGAAGACGGAAGCGAAGAAAAGGTTGTAAAACTTGTCCTTAGACGGCGGAACATGAGCGAGGCGTTCTCTCAGATCAAAATCGCGGTCTCACCTTCTACAATGCTTATAAGGCGGATTGAGGCGATAACCCCTCAGTCTGAAACTTTTATTTTCGATTTCAGAAATTACGTAATAAATAACGGAATTTCCGACCAGAGATTTATTTATGACCCGCCGACATCGGCAAACAATTACAACAATTTCTTATTTTCGGAGTAGTTAAAAAATGGAAAGTTACGGTCAGATTTTAAAGACAGCACGAGAACAGAAAGGTCTGGAACTTGAGTCCATTGCCCGCGAAACATCAATCACCCGTGAGTATCTTCAGGCTCTTGAAAACGAGGAAGAATCTGTTTTCCCGGGAGAACCTTATCTTGTCGGCTTTTTGCAGAATTATTCTGAATATCTTGAGGTCGATACAAACCATGTCCTTACTCTTTATCATGCAAAAAAACTTCAGGAAGCTCCGCCTCCGCTGGCCCTTACTGCCCGTGAGCGTCCGAAATTCGTCATTCCGCTGATTGTTTCGATAATTGCGCTCCTTTTGATTTCTGGCGGAATCGTTCTCGGCATTTTCCTCAGGGCGAAATTTGCTGAAAAACAAGACGAAGATTCAAAAAATCACGAAACCGAGTTCAAAAAATACGAACTGACCGACAAGGCTTTCACTGGCCGGCTTTTCAAGAATGACCAGCTTATTATGGGAAGCGACAAAGGAAATATCTTCCTGACCGTTGCAGAAACCGAAGGTATCTTTGGCCTTGAAACACCTGCAGGCGTTCAGTATGTCGAGCTTTCTGAAGAACTCGAGCTTGATGTTGACGGAAATTCTGTTCCTGAGCTTATCGTTTATGTTTCGGACGTCTCACAGAAAAATGTGGACCGTGGTGCAGAAGTCAAAATTATGCTCAAAAATTCTTCAAATGTTGCAGTTGCTTCTCCTGATGAAAATCAGATTCCGAACGCTGAGGATTTGCCGAAAGAGCAGACTAGAACTGAAATTTTCTCAGATACACGCGCTTATCCTTTCACAATCAACGCGACATTCCGCGGCGGATGTTTGTTCCGCTACAGGCCTGACCGGAAAGAAACCGTCGAAGATTATTTTGCGAGCGGAGACATCATAAACATCACTGCAAGCAACGGCGTGCGTGTCTGGATTTCAAACGGAAATGCTGTCAAACTGCAGGTAGTTGCAAACGGAAAGACTTATGATCTTGCAGTTCCGCGAGCAGGTGAAGTAATTGCCGAAGACATCAAATGGATTAAAGATACTGACGGACGCTACAAAGTCGTAATCGTGGATGTAGACTAGGATGAAATTCTTTATAGACCAGCACGGATGTGCCAAAAATCAGGTTGACGGCGAGCTTATCATCAATCTTCTCAAAAAAAAAGACTGGGAGCAGACTTTTGAAGCTGCTGAGGCTGATTTGATTGTCGTGAACTCGTGCGGATTCATTGAGTCTGCCAAAACTGAGAGCATCAACGCCGTAATGAGCGCCCGGGCGATGTACCCGAAGGCAAAAATCCTTCTTGCGGGCTGCCTTGCCGAGCGGTATGCGAACGATCTTAAAGACGACCTTCTCGAAGCCGACGGATTTTTCGGCAACGGAGATTTGAGCCAGATTTACAAAGTGATTGAGCCTCTGATGAAAGACGAGCGACCGGTTCTCGTTCCTGAGCAGAAAGGCGTTTGCTGCGGTGACAGAAACCTTCTCCTTTCATTTAAGGGCACCGCTTTCGTAAAAATCACTGAGGGCTGTAATAACCGATGTTCGTTTTGCGCAATCCCGATTATCCGTGGCGACCTTCGAAGCCGTAAAGCTAGCGAAATTATCACTGAAATCAAAGATTTGGTCTCAAAAGGCGTGTACGAAATCAACCTGATTGGTCAGGATCTGGCGGCGTACGGCACTGGGGCCACAGACAATTGTTTTGGAGACGGAAGAACGCATTTGCCGAACGGAACTCCGGGAAGTGAGGTGGGGATGGTTCCGCCTTCGCAGCATAGCTGCTCGGAGACTCGCTCAAAACCTGCCTCGCAGGTTTTGCCCCTGGCGGGTCGCTCCCTACCCGCAACGTCCCAAACTTCTCTGAGCGGGCTTGCCCGTCTTATCAAAAAGATTTCCGAAATTGAAGGCACTTTCGCCGTTCGTCTTTTGTACATTCATCCGGATCACTTTAGCGAAGATATTTTGCCTGTGATGAAGGCTGATTCACGCTTCCTTCATTATTTTGACATTCCTTTCCAGAACGGTGACGATGCGATTATCAAGTCAATGAACCGTGTCGGAAGCGGAGAAAAATACCGGGCTTTGATTGCAAAAATCCGTGAGACTTTCCCAGATGCCGCAATCCGCACAACATTCATGGCAGGCTTCCCCGGTGAGACAGAAGAATCTTTTGAAAACACAAAAAAATTCTTAAAAGACATTTCTACTGACTGGAGCGGTTGTTTCTCTTATTCAAAAGAAGATGACACTCCCGCCTATTCTTTCAAAAAACAGGTTCCTCATAAAACAGCCGAAAAGCGTGCTTCTGAACTTGTTGAGCTTCAGGCAGAAATCACCCGAGAGCGACTTAAGACCCGCTGTGGCGGCGAATACGACATTCTCATCGAAGAAGTTTTGAGCGAGAGCGAAGAAAATCCTGATGAGGGTCTTGCAATCGGACGGGCGGGGTTTCAGGCTCCCGAAGTTGACGGAAGCGTTGTCGTTCGCTACGACAGGTCTTCTGAAAGTGAGTGCAATGCCGTAAAATCCGGCCGTCTCGTGCGCGTAAAAATCGTTTCAAGCGGGGACGTTGACCTTAACGGGGATTTTGTGTGCGATTCTCCTCTGAACGAAAAAATCGCAGAGTCTAGCGAAATCGACTTTGCACAGGAACGATAATTATTTTTGCATTACTTCGCTCATGGCGGTGGTGTCGTCTGCATAGTGGGCGATTACAACATAGCATTTTTCGTTTTCGTTCATTTCGTCTACGGGAATGCTGTAGCGTCTTGCGGCATGGTCGCTTGAACTGAAGTCAATCTGTTTTGCTCCAAGCTCCCGCGGGAAGGTTTCCCACTGCATGAGGTCCCAGTCTTTGCATTCTTCGTAAGGATGAGTGGTTACAAGAGTGTGAATGAAGACAGGGGCGTCGCTCTGTACAGCCATGGAAGACTTTGAAGTTCCGTTTTTGTAAAGCAGGTTAAAGTCTCCTGTGCCTGTGTTTGAGCCTGTGTAATAGATTTCGTATTTGTTGAGGAGTATTTCGTATTTGTTTCCGTTCACCGTGATGCCATGAGTATCATAACAGGCAATATGAAGTTTAATGAACATTTCACCTGTCGTTTCTGTGTAATGCGGTCGGGAGACATTTTGTTCCGGGGAATAAGCTGTTGTTTGATTTGTTGTAGTGTAGCCGGTTTTACTTATAATTGGCGTCCCGGTTGTCCATGACCCGGTTGTCCATGAATTGTTAGAAAACTTGCACAGACTCATTTCGCCAATAGGAGACCTGATAAACCTGTCGAGGAGTCCATCTGCGAGAAAATACACTTTGAATTGAGCGGATGTTCCTGAGCCGGATTTTTCTGATTTCCAGACTAAAGGTGTTTCATAATCAAGATAAATAAATTTTGTAAGATTTCTGCTGTTGCCGGCATTGTCTTCTGCATGTGTGAAAATATCATTTGTTCCGAAATGCAGGCTTTCATACGGAACCATGATTAATGAATCTGCACCGTCATACTGCTTGCCGTTCAGCACTGCGTGATAGCCTCCTGTTTTAAGCCCGCTCTCGGTACTTTCTTCTGAAACGCTGTATCTAAGGTATGTGTTCTGCCAGTCGGTTCTGCACTTTTTTAAATCTTCTGGAAGCGTGAAATCCAAATAATAATTATCAGTTAGTATTTGAGGGGCTGTGAAATCAGCGTGCAGTTTTTCTTCATCAGTTACGTCAGTTTTTCTGTGTGTCCAGGTAAAGCCTTCTGATTTTATTCCGTTTTTTACTCCGTAGATTGTGAGGGTTTTTGTATCAGGTAAAAATCCGCTGGTGAAAAACCAGTTTTCTACATTTTCCCCCGGGAAAAAGTTTCTTCTTTCGCTGGTTGTTATGTAGTCATAGTCATTTTCCCACTCCCCAAGATCAAATATTATGTTGATTTTGTCATAAGACGGTCCTTCTGCAAGTGTGTATCCATAGACGACCGGAGAAGCAGGTTTAAATGTTTCTGCGGTGTACGGACCGGTCCTTGTGCCGTAGCGGGAGTAGGTAAACGGCTCGAACATTGACTCAGCCCATCCTTCGCTTATATTTGTGACCGGGGTAACATAATATTCTATTCCGGCTTCAAGAGGGTAGCCGCTGTAGGTAAATTCCAGTTCTTCCAGTTCACCGCTTCCTGCCGTGCGCCTGTAAATGTTTGCCCAGCGGCTGAATTTGAGGGTGTTGTCTGTGATTGTCGCTTCCGGAAGGGAAGGAAGTCCGTTTTCAATAGTGCCGAGAATTCGTTCCTTTCCATTGCACATAACTGCTGCAATTACATTGAACTTAAGGCCGTTGAGCTGCTCTGCGTTAAGCGTTATCTTGCGGTCTCCGGTCTGTGTGTCTGTTATAAATTCTTCTTTGCAGACTTTTCCGGTTTTGTCCGTGTATTCACAGTAATATTTTGTGTCCTTAAAATGATAACGCCCTTCAGGGCTGTACTCAAAATAAGCGCGGTCATCATTAGTCCAGCCGTAAATGCTGTCTTCAATCAGCAGTGTGGCGGGGGAATCAATGGTATTGCTGATAACAAGAGGTCTTGTCATGTCATCAGCAAGGCTAAAAGACCAGTCACAATTGTAAGCATAAAGCGCATCAGAATCAGCAGAGTTATTGCAGGCGTCAATGGCCGATAAATGAATTTCATATACTCTGTTATCCCTTCGGTCGTATTCTTCTAAATCCTGTTTTATACAGAATCTTGTTGTTCCGTCTTCGTCCGTAAAGAACTCAGCTTCTTCATCACCGTCCCTGTAATTTTTTGAAATTATTCCTAGCTGGTGCGCATGACGCTCATTAATTTTCTGATAAGAAACGGTAACGCTTTTTACGCCTGAGCCAGTGTCCTTGCAGGAACCGTATATGTAAACGGTCCTGTCTAAAGTTCTGTTTGTAAAATAGTCTTCTTCGTTAAAGTCGTTTATGTCTTTGTCTACAAATATTTTATCCTGTGATAATGAAGAAAATGTTTTAAGGCTTATTTCTTCGTCCGTTATAAAAAGATTGTCAAATGCAGGGGATTCCGTGTCTGTTCCGGCCATATAAAGTACTAGAAAACTTTTAGAAGAATCCTTTTTTAGCGGAATCGGGTCGTATTCGCCATCTTTAGCTGAAATTGCAGAATTAAAACTTACGGTGAAAGTTGCCTGAGAATTGTCGTATTTTGACAGATAAGCATTAAATTCAGCATATTTAGGAATAAGACTGAGAGATGTTTTTGCAGAATTGAAAACCGGCTGTTCAAAGTAAGCCGTTACATCCTCATCACCGCGCTTAATGGAAATGGTGTCATAATTAAAAATTGAATCTTCAGCCGCTGTATCCGGGCTTTCCATCGGACGGTTAAATGTTACTGTGACCGGCTTGTATGATATTGCGATTTCGCTTGAGCCCGGAGAAACGGAAGTAATTTCCGGGATGATTGAGCAGACTGGGCGGATTAAAATGTCCGGGGCGGTTTTCTTTAATAACAGTTTTATTACATAAATACCTTTTGTTTCATTGCCGGCTTCTTCGTTCAGTGTAAAATCAATGCAGTCTGAACGACTTATGGTTTCGTCGCTGCTGGAAACGGCTTCGAGTCCACGGAAAAGATATTTGTCCGGGTCAGTCGTAAATTTCAGTTCAAAATCGTACCCCAGCTTGAGTGTTTCCTTGATATTTGAGAAAAAAGTTCCTGTCGTTTTGTCCTGCAAAATCGTAACTGTGCATTCGGAAGCATTTGCATATTCAATGGCGCTGTCGAGCTTTTCCTTGAGCTCGCTGCCGTCCAGAAAATTCTCACAGCCTGTAAAAAGAGATACAGTACAAAAGAATATCCCTCCGAAAAGAGCCGGTAAATTTACTTTTTTCATATTATCCTCCTGTCAAAACTCCGCGCTGGCGGCATTTCAAAGAAAAGAACACAACCCTGATTATAATGCATGTTTAAGAAAAATTAAAGATTTATAGGTGCGAAAACGAATGTTTTTTTTGTTGCAAGTTGATGAATTTCGACATTTGGCCTTGTAGTAACAATCAGTCCTTTTTGTTAAACTGTTTCCCATGTCACTCGAAGATGAAATTTTATCTGATATTATTACATCTCCCAAAACAGAGCTTTCCGACCACGCGAAGGAATATCTTTCTGTCCTGAACCCTGAGCAGTACGAGGCTGTCGTTCATGAAGGAAACCCGCTTTTGATTCTGGCGGGGGCTGGCTCTGGAAAGACTCGTGTAATCACTACGAAAATTGCATACCTGATTGGCGAGAAAAATGTGAATCCTTATTCGATTCTGGCGGTGACATTCACCAAAAAGGCTGCGAATGAGATGCATGAGAGGGCGATTGCGCTTGAAGAAAAGGCTACTTTCTCACAGATAAAGACTTTTCACTCGTTCGGTGCATGGTTTTTGCGTGTTTATTCTGAATATGTCAGCGCAGATTTGGGGGTAAGCCCGAATTTTACCGTTTATGATGATGAGGATGTGGTTTCGCTGATTCAAAAGGTCGAGCCTAAGCTCACAAAAAAAGAAGCAGCGCAGTATGCGAGAAAAATTGCGCTTGCAAAAGATTACTGCCTTCTGCCGGACTCTCCAGAACTTCTTACGAAAGAAGCATTTTTGAATCCGAGTGATTTTCCAGAGATGTACGAGGCATACGAAAAGCGTCTTCGTGCTACAGGAAATGTCGATTTCGGGGATTTGATTCTTCTTCCTTACCTTGCGCTTGAACGAAATGCAGGTCTCCGTGAAAAAATGTACAATCGTTTCCGTGTGATTATGGTCGATGAGTATCAGGACTCGAATGTGGCTCAGTTCAAGCTTCTTGAGGCTCTTTCTGGCCTGAAAGAGGGTAGCGGAACTTACGTCTGTGTTGTAGGGGACGATGACCAGTCGATTTACAAATTCCGCGGAGCTGAAATCCAGAATATCCTGAACTTTCCGAAGATTTTTGAGGGAACTAAGATTGTCCGTCTTGAAAGCAATTACCGCTCAACTTCAGAAATCCTTTCGCTTGCGGACAATGTGATTAAAAATAATTCTAGCCGTCTCGGGAAAACTCTCCGTGCAGAGCGTGGAAGCGGAAAAACTCCGGTGCTCGCATTTTTGCCGAATCAGGATGACGAGGTTCATTTTACGGCGGATTTGATTCAGAAAACTCATTCGATGGGCGTTCCTTATTCTGACTGGGCGATTCTGTACCGCACGAATGCTCAGTCGATGGGCTTTGAGAGCGAGTTCGTGCGGAAAAAGATTCCTTATGTGATTGTCGGTTCGCTTAAATTCTTTGAGCGTGAGGAAGTAAAAGACCTTATCGCATGGCTTGAGCTTGTCGCAAACCATAAAAACGAAATCGCTTTCCAAAGAATCATAAACAAGCCTGCCCGCGGAATCGGCGGAAAAACTCAGGATGCAATCGTTCTTACCGCTCAGACTGAGACTCAGTATGACATAATCGCCGCCGCCCGAAAGAAGCTTCCGGCTCTTTCTGCGAAAGTGAAGGGCGAGCTTTCAAAATTCCTTGAGATTTTCGACGAGATTGATAATCTTTTCGGGGAAGACACCTCTGCCGGCGGAGAACTTGCAAAAGAAGTCATTTCGGAGGGCGATTCAGTTTCGGATGAACTCAAAAACCGTGAGAGCCGAAAAACTCTTGCAGAATTGATTGAGATAATCGCCAAGAAATCCGGGCTTCTTTCTTACTATGAAGACCGCGATAAGGATGAGCACACTTTCCGTGTGGAGAACATTCAGGAACTTGCGAACTCGGCCCTTCCTTATCCGCTGGCTCGTCAGGGCTTACTTGATTTTCTTGACAACATCCAGCTTGACCGAACTCTTTCGAATCAGGACGAGGATATTTCTGAAGATGCCGTAACTTTGATTACGCTTCACAACACGAAGGGACTTGAGTTTAACCGGGTCGTTATGACCGGCATGGAAGAGGGCGTTTTCCCCCGCAACGCTGATGATGAGGAAGAGATGGAAGAAGAGAGGCGGCTTTGCTATGTCGGAATCACCCGGGCAAAGAACGAGCTTTATCTTACGAGCTGTGCAGTCCGCCGGATGTACGGTCACATCGAGTACATGAAGTGCAGTCCGTTCCTGCTTGAAATGGGGCGTGAGGGCGTTAAGGCAATTGGTCAGCTTCCGTCACGCTACAGGGGAAGCACTTTTCACGGGGGAGATTACGGTGAGCGTGGTTTAAGTCACCCGGATGTCGATAGCGACCCGATTAAGCGCAAGTATTGCCGCGGGGCCAGAATCTACCACGATGACTACGGCTACGGAATCATCGCAAACACCGAGACTAACGATGAGGGCGAGTACGCAATCACTGTGAAGTTTGAGAACAGCGGTATAAAACGATTTCTCCCGAAGTACCAGGAGTCAAGCCTGATAGTGGAGAGGGATTAGAAAAGAAACTTATGTAGGGACGCGCGGTGAAGGCTTTTCCCCTTCCTTATAAATCCTAAATTTCATTTTACATTTTTACGGTTTTACACTATATTTATTTTTATGAAAATTTTTAACGATAAAGACGAAGAAAAAAACGCAGAGCAGAAGGAAGATTCACTTTCTGAGAAATTTTTGAAAACCCGCCAGATTATTTTGAGCGGAGAGATTAACGAAGAAAACACTGCAAAAGTTATCAAACAGCTTCTTTTGCTCGAAGCCGACAGCGACAAGCCGATTTATATCTACATCGATTCACCTGGAGGTTCAATCGACTCAGGTTTTGGTATTTACGATATGATTCGTTTTATCAATGCACCGGTTTATACAATCGGAACGGGTCTAATCGCAAGCATGGGCTCAATTATCCTGCTTTCAGTTCCAAAAGAGCGTCGTTTTGCCCTCCCGAACAGCCACTACCTCATTCATCAGCCTCTGATTGGCGGAGTTGCGCGCGGAGTTGCTACCGATTTGGAAATTCAGGCCGAAGAAATCGCAAAATCGAAAAAGAAACTCATCAAACTTATTGCTGCAGAAACCGGTAAGAGCGAAGAGCAGGTCGAAAAAGACTGTGACCGTGACCACTGGCTCACCGCCGAAGAAGCACTTGATTACGGTTTGGTAAGCAAAGTAATCTCAAAGCGGGACGAACTAAAATAAAAAATAGATGTATCATGATTTTTGAATTAACGAAGTCTGTTGTCGAAGATATTATTTTCGGAATGGAAAATCAGGACGGGGAGTATCTCTATGATTCTGAGAACGCCTGCTGTGTGCCTGAGGAGGCGCTTGAATATGGCGAAAGCGATGAAAACGAGCATCTTTTTTCCCTTCCCGAATGGTCGAGCGGCGACGGATTTCAAATCATGGAAGAGTTTTCCGAGAATCTGCATAACGACAAAGTAAAGGCAGAGCTTCTGGAGGCTCTTTCAAACAGAAGGGGGGTATTCAGGAATTTTAAAAATGTATTGAGCAAGTACCCGGAAATCGAAAAGTCTTACTTTGATTTTAAAGAAAAAAAGATGTATTCGGTCATTCTTGAATGGTACAATTCGCTCCGGGAGTCCTGGGGATTAGAAAAACTTGATCAGAATTTTGAAGAATATGATGACCTGGTTCTGCAGGATTTTGAATTCCGGCCGTACAATCACAAAAAGGACAGTGATTGTGTCCTCTCCGAAGCGAAAAAAATCGCAGATGAACTGAAACAGCGTTTCAATGGCGAAACGGGATTAGCGGTGTCTTCAATATGGCTCCGTAATTTTGATTTTGAAAATCCAGACTGTACTGGCGGTATCGTTTGCCGTACGGCTTCAGGTGATTTTGCCGGCGTTCTTTTGTTCACGCGGTTTCCGTCCTTTGCAAAAAATGTGGTGGCTCTCACTTCAGTTTTTGTCAATCAGAATTTTCGAAGCTTAGGGCTTGCCAGAGAGCTTTTTTCACGCGGCATTTCCTATTTAAAAGAGCAGAAAATTCAAGATTTTATTATTGCCGATTCATTACCAGATTTTTTAGAGTCTCTGGTTACCCGTTGTGGTTTTGAAAAAAAAGACTCGTTTTATATTTTAGAGTTGGCAGAAAATTAATTAAAAAGCCAAAAGTAGGAGTATTATTATGGCATTCAGACGCAATTTCAGAAGAAATTTCAGACAGAACAGGGAGATTGATCTCGAGCAGGCTGCTGCCTATCTTAAAGATGTCGTTTCAAAAGTAAAGGCAAATCCTGATGAGCTTGAAGCACTTAAAAAAGTTTTCAAGAAAAATGTTCCCCTCACAATGCGTTCTTATGTAGCCGCATATCTTTTGAGAAATGCCGGCGGAGCGATTTTCCGCTTCAACAAATTCAATGGCAATGAAAACGAAGATTTCCGTTCTAACCGCGAAGAAAGATTTAACCGCTATGAACGAACTGAAAATACAGCAGACGAAACTTCAACAGAAGCAGCTCCACAGCGCGAGAGATTCACTCGTGTTTCTATTCCTGAGGAAGCAGCAGAGGTCGTCTTTGTGAGCATCGGCCGAAACCGCCGCGTTTTCCCGCGTGACCTCGTCGGACTTTTCATCAATATCGCAGGTATCGAGAAAGAGCGAATCGGCGACATCCGTGTTCTCGCTAACTACTCATTCGTCCAGCTTTACAAAGAAGATTCAGAAAAAGCAATCGCTGCATTGAACGGACACATTTACCGCGGACGAGCACTGAGCGTAAGCTACTCACGACAGCGCCCTGAAGGCGAGGATGCTGATTCTCAGGTAGAAGAGTCTATCGATAATTACGAGAACAATGAGCCGGTTCCGGATGTATCTAACGAATCTGCTCCAATCGTAGACAGCTACACAACTCAGAACAATGACACTATGGCTGAGCAGGCTGCTTTCGCTAAGGCTCAGGCTGAAATGACTGACGAAGAGATTATGGCAGCACGGGCTCCACGCTCTTCTTCTTCTGCAGACCTCTAAAATGCCTATGAACCTTCATCTTCTGCATACCGGTCCGCTTTCTGTCAATACTTTTATCGTTCCTCTTTTTGAGAATAAGGTTTTTGTCGTTGACAGTGCGAACTGTGCTTTTTCGCGGGATGAAGGTTCTCTCGTTTCATATCTAAATTCTAACAGTTTGGAGCCTGTGGCAGCAGTTCTTACGCACGGGCACTTTGACCATGTTTCAGGTCTTCCTTCCTTAAAAAAATCCTTTCCAGATATAAAAATTGCAATTCATAAGTCAGATTCTGAAATGATTGGTGAGAAATCCCGGATTTTGCAGGAAAAATCTCTTTCCCAGATGGGATTCACTGCTTTTCTGCCGTTTGTCTCAAATCTCCCTGGTGTCGACGGCATTCTCGAAGATAAAAAAACTCTCGCTGATACTTTTTCTGACTGTAATTTTGACGAAAAATTAAAATCAGCCCTTTCAGACTGGAAAATCCTTCACACTCCGGGGCATACTGAAGGTTCTGTCTGCCTCTACAACAAAAAAGAGCTTACTTTGATTTCCGGGGACACTCTTTTTTATCATTCCTGGGGGCGCACTGACCTTTACGGCGGCGACGAAAATAAAATTCACCAGAGTCTTTTTAAAATCCACGATTACTGTGACGAAAATACAAAAGTTTATCCGGGACACGATATGACAGGTTTCTTGCTTGGGGAGAATTAATTTCAGGAAATGACCGATATTGAGAATCTTGAAAAAATCATAACTCAGGTTTTCGGAATTTCAAAATCGATAAAAAACCGCGGAAATACGAATTCCTGTATTTCTCCGCTGAACCGCGAAAATCAGAATCTTTTTGCGCGTAACTTTATCTCAAGACTGTACCGGCTCAATGAAAAATTCTCGGGAGATTCTTCCGCACTGAACGATATTGCGGAGCGGGTAAAGAATATCGGTGAGGCAAAGAATGCGGGGTGGGCAGGGCCTTATTCTGAACTCGTCGCTCTTGATTTTTACTCACAGTTCTCTGAATTTTTCTCCCTTTCTTATATCAATCAGCTTCCGATAAAAAATCACCCGGAATCGATTCCAGCCCTTAACGGACAGAAAGAAGTGATTGACATTGATTTGTGCCTTTTTCTCCGCAATGACAAAATCTTTACTGATGTGAAAAGTTTTAACTGTATTCATCAGAATATTCTGGACGAGGTGATTGAGGCTGTCGAAGAATATTCTCTCGTAACTCTCGGAAAAAGCGTTATGATTGGGGTGGACAACCTTTCTAGCCTTGACTATACCGAGGTAAAGTCTCATCTCGGCTACGAAAAACGAAGAATCTATCATTCGCTGGCTGCCGCCGTCTCGAAAAATCAGCGCATGCTTATGTATGTGTCGAAAACAGGAATCGTTTTTACTTTCAGAATTGAATATTCGGACTCTATCAGTACTGTCCGCGAGTATTCTCCCTTTGCGATGGCAGAGGCTTATAAGTATAAATTCCTTGATTACGGCTCAAAACTCATTGACAGCGAGTATTCTGTGATAACGATGGTCAAAAACCCGTATTTCAATGAGGAGACTGTCGATTTCGGAGATTTTAACAACCTTTTTTACCGTTCCCTTGCCAGAAGGACTTTTATCGAACTCAACCGCATGAAGCAGCCTGCCTCACTTTTTTCATCGTCATACACAAAAGAAAAAATCCTCGTTAAGGATGTGTCTAAAAATCTGGCAGGAATTATCTTCATTGACGATGAGAGTCACTTAGTCAGCGATGAGGACAAGCTTTATTCTGCATATTTCTATCTGAATCCGAATTATGTGAACAAAAAGCCGCTTACAATCCGAATGCTCGAAAAATACTTCCGGAACGAGCGTGAGTCTCAGATAAAAGATTTTGATGATTTTAAGTGGGATAATTATTAAAACTCGTTTTTTTTCTAAACCCCGATTCTGATTTTGCCGAAGTTTAAAGAGTATAAATTTCTGTTTTGGGGGAAATTATGCCTACACGAATAAGTTCACAGCTTAACAACAACAATACTCAGTACAATCTGCGCCGTCAGGAAGTCAAGAGGGCGAGAATTGACAATCAGATTGGAACTCAGTCACGGATTTCTTCTCTGCGCGATGACCCGATTGCGGCAGGACACCTTGTAAAATACCAGTCTTACCTTACCAGAGTGAATAATTTTGAAAAAAATGCGGCTACTTTAAGCGATCAGTTTTTGTACCGTGAAGGCTATATGAATAATTCCCTTCAGATTATGCAGCGGGTGCGCGAACTTGCTGTCACAGGGGCGAACGGAATTTATACAAAAGATGACATGCGGAATATGGCTGTCGAGGTCAATGAGCTTCTTGGTGAGCTGATTCAGAATGCGAATGCAGTTTCTCCGGACGGAAATTCGCTTTTTGCGGGAACGAACTCAAATATCCGTGCTTTTGACGTGGATATGGGAGCAGTTGAAGGTTCTACCGTTCCTTTGATTTCTGCAGTCCGCTATAACGGAAGCATTGATCAGAATCTTGTTGAAGTCGATGAGAATAAATATATCGCCGTGGAGAGTGCGGGAAACCGTATCTTCTGGGCGGAAAACCAGCGTCTTTTTGGCGGCCGTGATGCGCGTGAATGGCAGGCTCAGAACGACTCGGTTATTTCAGTTGACGGACAGAAAATTATCGTTGAGAGCGGGGATAACGTTTATTCTCTCGTTTCAAAAATAAATTCAAGCGGGGCTGCCGTAAAAGCTTCCCTTGATCCTGTAACTCACGGTCTTAATCTTACGACAACGGATGCACGCCAGCTATGGCTTGAGGATGTGAGCGGTTCTGCCCTGAATGAACTCGGAATTATCAAGGATTCAAGCCAGCATCCTCCGTACAATATCGGGGATTCTGTCCGTGTTGCGGGCGGTTCTCTTTTTGATGCGGTAATCGCTTTCCGTGACGCCCTTTATGCGGGTGACAGTGAGGCTGTCGGAGGCCGTGTCCTTGCAAGCCTTGATTCCGGAATCAACACTCTTGTTACCCGGGTCGCGAAATCTGGAAGTGAGTACGAGCGTCTTCAGAATGATATGACAAGAAACAGTGCCGTAGCCCTGAATGTTACGGGACAGATTTCAAGGGAAGGGGATCTGGACCTGACAAAGGCTCTGATTGATGAAAAGCAGCTTGAGGCAACTCAGAACGCAACGCTTTCAACGGCAGGAAAAATGTATTCATCAAGTCTGTTGAATTATATGAGGTAAAATTATGGAGATTAAGACTAAGACTATGGGAACCGTTCAGGTGCCTGAGAAAAATATCATTGAATTTCCGAACGGTGTCCTTGGGTTCGAAGATTTTCACAAATATGCTCTGATTGAGTCAGAATATAAGCCATTTTACTGGATGCAGTCTGTCGATGAAAGTTCCCTTGCTTTTCTGATTGTGGATCCGTTCATCATTGCTGAGAATTATGAGCTTGATGTAGATGACAAGACTCTTTCTGAGATTGACGTCGAGTCATCTGCAGACGTTATAGTCTGGGCAATCGTGACGGTTCCTGGTGACGGTGGTCCTGTTACGGCGAACCTTCAGGGGCCTGTCGTAATCAACAAAAGGAATAATCTTGCTCTTCAGGTGATTCTTGCTGATACAAAATGGACTACGAAATACAACATTATCAAGGCCCTTAAAGCTAAGGGGGCGAAATAATGCTTATTCTCTCCCGTAAAGTTGATGAAAAAATAAAAATCGGAAATGACATCTCGATTCAGATTATCGGAATCTCCGGCGATCAGGTAAAAATTGGTGTTGACGCTCCGAAAAACGTAAAGGTGTTCCGCCAGGAAGTCTATGATGATATCCAGCGGCAGAACCGGGAAGCGGCTCTCGGAAGCACAGCGCTTGACGCCCTCGCCAATCTTTTGAGTTAGGAAAAGGCTTCCGGCCACTTTCTGTCCTTAACTTTTCTCTGAAAATTCATCTTTTCTCACTCTGGATTTTTTTTCAAAAATATCGGGTTATCGTCAAATTTTCCGTTGACTTTAGAAAAATTTGGGGGTAAAATGTTATTCAAGTGGGAAATTGTGGGGTAAAGTGGTAAATAGTGGTATGGAGTTGTTAACTGGTGAGTACCGCAACACGCTGGATGAAAAGGGCAGAATCCTTTTTCCGACACGGTTGCGAAACGAATTGTTTGCAGAATCAGACAAATGCGTTCTCATCGTTACGCAAGCCTTCGACCACTGTTTATGGCTTTATACTCTCGATGAATGGAAAAACATTTCGTCAAAGATTATGGAGACTGCATCTCCTTTCAATCAAAAAGACCGCATTGTTCTCCGGCACTTTATAGCACCTGCTCAGGAAGTAGAGCTTGATAAGTCCGGGCGCCTTTCTATCCCGCAGAGCTTACGGGAGTACGCTCATCTTTCTAAGGATTGTGTAATCCTCGGAATCAACAAATACATGGAGCTTTGGGACGCGCAGGCTTACAGCGATTACCTCGGAGCGAACGCAGATTCACTTGAGGATGCAGCTGAGGCTTTGAGCAGCATAAGTTTCTAAAATTTAAAAAATGTGGGATGTAAAAGGTGGAAATTGTTCACACTCCGGTGCTGCTCGAAGAGTGTCTGGCTTATTTAAGCCCTGTCGGCGAACCGTTTGAAAAAAATGCATTCATGATTGACTCGACTCTTGGCGAAGGCGGCCACTCAAACGCATTTTTGTCTGAATTTCCAAACCTTCATATTCTTGGACTTGACCGGGACAAGACTATTCAGGCTCGTGCCCGTGAACGGCTTTCTGTTTACGGCGATCGCATGGATTTTTACAACGGCTGGTTCAACGATTTTTACGCAAATTACCCTTCTGATAAAGAAAAACCGAATATCATTCTTTTTGACCTCGGAATCTCAGTCTATCACTATGAAAAATCTGGCCGCGGATTTTCTTTCCGGTATGACGAGCCTCTTGATATGCGCCTGAACTTTGAAGAGGGTGAGAGTGCGGCCGACATCGTGAACACATGGCGGGAAGAAGAACTTGCCAACATGATTTACCTTTACAGCGACGAAAAAATGAGCCGGCGCATTGCTCGGGCTATCGTCGAGGCAAGAAACGGCGGAAAGATCGAGTCTTCAAAACAGCTCGCAGAAATTATTTATAACGCAGTTCCGGGAAATTACAAACACGGAAATATTCACCCGGCGACACGCACTTTCCAGGCATTGCGGATTGCGGTCAATTCTGAGCTAAGAAGGCTCCCTGAGGCTTTGCATGACGCTTTCAATGTCCTTGATGCAGGCGGAAAAATGGGCGTGATTACATTCCATTCGCTTGAGGACAGAATCGTTAAGAATTATTTCCGGAATCTCGGAAAAAAATGTATCTGCCCGCCAGAGCAGGCGCAGTGTACCTGTGGTGGCGAGCCTTGCGCTGAGGTTATCACCCGAAAGCCTGTCGAGCCTACTAGCGAAGAGGTCAAGACGAACTCTCCGAGCCGCAGTGCAAAACTTCGTGTGGTGCGGAAACTTCGGGATGCGACTGAGATGCACAAACTTGCGATTGAAGCGGAGGCAATGTAATGAAAATCAAGCATGAGACTAAACTTAGATTCGTGGCTTACGCTTCGGTGATTCTGATTCCGCTTCTTCTTGCGCTGGACGCTTTTCAGGCGCACAGATACGCCAAGCTCAAGAGCGACCTTGCCAAGCTTGAAGCAAAGCAGGTCGAAATAGTAGAGCAGAACAGAAAGCTGATTTCAGACATCAGCCTGCTTTCCAGCTCCGACCGAATCGAAAAAATCGCCGAGTCTGAACTAGGTATGCATAAAGCCAAGTCGGAGGATATAGTCCGAGTGGAAATCAAGTGATTCGGCGAGTTTTGGAACAAAACTCGTTAGGAACGCGAAGCGTTCCATGAATGCATAAAGCCAAGAGCGAGGATATCGTTCGAGTGGAAATAAAATAAAAAAAGGAAACGAAAATGACAGACGCAAAAAGTGTCGAAAATATAGAAAGTCTCTTGAAATTGCCGGAAACTCTTGAAGCGGTGGGAGGAGTTCTTTTGAACGGGGATTTCCCTTCTGAGAACTTTTGCTTCACGAGTGTTGCCACCGACAGCCGAGGCGTGCGGAAAAATACTCTCTTTGTTCCCCTTATCGGTGAGTTTCAAGACGGGCATTCCTATGTTCCACAGGCACTTTCCAATGGTGCGTCTGCCGTTTTTATTTCTAAAAAAACATCTAAGAATCTCCTTGAAGGTTTCAAAAAAGAAGCCGAAAATAACAAAAATGTAGCCTTTATTCTGGTGGAGAACACAATGCGCGCGCTGCAGAAGGCGGCCGAAGCGTATGTCCGTAAGTTTCCTCGTCTGATTCGCTGCGCTGTGACTGGTTCAAGCGGCAAAACAACGACCAAGGAAATTACAGCGTCAATTCTCCGCCAGAAATTCTCTGTTATTGCCACAAAAGGAAACTTTAACTCAGAAACAGGTCTTCCGCTCTCGGTTTTCAATATTCGTCCTGAGCATGAGCTTGGGCTTTTTGAGATGGGAATGAACCGTGTCAACGAAATCGGCGAGATTTCCGAAGTTTTTAAGCCGAATTACGCCATCATTACCAACATCGGAACGGCTCATATCGGTATTCTTGGAAGCCGCCAGAACATCGCAAACGAAAAGAAAAAGATTTTCAATTACATAGATTCATTTGGCTCTGCTTTTATTCCGAAAGAAGACGATTTCGCAAATTTCCTCGAAAAAGGAGTGAAGGGTAAGGTCGTAAAATACGGTCCCGGCTGTGACGAGAGCATAAAACTCGTTGCCGATGAAGGACTTGCAGGCACTGTGTTCACTGTTGACGGTGTTCTCATGCGGCTTTCTCTGCCGGGAAAATATAACTTTTTGAACGCTTTGGGTGCAATCGCCCTTGCGAAAGAACTTGGCTGCACTGCTGAGCAAATCAAAGCCGGAATTGAAAGCCTCAAGCCTCTTGGCGGACGCTCTACAATCAAAAAAGGAAAATTCACTGTTCTCGAGGACTGCTATAACGCAAATCCTGATTCAATGGAAAAAGCCCTCGACTTGTGCAAGGATACAAAAACCGAAGGAAAGAAAATTTATGTTCTGGGCGATATGCTTGAGCTTGGAGAAAAATCAGAAAAAGAGCACGCAAAAATCGGTGAAAAAGCTCTTTATTCTGATGCCGACATGATTATTTTCTTCGGATTCGAGATGAATTCTGCTTTTGAGAAAGCAATTGAAATTGCACAGAAAAAAGAATCCCTCACGGATGAAAAAATCTCTTCTGTACGCCTGATTTACATCGGAAACAAAGACGGTGCGGCTATCAATGACACCGCAAAAGAAATAAATGAATTTGCCGTAGACGGCGACCTGATTCTGCTCAAAGGCTCTCGTGGAATGGGGCTTGAGCGAGTTCTGCCGTTAATCGGAATGGAGGGCGAGTCGTGAATTTCAGTATAGTGGCTGACCGCCCTCTGGAAAATTACAAAAAGTGCGACATTTCACTGATTCTTCTCTCTATCCTTCTCTGGGGAATAGGAATGTTTACGCTTTATGTCTGCTCCGGAAACTACGGAATGCGGGCATTCGGCGACGACCTCTATTTCGTAAAAAGACAGATGATAAGTTCCTGCCTTGGATTCATGCTTTTTGTAGTGTTTGCGACTTTCAACCTGGAAACAATCAGAAAATTCCTGCCGGTTATGGTGGCGCTTTCGCTTCTTCTTTCTGTTATGACATTTATTCCCGGTATCGGAATTGAGCGGAACGGTGCGAGAAGATGGATTCGTCTCGGATTTACGACTTTCCAGCCTTCCGAGATGGTCAAATTTGTGATTGTTCTTTATCTTGCGAATTATTTTGAGAAACAGTCAAAAATCGTTGATTCATTTGATAAAACGGTTTTTCCTGCAGTTCTCGTGAGCTTTATTATGATTGGCTCGATTGCGATGCAGTCAGACCTTTCGACTTCAGTTTTCGTAGCGGCGCTTGCGATTCTTCTTTTTATTGTTTCTGGTGCAAAAATCTTCTGGCTTGTGCCGGTTATGTCGATTGTGGTTCCGTTGAGTGCACTGTTCGTTTTTCTGGAACCGTACCGACTCAACCGAATCATCGGCTTCCTTGACCAGGATTCGTATCTTCAGACTTTGAACTATCAGACTTATGCGGCACGAAAAGCAATTTCTGCCGGCGGTTTCTGGGGACAAGGATTAGGAAGCGGGCTTTCAAGAATCAACTCGATTCCTGAGATTCAGTCGGACTACATTTTTGCTGGCTGGGCCGAGTCGATGGGATATCTTGGGGTCCTGATTTACTTTACGCTTTTGATTTTATTTGCGTGGCGCGGCCTGCATTGTGCGATGACGGCTAAATCCCGGTTTGCTTCGATTGCGGCGTTCGGATTCATCGTTTCGATTGTCGCACAGTCCGTGATGAATGTTGCGGTTGTAGGCGGCGTGATTCCTACGACGGGAATTCCGCTTCCGTTTTTTTCTTCGGGCGGATCTTCAATCCTTTTTACGCTTGCGACCTGCGGATTTCTGGTGAATGCGAGCCGTAATGAAATCGAACCAAATGACGATATTGAAATAGAGGAGATAATGTATGAGTGATTTTGTGATTCAGGGATTTGAGAATTTTGAACTCTATGGCAGAAGAAAAAGAAAGACTGTCTCTGATACTAAAATGACTGCAGTTAAAATTATCGCGGCCATTTTTGCAATTCTTCTTGTATGTGAACTCTGCGTCTATTTCTTCGTAGTTCCATGTCTCGATAAGGTCGAAATTTCCTGGACAGGGCTTTCTTCGTATACTGCAGAGAGCATGAACAGCGTGATTTTCCCGGTCTCAAACAAAAAATTCATGAATTTCAGCGAGGGGGAGGCAAAATCCCTTGTTATGTCGGTTCCTGGAATTGAGAACGTAAAGATTACAAAAAGATTCCCGAACAAAGTTTACATCAATGTGACCGAGAGAAAACCTGTGGCTATGACTTTCGTAACTTCAAACGGAAGAACCGTCCCGGTTGAGATTGATAAAAGCGGAGTGCTTTTTTATTCAAATTCTGAGGCGTTGAGCAGGGATTCTTCACTTCCGCTTATCTCAGGAATTCCAGTGGAGAATATACCTGAAGGAATGCGCATTCCGCAGAAATACCGTGCCCTTATGGAGCAGATTGACCAGATCCGTTCACTTTCGCAGAATTATTTTGCGGCAATTTCAGAAATTCATGTAATTCCGAAAGAATACGGAAACTATGAGCTTGTGCTGTATCCTATTCATTCAAGAACGAGAATCCTGACCGGACGCCAGCTGAGCGAAGAGTCACTTCAGTACATGCTGATTGCGCTTGATGCAGTTAACAGGCTTGAGAGAAATAAAGAAGTCGAAGAGATTGATTTACGCTATGGGTCAGTGACTTACAGAACGAAATCTGATATAGTATCAGGCCAGACAGGAGACTTCGTTGAGTAGTATTGAAAATTCTTCGTCAGATGTTCTTTTGGGTCTCGATATTGGAACCTGCTTTGTCCGTGCGGTTATCGGTCATGTGAATACAGACGGCGATGCAGAAATCATTGATGTTGCGAAAAAGCCTTCAAACGGCCTTCTTCGGAACGGAACCATCGTCAATATTGAGGCTGCAAAACAGTGCATCCACGAAATGATTGACGAACTTGAACAGAGAAATTATCTCGAAGTACACAGTTGCGTAACTGGTATCGGCGGTGTTCAGATTGAAAGCCGTACTGCAAGGGGAACTGCGGCTATCTCATCTTACGGAAAAAGTGAGCGCGCCATTACAGCTGAGGATGTCCAGAAGGCCATAGACAATGCGAACGCAATCAAAATTCCTCTTGACAGATCATATCTTCATATAATTCCTCAGCAGTTTATAATTGACGGAGCTGAAGGATTTAAAAATCCAGTCAACAATATCGCATACCGTCTTGATGCCGATGTCCATATCATTACGGCGAGCAGAACTGCGATTCAGAACCTCAGAACCTGCGTTGAGCAGTCTGACTATCAGCTTGACGAAATCCGCCTGAAGACGCTTGCTGCTACCGAGGCGGTTATGATTGAAGACGAGAAAAATCTCGGTTCAATTCTCATCGATATCGGTGGCGGAACTACAGATGTCGTGGTCGTCCTGAATGATGCGCCTATCTGCACCTGCTCGATTCCAATCGGCGGAAACTCTGTCACAAATGATATTGCAATCGTAAAGGGAATCCCGAATTCCGTAGCAGAAAAAATCAAGGTAGAAAGCGGCTGCGCATGGCCTCCGCTTGTCGAGAATTCAAATACAGAAGTCCTTATTCCCGGTTTCGGAAGCAGGACAACAGAACTTACTACGAAAAATGACCTCTGTCAGATTATTTATCCGAGAATGCAGGAAATCTTTACGATGGTTCGTGATGCAATATCATCGAAACTGTCAAAAATGCAGCTCTCAGGAAGCATTATCCTGACGGGCGGCGGTGCACAAATCAACGGAGCTGTCGAAATGGCTCAGTATGTTTTCGGAACTTCTTCTGTAAGGCTGGGAGTTCCTCAGTCTCTCGGCGGAATTGCCGAAAAGTACAGGATTCCTGAGTATGCGACGGCTGTCGGACTGTTCCTTGCACATAAGCAGGTCATCGGGTCCGAAAAAAAATTCCCGAAAAAGCGGGAAAAATCTGATGTAAAGCACACTGGAGAAGGCAAATTCTCTAAGTTTATGAAAAAATTTTTTTAACAGAACCTTAACAATGTTGCAGGTGGGAGGACAACATGAGTTTTGAGTATGAAGTAGTGAAGGCGGAAGGAACGAATTCGCCTGCACTGAATGTGGCAAGCCCGACCAAAATTAAAGTCGTTGGCTGCGGCGGCTGTGGCGGTAATGCCGTTAACACGATGATAGAGAGTGGTGTCGGAGGCGTTGAATTTATCGCCATGAACACTGATTTACAGGCTCTCAGTCAGAACAAGGCACAGTACAAAATTCAAATCGGACAGAAACTTGCCGGAGGCCTTGGTGCCGGCGGAAAACCTGAGGTAGGCGAAGAGTCTGCAAAAGAACAGCAGGAACAAATCAAGGAAATTCTTAAAGACTCAGACATGGTATTTATCACCGCGGGAATGGGCGGCGGAACCGGAACCGGATCTGCGCCTGTAGTTGCAAAAATCGCCCGAGAACTTGGTGCGCTCACTGTTGCTGTCGTAACGACTCCTTTTAATTTTGAGGGTAAAGTCCGAATGGCACACGCTGAGGAAGGCGTACGAAAGCTTCGCGAAGAAGTTGACTCCCTCATTGCCATTCCGAATGAGCTTATTCTTAAAGATGCAGAAAAACGTCTTTCTGTCAAAAATGCTTTCATAATTATCAACGATATTTTGCGTCAGGGCGTTCAGGGAATCTCTGATATCATCACAAAACCGGGGCTCGTAAACCGCGACTTCAGGGATGTCGAGTCTGTCATGAAAGGACAGGGAGACGCAATTCTCGGAATCGGTGTCGGCGAGGGAGAGAACCGCGCAGTTGATGCCGCTCACAACGCAATCAATAACCGGCTTCTTGTCGATACAAACATTGACGGTGCAAAAAATGTCCTTATCAACATCTGTGGAAACGACGATGTCGCAATGGCTGAGTGCGATGAGATTGCACAGATTATCACTGAGCGTGCAAATCCAGACGCGACCGTTCTCTGGGGACAGGTTCTCGATGAGTCGATGGAAGACAAAATCAGCGTAACCGTAATTGCGACTGGATTCAATTCCGGAAACAGAGGTGTCAAAACTGAAGAACTCAAGAAAGCCGAAGAAAAAATCAATTCTGATACAATCTCCGCTGTTGACTTCAAAAAAATCGGAAACGAAGGCTCTTTCCAGAAATTCAGCTCAAGAAAGCCCGTTGAGCAGGCTGCAGCCCAGGAAACAAAAAAGACTGATTTCGCAGCCAGCATTTTCGGAGCGGATTCAATTTATGAGGACGATAAATCTGCTGTAACTCAGAAAGCTTCACAGATGTCTGCCCGTGCCTCATTCCTTTCTGAAGAGCCTGAAGAAGAGAAAAAAGATTTCCTTTCAGACTTTGAGAAGGCTCAGAAAAGGACAGATTCTCCGTTTGTGACTCAGGATTCTCAGGGATTCTCTACTGACTATGCCGGTTCCGGAGATCTTGGAATTCCTGCTTTTTACAGGGCAAAACTTGAGGGACTTTCCAGAACAATCAATCTGGGAAGCAAATAATTTTTAAGTCTGAAAAAAAATGACAATCGAAAGCCTGCTCCTGCGATTTCATAGTGATATGGTTTCAGTTGAACGCCTTTCAGAAAATACGGCCCTCACATACGAGGAGTGTGCGAAAATTTTTCTGAAATGGCTTCAGAGTGAGCGGATAAAACTTGCGGCTGTAAATCCACAGGTTTTGCTTTCATATCTTGTGTGGCGCCGTACTGAACAGAAATGTGACGAGCTTACAATTGCGAAGGACATTTCAGGACTTCGCTCTCTCGGGCAGTATCTGGTCAGACAGAAAATGTGGGAAGAAAATCATGTTATGCTTCTGGACAGACCGAAGGCGGGCAAGGCTCTTCCTAAGGTTCTTTCCGTGGAGCAGGTTGATAAATTCCTCGACGCAATTGACACGACCGATCCGCTCGGAGTGCGTGACCGTGCTTTATACGAGCTGATTTATTCCTGCGGGCTCCGTATAAGTGAGGCTGCAGGGCTCAAGGTTGAGAACCTGCACTTAAAAGAGCGGGTTCTTCTTGTGAGGGGAAAAGGCGACAAAGAGAGGATGGTTCCTTTCGGAGAAAACGCCAGGGACCGTCTCAAAGAGTATCTTGAGAATGCGAGGCCCCTTCTTGTCGGAAGCAAGATTGTGGCTGAGGTTTTTGTAAATTACAAGGGCGAACCTATGAGCCGTAAGGGAATCTGGAAAAATTTCAAGGCTTATGAGGTGAAGGCCGGAGTACATGCAAAAGTTCACACTCTCCGCCATTCGTTTGCGACTCATCTTCTTGCCGGCGGAATGGATTTACGGAGCGTTCAGGAACTGCTTGGTCACTCAGACCTTGCCACAACGACGATTTACACCCATGTCGATGACAGACAGCTTCGGGAAGGACACAAAGAATTCTTTCCCGGACATAAAAAATAACTCCCTTTATTCGGAGGAAAAAATGAAAAAAAAGTATAAATCTTTAGCAGCAGTTTGTTTTTCAGTTCTTATTCTCTGCGGATGCACAAAGTCCAACAAATCTATTATGCGAATGCAGAAAATCGAGGAGGGCGTTGCGTCCCCGACAACCGAAGAAGAACTCAAAGAGGCAATCGCAAAATATCAGCAGCGTGTAGCTGACAACCAGCTGGCCGATTCTCAGGTTGGAATCTGGTACAAAATGCTTGCGGTCCGATATCTTGATGCGAAGCAGTACGGAAATGCGCTTCAGTATTTCCAGAAAGCAATCCAGATTTATCCGACTAACCAGAATCTTTTTTACTATGTGGGCCTTTGTGCAGGCTACATGGCAAAGGCGAGCCTTGATTTCAATGCGACAGGCGTAAAAACTACCACCGAAAAATACAATTACCTGAAACTTTCAGAAAGCGCTTATCTCCGTGCGATTGAGCTCGAGCCGAAATACGGGCGTGCACTTTACGGCCTTGGAATTCTTTATGTGTTTGAACTTGATGAGCCGGAGAAGGCAATTCCTCATCTCGAAAAGCTCATTTCATTCGATACAAGAAATTTTGATGCGATGTTTGTTCTTGCAAGGGCATATTATGTGCAGGGAGAATATGAAAAATCTGCAAGCCTTTATGACAAAATCGCAAGTCAGACAAAATCTGACGCTAAAAAGCAGGAAGCGCTCGCAAACAAAAAGAAGGCGCTTGATGCTTCATACAAATAAAAATCTGTGTTAATCTGTGGTTAATACAATTTATGGCAGATGAAACTTTAATCAGCAAAATCAGTTTTTTTTCACGGCTTGTCGCTCAGGATGCTTCGTTTCTGACCTGCCGTGAAAAATGTGCTTTCTATAATTTTCTTCTTAAAAAAAAGGACGGAAGCAGTTTCGAAGATTTTTCTGAATTTGAAAAACGCCTTCTTTCACTTACCCGTGACGATATTTCAATCTGCGTCAAAAGGGTGCTCTCCCGCGCAAAGTGGACTGCTTCTGAATCTTTCAAAAAAGCTAAAACCGCGCAAAAACTGATTGAGATCCAGGGAATAAAATCGACATGTATTCTGGACTCTGATTTTCCCGCAATGCTCACCGAAATGAAAGACCCGCCTTTCATTCTCTTCTATCGTGGTAATCTTGAAATCTTAAAGCGAAGGTGTGTTTCAGTGGTTGGAACCCGTCGTGCAAGTCCTCAGGCACTAAGTGCTTCGACAGAGTTTTCAAAATCCGCATGCGATAACGGCTGGTGTGTCGTGAGCGGACTTGCTTTCGGAATTGACGCTGCAAGTCATAAAGGAGCTCTGGTTTCAAAAAATCCTGCTACCTGCGCAGTCCTTCCCGGGGGCATTGACACTATAGCGCCGTCTTCCCATACAAAACTCGCCGCAAAAATCCTTGAGAGCGGCGGACTTATTATGTCAGAATATCTCCCGGGAGTTCCGGCCGTTCAGTTCCGTTTCGTCGAGAGAAACAGAATTGTGGCTGCCCTTTCTTCCGTAACGCTTGTCGCACAGGCACCTTGTGGAAGCGGGGCGATGATTACGGCCGGTCTTGCGCTTGATTATAACCGGGAGGTCGTTTTTCACAGGGAGTGTTTTTCTGAGCAGGCAAAAAAACTGAATGAATTTTCGCAGAATGAACTGAAAAAGCAGATTCTTCAGGGAAAGGATGTTTCGTATAAGCTGGAAAATTCTCCCCAGAAATATGTTGATGACGGGGCGAAAATAATTTCCGGCTATGAAGATTTTGCCGCGCTGTTTGTGTAATTCTCTTTTTTTTTATTATTCAAATCCGACGGAATACATTCCTTCAAGTTCAAGTTTGCTTCTGTTGAAGTTTATGGCGGCGTTTTTCGCTTCGATTGCTGGCTCGAATTTCATCTGGAGCGGGGCTGAGCCTGCGATTATTATTGCCTCATTCCATTTGTAAAGCGCTTCGTTGTAGTAGCCTTCGGCGTAGAGCTTGAGGCCTTCGATGTAGGCTTCGTCAACTTTCGCCATGGCGGCGCTGCGTCCTCGGTCCCCGAAATTCAGTTTTGCGCTCAGGGAAATATGGTTTACAGGATTTGCGGATGAAGTAAGGTCAAAGGTGTAGGCAACGTCCATTTTTATGTCTTTGAGTTCAAATTCACTTCCCATGCTGATTCTCGGGTTTGAGCCCTGAAGAAGAAATCCCGCCTGGAATGCGAAAAAGTCAGTTATTTCGGCTTCTGCTCCGAGTCCGAATGAAAAACTTCCGCTTGAGGCTAAATCTGAAAGGAGGACGGGCTTTCGTAATTCTGTGGAGAAGGTAAGCTTTTCGAAGGGTCTGTAAGATGCACCGAGCGTAATGCGGGCGGGGGTATCGTCGTCTTTTTTTACGGATGAGCCGAACCCTGTGAAAGCTGCTCCGAAATTATTGAGGGTGAGGGCGAACTTTAAGTTTGGTTCCCTGTCCTGAAAGAATTTTGCTGCGCTGAAACGGACGAGAACTCCGAGGTCTCCCATGATTCCGAGGGCAGACTGTTCAAGGCCTGAGCCTGAGATTACTGAGTCATCGCGGTTGTCGGTGTAGTCCGGAACGCTGCGCCATGCTGCTTTCAGGTTTCCTCCGACCGTGATTCCCCTGAAATTGTAGCCGGACAAAAAGTTGTAGGCGAGGTTAAATGTTGCGCTTGTCTCGCTGTAGTATGAGCCGTACACCCTGTCGCCGTAGAGATTGTATTCGGAAAAAGGCACGTAAAAACACTTGAGCTGAGCTCCGTAACCTAATGGGCCGCTGCGTCTGGTGAGTGCCAGCGTTTCCTGTGCGCTGTCGGCTATCCATGAGTTGTGGTAGACGGCAATCTCGCTCTTTTCGAGGACTGCGCTTGCGGCCGGATTGTAGTCAAAAAAACTTGCGTCGTCGCAGATTGCGGTGAAGGCTGTTCCAAGTGCCTCTGTGCGTCCGCCGCAAGGAATGTTGAGCGAGCGGAATGTAGTGAGTCCTTCGTTTGAATCGGGAGATGAAGAGAATATTCCTGAAAGCGCGTCTTCTCCGCCGGTTAAGTCAAGTGCTCCGGGAGCAAAGAGAAAAATGAAAAAAAGCAGAAAAGACAAGATTTTTTTCATTACTTTCATTATAATGTAAAAATCTGAAAATTAAAAGTATGAGCCGAAAGAGGCTGTTCTTCGCATTTTTGATTTCTCTTCTTCTTGCCCCTGTTTTTTCAGAAAATACGGAAGACGGGGATGATGTTGTTTTGTCTTTAAAACAGATCGACATTCTGATTGATACAACGGCTTACAACGAGGCGTTAAAAGCGCTTACAAAATATATTGCGGCCCATCCCAATGACTTCGACCGTGCCCAGAAAAGAATTTCAAGAATCATGCAGGAGCGTGAAGTCTTTAACCAGGGGGCGGAAGAACTCGTTGACCTCATAAAAAGTGAGGATGAGTCAAAGTCTGAAAAACTCACAAAAATTACGGAACTTGAAAGTTCTGAACTTGACTCAACCGACACTGTAATTGATTTTACGAACCTTGCGAGAAGAACCGTTACTCTGGGCGAAGTCCTGATTCATTACAACAGAATTATGCGTGAGGGTGTGGCCCTTGTCCGTTCTGAAGAATACACCAGTGCTGCCCTTAAATTCGAGGAAGGCTTTTCAATAAAGAACGAAGCTTCGGACATCGTTTTTGACAGCGAACATCCATCGAGGGGAGATACCGGAACTCTTGTTGTTTACGGAAGCGATATTACGGTGCCTGTCCGTAAGGCCGTGAACGATGTGCGCTCCCTTGTTGTCGGAACACTCGCTTCAAAAAGCATGGATTCAAGGCGGAATGAATGTGAGCGGGCCTACGAAGAATATGTCGCCGCCATAACTGCAAAAAATCCCGAAGCCTGTGAGGCAGCCCTCAAAAAAGTAAAATCTGCATTCGGAAGTTACGCCGAACTCAGAAACAAAATCATTGAGGACTCAAAAATCCTTGATAAGGCAGATAAACTTGCGAACGAGAGAAATCCGCGTCTTATGGGCACTTCCTACATCACTTTCCATCAGAAATTTATTCTCGGTGACGAGTCGAATCCTGATACAGGAATAATCGGGGTGATGGACGCATATTTCAACAAACGGGTCGAGGATATGAAAGCGAGAACTACTACAGTTCTTTTTGAAATTCTTGATTCGGTCATTCAGAATCTCCCTGAAAACAAAATTTACTCGCTGACAGAAAAAATACCTCTGGAGCAGAAAAATGTTGCTTTTGCGAAATCTTATGCGGTTTTTGCCCGTGATTTGCACCGTCTCTACGCTCTTGAGAATAATCTTGACGGAACGACCGTCGGTCAGAATCATTCTGCTTATGCATCGTCAATCGGCTTTGTAAACGAATACATCGCAGATTTAAACCTGGCGTTTCAGAGTGTTACGGAACTTGCCTTCGAAAAGAAAAATCCTGAAAAAATCGATAAAAATGACCTGTCCGGGCCTACGGTCTCTCATCTCCTGGAAAAGCTTCTCCGACTTGAAAAAATCAAGTCTGATTCAAAATCATACATTGCCCTTATCGAAGAAGAAAGAATTCAGGAGAAGAAATACTTTGATTCAAAAAGCAAAAAAGAAAAAGAACTTGAAGAACTTATTGCAATGACCGGCGGAAAACTGAAAATCGCAAAATCAAAAAGAACCACGGCCGGCATTCAGATAAGCGATGACCCGCTTGATTTCCGTAAACAGCTGGTCTATTTCACCTCAATAAACGAGCAGAATCTCAGCGAGGCGGCTTTTCATGCGAAGGAAATCTGGGGCTACATGGCGAATGCATACGCTGTTCTTGGTGAAAAATCATACCATACTTATAAAACCCGCTGTGAAAATATCGAGAACCTTCTTTACGGTGTAATAAAAAGCACAACGAATGACGAAAACGAGCCTTTCTACGGCGAGTTCGTAAAAAAATATCCGATTGAGGCGAAAGATTCAGCCTTAAAACTCAATTCTGAAATCGCAAAAAAGAAAGAAGAACTTGTTTCCCAGCGCAAACTTCTTGAAGGTGGTGAGGAATACCGTAAAACAGAGAGGGACTACGATGAAGGAACCGTTTCCCTTGATCAGACCATTCAGAAATTCGATGAGCTTACAGCCAGAAATATTGTCGTGATAAACGAAGCGGAGCCGCGTATCAAAGAATACGAACAGAGTCTTACAAATGCGGATATGCAGTATAAAATGGCACTCTCAGCTTTCAAAAAAGAGAATTTTGACGCTGCGAACGCCGCCGTTGATAATGCTTCCGGTATGTATGCTCAGGCTCTCGACATTGAATTCTCCGAGAAAATCCGTGAGATGCGGGAAGTTACGCTCAACGAACTTGCAAAAAAAATCCAGCAGGCAGAATATGCAAAGGTTCTTCGCGAGGTTTTTGCGCTTAAGGATAAGGCGACCACCCTTTATTATTCGAGCAACTTCGACGGTGCAGAGAATATCCTTGTCAACGCCCAGGTGCGGTGGGCAAAAGTCAGTACGGAGCCTGACCCCGAAATCGAAGATTTGCTCAATATCATAAAAACCGTAAAAAGCGCGACTTTCGGCCGTGTGCTCCTTCAGTCAGACCCTCATTATCCTGAACTTTCGTATTCTCTTGACATGGCAAAGCAGAGTTTTGAGAAAGGCGTAAAACTTAAAGCCGCCGGCCAGCAGAACGAAGCGAACGATGCTTTCAATCTTGCGCTTACAAACGTACGCAACGTCCAGAATGTCTACCCGCTTAATCAGGAAGCAAGGTTCATCACTTTAAAAATTCAGCAGGAACTAGATCCTGAAAAATTCCAGCGGGACTTTTCGAGCATGCTTTCTGCCGCAAAATCAAAGGCTTCAATGAGCGAGCGTCTTGCCGAACTTGAGGCACTTTACGAAATAAACCCGAAATATCCGAACCTTGCCCAGGAAATCTACAACATTAAGGATTTGCTGGGGATGTTCCCTAAAAAGACGGTTAAAAAAGAAGTCAAAAAATCTGCAGATTCTAAAATCGCAGAGGCAAAAAAAGCGTTCAAAGCGGCTGGCAGCGACGAGGAAAAACTTAAGGCTGCCCTTGCACTTGCGAATGAGGCAATCGCGATTGACGGAACGAACAAGAATGCAAAGGAACTTAAACTCGACATCCAGTTAAAGATTGGTACTACGAACACTGCGATTCTTTCTCAGAACGACGAAAAAATGTACGCTGAGGCCGCCCGCCTTTTCAACCAGCGCCGTTTCAATGATTCAAAGCAGATTATGGACAAACTCCTCCTTGGAGCCGCCGCAAAAAAAAGCCGGAAAGTAATAGACCTTTACAACCGCCTTTTAAAACGAATCTGACAATAAGTTATAGGTTACAGGTAAGAAGGGATAAGTTATAGGTTACAGAAAATATGAACTTTGAAAATAAACAATTACACATTATGAATTTCGCACTACGAATTACAAAAATCCAGAATCTGGCTTTTTTCTTCTTCATTT
>JAFPUF010000090.1 GCA_017395545.1 Treponema sp. | reverse complement strand
TTATTTTTTTATTTTTTTTTCGCTCGGGGGCGTTGCGGGGGCAGAGCACCCGCAGAAAGGGGTGCGGCACAACGAAGTGTGACGCAGGGGAGAGACCTCTCCCCTCATTTTACAATGCACCGTTTAGTCAGTAACTTTTGTATACTCTTCAGCGTCTTCAAGAGCTTCTGAAACAGCAGAGGTTGTGATATAAGGAATCGGGCAGACAAAAGATGTTCCGCTGATAGTGAATTTCATGCTGACACCACTTGCAGAGAGGATTTTATACTTGGCCATGCTGTCCCCGCTTCCATTTTGCGTAAATATCCGGGCTAACATCCGTTGCGCCAGTTGAGTCTGTATAACCGTAATGTTTGAATCTTCCGTTTCTGAGATTCCTGTACTTGTGAAAGTGCCTGAGCTGTATGAATAAATGTAAGTTTCACCGTCATCATCCTCTGTTCGCTTTTCTTTTATTCAGTCTTATGTTAAACTGTAAATTAAATGAAAACCCTTTTTCTTGTTTTGATATGTGCGGTTCTTGCAATTTTTTCCCCTGGGCTTACATAAGCTTTCACGACAAAAGGGGCTGCTTGCCCGCAGAATGACTAAAGTTCTCATTCCGTCTGCCATCTCCACCCTTGCTCATCTGGTTGTTATTTTTTCTTCAAACGAACTTACCGCTTACATCGCGTACGCATTCTATTTTTCATTTGCGACCTGGATTTCCGTTTTTGTATTTGATTTCTGCATTTACTACATAAAAAGCAGGAGTCTCTCTAAATTCTTTAATTTTGTCGTGATTCCGCTTGCAGTTCTGGATACTGTTTCACTTTTCGCAAACATTTTCCATCATTTTGTTTTTGGACTTTACTATGCCCGCTGGTTCAGGGATTTTTATCTGCATTATATTCCAACAGGATTTCTGACAATCCATGTGGTTTTCGGACAGCTTCTCTTTATAATCAGCTTCATCGCCCTGCTTCGAAGGGTTCTCAAAGAACCGCCTGCTTTCAGAATAAGGTACTACTCTATCCTTACATTCGTTTTTCTGATTTTTGCCTCGAACATCATCTATATTTTTACAGGCTTTCCGTTCAATTTCTCAATTATTGTATATGCGGTATGTTTCATTTCATCGTATTATGTCCTTTTCAACGTTCTTCCGAGAAGACTTATTCAGAAAACTCTCGGACTGATTACGAATAACCTTAAAAGCGGTCTGGTTCTGCTTGATACTGACAAAAAATGCATCTACGTAAACACTTTCATAAAAGAAATTTTCGGCTGCGACGAAACTACAATTCTGGCTCAGGATATTTTCAGTGATTTTGAAACAAAAAAAGAAAAATCGCAGGTTTACACGGAAAGCACTTTCTCCGAAGAATTCGATTTTTCTTACAACGGGAAGCGCCTGATTCTTCAGATTTCTGACTACTACATCCGGGAAAACGACATTACGGTCGGCAGATACTATCTGGTTGAAGACATTACCGAGACAAAAAATCAGATTTATGAAGAAAAAATTCTCAGGACAAGGGATAAGCTCACGGGGCTCTTCAATCAGGATTATTTTTTTGAAAAGGTTGAGCACAGAATCAAATTTGACCGCTTCACACAATACATGCTCATAGTCACCGATATCGTCAATTTCAAGCTGATTAATGACCTTCACGGCAAGGCATTCGGTGACACAATTCTTCTCAGAATTGCGGACTCAATCCGCACACACGCGGCTTCCGATGATATTTACGGCAGGCTTTTCAACGACCATTTCGTTATGTTCATCCCGAAAAGGCATTTTGACGATAAAGCTTATATCGAGGCATTCAAAAGCAGAACGTCTTATCTCACAAACTTCTCTTATCATCTGATTGGCCATATGGGAGTTTATGAAGTAGATGATCTTTCTCTTCCGGTTTCAGTCATGTGCGACAGGGCATTCCTCGCTCTCAGAACCATTAAAAACGATTACATGACAACGCTCGCCTATTACGATGACCGGCTCAGACTCGAAGTCCTTCAGATGCAGATGCTTATGAATGAACTTCCTGACGCCCTGAAAGCTGGCCAGCTTGTCATGTATCTGCAGAGCCAGGTGACAAAAGACGGAAAACTCGTCGGAGCCGAGGCGCTTGTACGATGGCATCACCCGACAAGAGGGGTTGTTCCGCCTTCTGACTTTATCGAAATCATCGAAAAAATCAATATCATTTCAGACGTTGACCGCTTCGTATGGGAATGTGCATGCAAAAAGCTTTCAGAATGGAAAAAAGCGGGGCGTAAAGACCTTACGATTTCCGTAAATATTTCCGCAAAAGACTTCTTCACGATGGATTTGTATGAAATTTTCACTTCGCTTGTGAAAAAATATGATATTTCTCCGAAAAACCTGAATCTTGAAATTACAGAAACAGCCGTTATCTTTGACCTCGACAACCAGATGAAACTCATTGACCGGCTCCGCAGTGCCGGCTTTATAGTCGAGATGGATGATTTCGGCAGCGGTTATTCAAGTCTGAATATGCTCAAGGATATTTCTGTTGATGTCCTCAAAATCGACATGGCTTTCCTTCAGAAATCGAAAAACAACGAAAAAAGCCGCCTTATTCTCGAAAAAATCATAATTCTTGCGAAAGAACTCGGAATGAAAGTAGTTACGGAAGGCGTGGAAAGCGACAATCAAATCGGGTTCCTCTCAGATGCAGGCTGCGACCTTTTCCAGGGATTCTATTTTTCACGCCCTATTCCGGTCGCAGACTTTGAAGAAAAATACTTTAACTAGGGAACGCCGGCTATTTTTTATTTTCCGAGAGTGCCGAATTCGACACCAATCGTATTCTCCAGTTCGAGGATTGCTTTTATGAGTGTAAGTGTCTCGCTTTTTAGTGAGACCTGTGCATTTAAAAGCGATGTGTTTGCGTCCTGAAGTGTCAGCAAATCTTTTGTACCGCGGTTATAGGCCTCGGCGGTCATATCATAAGTTTTTCTGGCCAGCTCAACATTCGCCTGCTTATATTTGATTGAGGACTGGCTCTGTTTTATCGAGCTGAGACTTGAAAATACCGTGCGCAGGACATCTTTTTTTTCGTTTTCAAGCTGAAGTTCAAGATCTTTCACGCTGTCTTTTGCCGTATCAATCGCATCGTTTTTGCTCGACCATGGGAGAACGCCGTCAAGAGGGATTGAAGCGGAAAGAGTAAGCGAGGCGGATTTTGACGGGTCGTCGGTTGTTCCGTCAGCACCAAAATACCAGTATTTTTCGCTCCAGTTAAAACTTGCGCTCAGACTCGGAGCAAAGGCTGAGAATCTTTTGTCGAGAACTGTATTTTTTGCGCTCTCAAGTTTGTATTCAAGAGTTTTTATTGATGCTGAATTTATGCTTTCAATGTCAACTTTAATTTCATTGAGGTTAATCATGTCATCCAGGGAGCCGGAAAGTTCAATTTTCTCGTTAAGCGGAATTCCCAGAGTCTGCTTGAAGCTGGCAAGGTCGTTGAAGAATGTCGTTCTGGCACTTTCGACGGTCGGAATCTTGCTTTTGTAGTTTACTTCGGCGGAAAGGACATCGATTTCGCTCAGACGCCCCTGATTATACTTTGCAAGGTTGTTTGTGTACTGAGTTTTAGCGATTTCAAGATTTTTTTCCTGAAGGGTGATGTTTTCCTTTTCGTAAAGAAGACCGTAGAAAGCTTCGCGGACAGAAAGTTCCACAGATTTTACAGCCTCCTCAAAACTAAGTTTTCCTGACTCGTAATTGATTTTTGCGCTCTGCATTGATGTGTAGAGGTTTGTAGAAAGAGAGACCGAAACGGTTGCTGACACTCCAAGACTTGCAGAATAATTTGAATCTGTATCGCTCAATGCATCAACGGGAATTGAAGATGACGCAGAAACAGATGCAGCAGGGCTTATGCTGTTCCACGAATGAGCTTTTGCGCGCGCTGCTGCATCCAGAGTTATTTTAGAGCGAGCGATGGAAATGTTGTTTTCTTTTGCCAACGCTACTGCATCATCAACGGAGAGGGAGCGGACTTTTTCAGAAGCCTCAGAATTTGAGGAGTTTGAATTCTGTGAGAATGAAATTGCGGCCGTAAGAATTAAGACTGCCGATAAAAATGTTCGTTTCATACCCAATATAATATCAGTCAAAACTTAAAGTTTCAAAAATATCGTGTTATAAGAAGAGATAAAACAGAAAATTATCGGAAAGAAAAAAATCCCGCACGCTCCGGGAAGTGTACGGGATTTAGGAATTACAAATCAAGCAATTCTGTGTAAGCCTCGAACAGGAAATCCCTCCGTGGATTTCCTGATTCGTACGAGAATTTTCCTTGCGGAAAATTCTCTCTTTGCTTTTACACCGCATCCTTGCGGTGCATTATATTTCCAACAATTCGGTATACGCCCTTAATGCGCCGTCAGCTTTTCCAGAAAGAACTGTTTTTGCGAGTTTTTTTCCGAGCTGAACGCCTTCCTGGTCGAAGCTGTTGATGTTCCATACGAAGCCCTGGAACATTACTTTGTTCTCGAAGTGTGCGAGAAGTGCTCCCAGAGAAGATGGTGTGAGCTGTTTTCCGTAGATGAGGCTTGATGGCCGCTCACCTGCGAAAGTCTTGTTCGGGTCGCTGTCTGCCTTTCCGCATGCGAAAGCCATAATCTGGGCTGTTACATTCGCACCGAGTTTTTTCTGGCTTGTAGAGTCCTCGATGATTACATCGTTTCCTGCCTGATTCTCCTTGAATGCGATGAACTGAAGCGGAACGATGTCGGTTCCCTGATGAAGAAGCTGGTAGAATGAGTGCTGGCCGTTTGTTCCTGGTTCACCGAAGATGACAGGTCCTGTTACATAGTCGATTGCATCTCCGAAGCGGTTTACGCTCTTTCCGTTTGATTCCATGTCGAGCTGCTGAAGGTGAGCAGGGAAGCGGGAGAGAGCCTGTGAGTAGGGAAGAACCGCTGTTGCCGGATATTCCTGAACATTGCGCTCGTAAACGCCAATCAAAGCATCGAGCAATGCCGGGTTTTTGAGGATGTCTTCGTTTGTTGCGAGTTTGTCTTCTTCTGCCGCTCCTTTGAGGAAGTCATCGAAAACTTTTGCGCCGAATGCGAGAGAGAGAACTGCACCACCGACACCAGAAGTTGATGAATAGCGGCCCCCGATGTAGTCATCCATGTAGAATGCTTCGAGATAGTCCGGGTTGTGTGCAAGAGGTGAGGTCTCAGAAGTGACTGCAATCATGTGCTTTGAAGGATTGAGACCTGCTTTTTTGAGAGCATCCTTTACGAAAGATTCGTTTGTGAGAGTCTCAAGAGTTGTTCCTGATTTAGAAACCAAGATGAAGATTGAGTGAGCCAGATCTGTTGATTTGAGAACAGCCGTTGCGTCGTCAGGGTCAACATTCGAGATGAATTTTGCTTCCATTTTGAATGTTCCTGCAGCTTTTGCCCAGTTTTCGAGGGCGAGGTACATTGCGCGAGGGCCCAAATCAGAACCACCGATACCAATCTGAACGACTGTGGTGAATTTTTCGCCATTAGCGTTTACGATTGCGCCAGAATGAACTTTCTCGGCGAATTCAGCGATTCGTTTCTGCTCTTTGACATAAAAATCGCGTTTGTTTGTTCCGTCTGCCATTACATTTTTTCCGAGCTGACCACGGCAGAGATGATGAAGAACCATTCGTTTTTCGCCCGTGTTGATTACTTCTCCGTTGTAAGTTGCGGCGAATTTTTCTGTGAGCTGGGCTTCTTTTGCGAGTTCTGCGAGAACTGAAAGGACTTTTTCGTCAACCTGCTTTGCGGCATAGTTGTAAGTAAGGCCTGCACCCATCGGAACTGAGTATTTTTTGACCCTTCCTGCAGCGTCTGCAGCAGAAAGAGCTGATTTTACGCTCACAGCACCTTTGAGTGACTGGAGTTTTTTGTAAGAAGAAAGTTTGTCAAGGTTTTCCCAAGTGATAGCCATATTTTCCACCTTTATTTATGAAAATAAGATGGAAACAGTTTATCACAACGGGAAACAAAAAGCACGAATTTTTTAGGCCAAATGTCAATTAAATGGAGTTATCTTTGGGTGGAGCTTTACATATCCTCCATTACAGCCCTTAATGCCTGCATCTGTTCGTGAGTGCCGACTGTGATTCTGAGGTACTCTTCAATGCCGGGAGTTGCAAAATGACGGACTAAAATTCCCTCTTTCTTGATTTTTTTGTAGGCTTCATCCCCCGGAACGCCGTCTTTTTTGCAGAAAATAAAATTCGTCTGGCTGTCGAGAACGAACCAGCCCTTTGTGCGCAAAAAGTCAATGAATTCGTCACGCTCGAAAGCGACACTCTGCGCACATTTTACATAGTAACCTGCATCGCGGCAGGCAGCGATTCCGGCATTCTGAGCAAGAAAATCTATCGGGAAGTGATTGAGCGAATTTTTTACGGTTGTAACGGCGTTTACAAGTTCTTTATTTGCAACCAGATATCCAAGCCGCTGACCTGCCCCGCAAAGACTCTTCGAGGTCGTCCGGACAATCACAAGGTTCTGGAATTCTGCAAGCAGCGGAATACAGCTTTCACCGCCAAAATCGACATAGGCTTCATCAACCACAAAAACACGGTCTTTCGGCGCTTTTTTTATCATTTCACGGACTTCGTCACGGGTAAGTCCGAGTGAAGTCGGAGCATTCGGATTCGCAAAAATGATTCCGGAATTCTCACTGTTCGCAGTCTCAAGCATTTTTTCTTTATCGAGAGTCCAATCAGAGTTGAGCGGGATTTTTGCAAGCGGAATGTCGTAAAAGCCGCCGTAAACGGGATAGAAGGAATATGTATGCTCAGGGAGAACGAGTTTTCTGTCAGAATCGAAAAAAGCATAAAAAACAAAGCTCAGAACCTCATCACTTCCGTTTCCGGCATAAATCATATCAGGTGTGACGACAAACGGAATTTTATCGAACTCGCTCGGAGTGACAAGGGCACCGCTTCCGTTTTTTTTACCGCCCTCAAGGTTTGCACGACAAAGAACGCCGCCGGATTTATTGAGCATGTCGGCGAGCGCCTCTTTTAATTCGTTTGAATCAGGGTCAGGATAAAGTCCGAGTTTTTCAGGATGTTTTTTTGCTGCCTCTCGAACAGCATCAATCACTTTCGGGGAAGGCGGATAAGGATTTTCGTTTGCATTAAGTTTTATATATATCCTGTCTTTCGGCTGCTCGCCCGGAACATAAGGATGAAGTTTAGACATTCGTGAAGATAACATTTTTTACCTCGATTTATTTTTCTGTTTTTTTTCAGTTTACTTTACCACTTTATTTTATTAAAAATTGCTGATAAAATAAAGATATGGCGACCACAACCAGTATAATTGTTTTATTAAAATTTTTTGCAACAAGGCAGAAAAACGCTGTCGTCGATTACCGCGATTTCTGCGAATACTTAAAAAAATACTCTGAACATCATATTGAGGAACAGCCGGTTCTCTCAGTCTATCTTGAAGACCCTGTCCCAGCCCTTCAGACCGAACTCGAAAAACTTGTCGATACCCGTCAGATTGTAATGACTTCTCTTCACGGTGACAAAACGGGCATTCTTGTAATTCCTTACTACATCGAACGTTTTTCAGAAAGATACAAGGATATCGCCGTAAACCCAAGTCTTCCGTTCCCAAACGAAGCTGATTTGCCAAAAGGAACGCCAAAAGAAATTGTCACAAGAGAAAATGCAGCAGAAATTATCGGCAGGCTTCTTCAGCATCAGGAAATCAACGACAAAACGCTTTACGGGCTTACGCTGCCCCACAATGCACCTTCGATTCTTCTTCCGTCAAATGTATCTGTTGTCACTTTAATCGAAGTGCAGTAGGCAAAATTCAGAACATGCTCAAAAAGGAAGAGCATCACGACTACTTCCTCAAAAAACTCACTGTCTCAAATCCAGGACGGGAGATGATTGTCAAAAACTTTTTCAATGCTTTTGTTGACCGCCCCGACCACTCACTCGAAACTTTGAGCCAGACAACCGAAAGTTTTTACCTCTGGAATCAGCTCTGCTTCTTCATCAAGCAGGATTACGAAAAAATCAAGGACTACACCCAGGAAGATTTGTCATGCCTTCAGGCAGTTTACATCACCGAAGTCGGAGCAAACTATTTCAAGAACCAGGCTGCAGAGCAGGCTAAAAAAGAGGGCGCAATCAAGACTCTCGAAACGCTCATGCAGAAACCGCCATACTATTTCACTTTCGAAGAAATCACAAAATTCACAGACCAGAAAGGCGATCTGCTTTTAACCCAGTACACCGAAGAAGAACTCAAGGACTATCTCCACAAAAAAACACAGGAGGCTCCGGTTCAGGAACTTCCGGAAATTCTGGTCTTCAAGACCTACGACGAGCAGAGATATTTTATTTTCAAGAGCAAAGTACTGCAGCTCATACTGCGTCTCTGTACCGATGCCCGCATCTCTGTCCTTGACGCAATCAAAACTCACTGGTCTGAGGTTCTGCGGCAGTTCGACATGCTCCCTGAAATGAAAGATCAGCGCGCATTCGAGGACAGGCTTGAGCGCGAAATCCGCATTCAGTCGCCGATTTTGAGCGCACTTCTGCACTCTTCATTCCTTCCGCTTCTGAGCTACGATGCTTCGGGCGGAGACGATACAAGCAAAATCAGTCTGTTCGTAAACGGACAGCTTCTTCCATACTCAGAAATCCTTCTGATGGGCCGGCAGGAACTTCTGAACGACGCAAAAATCATGCTTCCGTTCTGGTATTCAATGCCGCTTATTTCATGGATTGCAAGAATGCTTCTGAGACCGCCGAAAAGCAAGCGTAACAAAAAACAGAAGACAAGAGCAGAAAAATACCGCGAAGAAGAAGAAGCAAAAAGACGCGAAGACGAAACTACGGCAGCCATTTCACAGAATGAAGCCGTCTCTAAAAAAGTCGCCCTCAGGGAAGCTGCGCGCACCGCAGAACAGGCCTATGTTCCGGTAAGTTCAACGCTCAACCGAGAGCTCGATTCATACGAAAAAATCTGGAACCAGCGGCTTGGAAGCGACGTTCACAGCAACCTTACCGAAGACGTCAATTCCCTGATCCGGGATTACATCAGAAAAACGCTGCGAACGATTAAAGTTGACGGTTTCACTCCTTCAAGAATCGAAAGCCTTGCAGACAGCCTTATGAACGCCCCGGGCCTGCAGAAAATACGCGAACGAGACGCATTAAAAATGTACATCAAACTGTATATGGTCAAGCTTGTAAAGAATATCCCGATGTAAAAACGAAAAAAAAAGCTGCCCTTTATGAAGTGTTAAAAACTTCCCGGGCAGTTTTTTTTTGCAGGAAATTCATCCGGCACGGATATGTCTAAAACCTCAGGCCATCGATGAATTCAAGAAGATGCTCCGCAAGGTTTCCGTTCTGATGCAATTGCTCCGCAAACTTTTTGAACCCTGCGGTATTTTTTTGATTCCGGGCAGAAACCAGCATTTTCGTGAGGTTTTCAGGCTCTGTGGGATTTTCATAGTCATTGTAATTTTGCCAGAAATTCCGGACAGGCTCAAATTCTTCCTGGTCAAAAAACGGCCTCATCCGCTCAAGAAGTGCGTTCACTTTTACGAGCTGATAGTTTTCATCCTGTTTGTAGGCCTGCCAGACATAAGGAAGGGCTGAAAGGGCCGCCCTGGAAAGAGAATCTTCCCCCCGCACAAAAAGAAAATCCATTTCCAAAATGAATTCATCAAAAGCTCCCTGCTCAAGGAAAGGAATTTTTTTAATTTCAAACGGCGAACCGTATTTCTGCCAGGCTTCCTCGAAAGGAAGGGCGGATTTTCCTGATGCAAGGTAAACGGTCACGGAAAAATCCGGCTCAGTTCTGCGCACCTGAGACTGAAAGTCTGAAATTCCTTTTACGACTGCAGAACAGTCATCATCGTAGGCAAAAAAGAAGATTGAGAACTCACGGGCTAGGGATTGGAGAGGCGGCTCCGCCGTACCGCCTGCGGTATGGAGCGTCAGCGGAACCTCGGAAAGCCCGGCCTGCCTTAGCCTGCCGGCAGACAGGCTGAGGCAGGAAGCCCCCGATTTTTCCATATCGTCTGTTACTTTTTCATTATTGATAATAAGTCCGCCAGTTTTTTCAGTGAAACCCGGCATAAAAAAGATTTTTTTGACATTTGCTTTTCGCGTACCGCTTTTCAGAAGATGAAATTCGTCAGCGTAATCCTCGGCAGTAAGGTAGTCAATTTGAATTATCTGAACGGTTTCGCTAAAATCCGGTGCAAAAAGAATGTTTTCAAGCCATTCTGGCCGCCCGCACTGGAAGCACTCCAAAATAAGCTGAGAATTGAAGTCTGAAAACTGAAGTTCTGTTTTTTTGCCTTCAGCCGGCAGGTTCCAGTCGACGACTTTCCATACGAGATTTTTGTAACGGAAGTCCTGTATTTTTTTTGAGGGATCAATCTGGTTCGCAAGTTTATGGAAACTCTCAAGATTACTCACAACCAGAGTAATCTCAAGGGACGGGCGGAGATCGCTCAGTGCACGGGCAAGGCGGTAAACGACACCTATGTCGCCGTAATTATCAACAACTTTACAGAGAATCAGAATTTTATTTTTGTCAAACATCTTGAGTTCCGTTTTTTACTGTCCGGCTTCGATTTCGACCTGAACCGGACAATGATCTGAGCCTGTAACTTCTTTAAGAATCAGGCTCGATTTTACTTTTGGAGCAAAGGAATCGTTCACGCACTGATAGTCGATGCGCCACCCGATATTTTTTTCGCGTGCATGGAAACGGTAGCTCCACCAGGTGTACTGCTCCGGCTCTGAACAGAATTTTCTGAAAGTGTCAGTAAAACCGTTCGCTGTAAAAAAATCCATCCAGGCGCGTTCTTCGGGCAGATAACCGGCGTTATTTTCGTTTGATTTAGGGTTTTTGAGGTCAATTGCCTTGTGTGCGATGTTGTAATCCCCGCAGAGGACGATGTCATAGCCCTGAGAAACAAGATTTGTAAGATATTTGAAGATTGATTCGCAGAAACGGAGCTTGTAGTCGAGTCTGGCCCCGTGATCCTGGCTGTTCGGAAAATATGCGCTCACAACGACGAGTTTTCCGAAAAAAGCAGAGAGGACACGTCCCTCATCATCGAATTCTGCTTCTCCAAGGAGTTCCACTTTGTCGGGTGTTTTTTTTGTATAAATCGCAGTGCCAGAATAGCCCGCTTTTTTTGCAGAAGACCAGTAAGATTTATAGGCAGGATTTTCTTCGCCACCGGGCGAAAGAAGATTCTGCGACAGCTGGGACGGATTTGCCTTCGTTTCCTGAATACAAATTATGTCGGCTCCACACTCAAGAAGCCAGTCTGTAAAACCTTTTTTTTCGACGGCGCGTATGCCGTTCACATTCCAGGAGATAATTTTCATACGGAGAACATTTTAACACTTTTTTCAAAAAAAATACTTAAATCTTTCTTAATTTTACTAGAAAAAAAATTCGCTTTTTCTGTATAATGAGTTTATAATTAAAGGTATGGCTAAACACGATATTGAACTTTATGGGCGAAAAACATTTTTTATCGCTCCGGACACTTCTCTCATTCCAAAAACTTACCTTGAGGAATTTTTGGGTCGCGGTTTCGAAACTTACATAATCAATGATGACTACACATGTCCGCTGCAAACAAAAATTCGTGAAATCACCAAGCTTTACCCTGAGGCAATTCTGTACTTCAACATTGATTCATCTGTCGAAGGCATCGAATGGAAAAACTACATTCGTGAGCTGCAGGAATTTATGGGAGAGAGTATTTTAATCGGAATTTTCTATCTCAAGCGTCAGAATTCTGACGAAGAAGAAAAAATCAAGTCTTATTTCATGCGCGACATCGGAATCCGTGCCGGCTGTTTTGCCCTCGCTCAGAGAGACCAGAACAATTTCGACTCGATTCTGGCGGCTCTTGAAAAAAGCGGTGCGAAAGGACGGCGAAATCTTGTCCGCGCGAACTGCGACACAGAAAGTTCTGTCAATTTCAAGCACAATGGCACTGCTTACACAGCGAACCTGCTCGACGTCAACGTCACACACTTCCGCTGTGACCTTCAGGGAGATTCAGAAAGCTTCGCAATCTTCGAGAAAGTCCGCGATGTCTCCCTTCAGATAAACGGCATGTCATTTCTGTCGGATGCAGTCCTCATCATGAAACG